>CAMDHE010000103.1 GCA_945898095.1 Roseateles toxinivorans | reverse complement strand
GCGCAAATTTGATCCTTGCCGCGTCGCGGCAGCGGGCCCGCGCCGCAAGCGGCGATAGCTGATCTCGCAAGCGAGATCACTCAAACTTGTGGCGCAAATTTGATCCTTGCCGCTTCGCGGCAGCGGGCCCGCGCCGCAAGCGGCACCGGCTGATCTCGCAAGCGAGATCACTCAAACTTGTCCAGCACTGCGCCGGAACTGGCGCTGGACGCGCATTTGGCGAACTTGGCCAGTACGCCACGGGTATAACGCGGCGCCGGTTGCTTCCAGGCGGCCTTGCGGATCGCCAGTTCGGCATCGCTGACCCGCAGTTCGAGCAGCAACTGGTGCGCGTCGATGGTGATCATGTCGCCCTCATGGATCAGCGCAATCACGCCGCCTTCGTAGGCTTCAGGCGCCACATGTCCGACCACCATGCCCCAGGTACCGCCCGAGAACCTGCCATCGGTGATCAGACCCACCGATTCGCCGAGCCCGAGCCCGACCAAGGCCCCGGTAGGCGCCAGCATTTCCGGCATACCCGGGCCGCCTTTGGGCCCCAGATAGCGCAGCACCATCACATCACCAGCAACGATCTTGCCGGCCATGATCGCGGCCAAGCCCGATTGCTCGTCGTCGAAGACCCGCGCCGGGCCGGTCATCACCGGACTCTTCAAGCCGGTGATCTTGGCCACACAGCCTTCGGGCGACAGATTGCCACGCAGGATCGCCAGATGGCCCTGGGCATAAATCGGCGCGTCGATGTCGCGGATTACCATCTGGTCGGCGCGTGGCGAATCGGGGATGTCCGCCAGGTTTTCCGCCACCGTCTTGCCGGTGATGGTGATGCAGTCGCCGTGCAGCAGACCGGCCTTCAACAGCGTTTTCATCACCTGCGGAATGCCGCCGGCCCGGTGCAGATCGACCGCCAGATATTTGCCACTCGGCTTCAGATCGCAGAGCACCGGGATCTTGCGGCGCATCCGTTCGAAGTCGTCGATCGACCATTCGACCTCGGCCGCATGCGCGATCGCCAGGAAATGCAGCACCGCGTTGGTCGAGCCGCCGGTTGCCATGATCACTGCCACCGCGTTCTCGATCGACCGGCGCGTAATGATGTCGCGCGGCTTCAGGTCGGCCTTGACGGCCTCGACCAGCAGGCGGGCAGCCTCCTTGGTCGAGGTGATTTTCTCTTCATGCACGTTTGCTTCGGTGCTTGAAAACGGCAGGCTGATGCCGATCGCTTCGAAGGCTGCACTCATCGTATTGGCCGTGTACATACCGCCGCAACTGCCGCTGCCCGGAATTGCGAGTTTCTCGATCTGCTTGAAATCCTCCTCGCTCATCTTGCCGGCGGAATATTGGCCGACCGCTTCGAACACGCTGACAATGTTCAGGTCCTCGCCCTTGTAGCGACCCGGCATGATCGTGCCGCCGTAAACAAAAATCGCCGGCACATTGGCGCGCAGCATGCCCATCAGGCCGCCGGGCATGTTCTTATCGCAGCCGCCGATGACCATCACGCCATCCATCCACTGGCCGCCGACACAGGTTTCGACGCAGTCCGAAATTACTTCACGCGACACCAGCGAGAACTTCATGCCTTCGGTGCCCATCGCCATGCCGTCCGAAATCGTCGGCGTGCCGAAAGTCTGCGGATTGGCGCCGGCTTCCTTCAAGGCGATCACGGCTGCGTCGGCCAGCACTTGCAAGCCCGAATTGCAGGGCGTGATCGTCGAATGCCCGTTGGCGATACCGATCATCGGCTTGGAGAAATCCTCCTCCGTGTAGCCCATGGCGTAATACATCGAACGATTCGGTGCGCGGGCCACACCTTCGGTGATCGTTTTGCTGCGGCGGTTGAAGCTCATCGGGTTCTCCTTCGGGGCTGGTTCAGTAGCGGCAGCGGCGATATGCGCTGCGGGTCAGCCAGCATTCTATTTGCGCAAAGGAGAGAACGCGCCCGGGGCGACAAACAGTCCTGGCTTTGTCGCGCAGCCGGTTCGGCCTTGCGGCCCGTTGGCTGGCTATGATGGCCGACTCGTCAAGTCCAAAAGGAATGCCGCCATGTGGGTTCACCCGCAGTTTGACCCGATCGCCATCAAGCTCGGACCGCTGGCCGTGCATTGGTACGGACTGACCTATCTGGCCGCCTTCGGCATGTTCATCTGGCTGGCCAATCGGCGCATCGCACAGCCGCAATTCGCTGCAAAGAACTGGACCCGGCGCGATGTCGACGACCTGCTTTTCTTCGGCGTGCTCGGCGTGGTGCTGGGTGGGCGGCTTGGATATGTGCTGTTTTACAAGCCTGACTATTACCTGCATAACCTGTTTGAAGTGCTGGCGGTCTGGAAGGGCGGCATGGCATTTCACGGCGGCTTGCTCGGGGTGATCCTGGCGATGGCGCTGTTCGCCAAACTGCGCGGCCGGAAATTCTTTGAAGTCACCGATCTGATCGCACCTTGCGTGCCCACAGGGCTGGCGGCCGGCCGGGTTGGTAATTTCATCAACGGCGAGCTCTGGGGCAGGGCGACCGACCCGAGTCTGCCCTGGGCGATGGTGTTCCCGCAATCGGGTTCGCTGCTGCCCCGTCACCCATCTCAGATCTACCAATTTCTTGGCGAAGGCCTGCTGCTTTTTGCGCTGCTCTGGCTCTATGCGCGCAAGCCGCGTGCTACCGGTCAGGTGTCAGGCATGTTCATGGTCGGCTACGGCATCTTGCGTTTCATCACCGAGTATTTCCGCGAGCCCGACGACTTCCTTGGCTTGCGTGCATTGAATCTCAGCCAGGGTCAATGGTTGTGCATGCCCATGGTGGCCCTGGGTCTGGCGATCTGGGCTTACGCCCGCAACAAAAAGGCTTGAAGCGATGCGCCAGATATTTTTCGACACCGAGACCACCGGCTTGATGGCCGAAGGCGGCGACCGCATCATCGAAATCGGTTGCATCGAGATGGTCAACCGGCAGTTGACCGGCAACAACCTGCACCTCTACATCAACCCTCAGCGCGCCAGCCATGAAGACGCATTGCGGGTCCATGGGCTGACCGAGCAGTTCCTCTCGACCAAGCCCTTGTTTGCCCAGGTCGTCGAACCGTTGCTCGAATTCATCGCCGGGGCCGAGTTGGTGATCCACAACGCACCGTTTGACATCGGCTTCATCAATGCCGAAATGCGCCGCCTGAAGCGCCCGCCGATCACCGACAGCGTGGCCGGCGTTCGCGATACCTTGCTGATGGCGCGCGCGATGTTCCCGGGTAAATCGAACTCGCTCGACGCGCTCTGCCGGCGCCTCGAGGTCGACAACTCGGGGCGCACCTTGCATGGTGCTTTGCTCGACGCCGAGTTACTGGCCGAGGTTTATATCCGCCTGACCCGAGGGCAGGATTCGCTGGTAATGGACGATTCGGGCGACCGCTCGAAGTCGGCTGAATTCAAGCTCGCCGCAGTCGATCTCAGCCGTTTTGACTTGCCGGTGCTGCAAGCAAGTGAAGCCGAGCAGCAGGCCCATCTTGCGGTCTTGGCCGAACTCGATAAAGCCAGCGGCGGTAAAAGAATCTGGCAAGGCGCTTGATCAGCCAGCGATTGCTCATGGCATAATCCAAGGCTTGCCCGGGACAGAACGATTGTTTCGCAACGAAATTCAGGGCGGTTAGCTCAGTGGTAGAGCACTGCCTTCACACGGCAGGGGTCACAGGTTCAAATCCTGTACCGCCCACCAAAATATGCATGTAATTCAAGCGCTTAGCGGAGACGTTAGGCGCTTTTTTTGTGTCGGTGTGTACTCAGTGTCTAATTCAACGCCGAACCAAGACGAACAACGACCACCGGTGCTACCTTTGCTGGAAGATTAATGTTGTATGCAACAACAGTAAACAGCGCGAAGAAGGTCCCTCCTCGAACCTTTTGGATGGCGGCTGATGCCAAGTTGGGACGCAAAACAGTCGCCCTGTAACAATGTTAGGCCGCACAAACCAGTATGCCCGGTACTTCAGCAATCATCCTTGGAGCCTCAGGCTCAGTTGGCAAAGCGCTACTAGCGGAGATCGTGCGCTCGACGCGCTTTACCCGCGTGGTCGTCGTCGGCCGGCGTTCGATCCTTCAGAGCGCCGGCGCTATATCCACCGTTGACGAGCGGTTGGTACCCGACATGCAGCCGTTAGCACTACGGCAGACCGTCACAGCAGCATTGTGCGACTGTGACTCGGACGCCGTAGGCTTTAGTGTTCTTGGCGTGGGTGCAGGCACTGCAAGCCTCTCTCTGGCACAGCATCGAGCAGTAGATGTTGAACTCAATGCTGCGTTTGCCGCTGGATTGAAGGACTCTGGACGAGTTCAGCACCTTGCATTTATGTCAGCCATCGGGGCAGATATCAAGGCTAGCGAGACCGGATCAGGAGCCGCAGGCATGCCGCGTTACTCAAGAGTGAAGGGGGAATCCGAACAAGCCGTACTTGATCAAGGCATACAAGTGGTCAGCATCTTTCGGCCATCACTGATCATCGGCTCTCAGCACACACCTTGGGCGCTCACGGCCGTGCTGTCGCTGGTGTCGCCGCTGATGCCAGCAAAGTATCGCCCGATCCAAACGACGCAGATTGCACGGGCCATGGTTGCGGTCACCAACGCTCAACCCACTATAAGTGCCATTTACACGTACAAAGAGATGAGCACACTTGCCGCCAGTGAGGCCTAACGAATAAGGTTAGATCGCGCCAGCGAAGCGCAGCCGCGATCTGAACCGGTTGTTGGATGAGCCCGGTTCGAAGGCACTGCAAATAGCTTTTTTGTTTTTCCGGATGCGTCGGACTTTGCGTTGATCAAAGCCCGAACGGTCCGACGATGCAGGCAGTCAGTAGTAACCGCCCGGTGCCCGGAGACACATTTTTTGACTCACTGAGGCGGTGTTTCGCCGCATTGGGCTAAAGCCTCCCCGCAGCCCCCGTCGGGCGCTGGTGCGCAGTCGTAGTGGTGCGGCTTATCTGCTCAAATTTTGCTCACGATGGGGACACGGCGGTTCGACCAAGGACGGCAAGATTCGTCGGCGCACGATGACTATCGCAGCGCCGCAGCACCGGCACAGCAGTTGCGGGCGCGGTGGTGGTGAACTCGGTGGTGCGCGCCAAAGGCGCGCTTTGCGGTCGAGGCGGAGTAGACTGGCGATCACTTTTCCCCCAAGGTAGATAGCCAGCATGCTCAAACTCCGTCCAAACTGCGAGTGCTGCAACACAGACCTTCCGAACGAATCTGCGGAGGCGCGAATCTGCACCTTTGAATGCACTTTCTGCCGCCCCTGCGCGGAGACAAGACTGAACAACATCTGCCCAAACTGCAAAGGTGAACTCGTTCGCCGGCCCATACGGCCTGCAGCAGCGTTGCTCAAGCATCCAGCGTCAACCGAAAGAGTCTTCAAGCCTGCAGGCTGCCAGAGTGAGGTCTCTTAAGAAGCACACCTTGAGTCGTTGATTTTCAATGATTTGTTTTGTGTGTTTTTTCGGCGAGATTTGCGGCACGGGGCCGATTACTTCGCTAACCCTTCCTTCAAACGCACAGTCACCGGGCTTCGCGCGTCGCCTGCCGTTTGAGTCAAACGCGGCGCAACAAGCCGCACCGCGCAAGGTAAGCGTCCGTCAAAAGCTCTTCTTCGCCACCTTGCCGTGCGCTTCATTCACGAGCATCAGTGCCGCTGAACCGTAGTACTTGTGGTACTCGGCCACCATCTCGCCGCTACTGATGACAGGGTCCGTTGCCGTGAGCCGTTTGGCCTCCTCGATGTCCGGCACTGCGAAGACGAAAAGACCCCGCCAACCGTTCACGCCGTCAAATGGCCCGGCAAGAACCAGTTTGCCCTCAGCCGCCAGTCGATTGATGTTCGCAAAGTGGCTCTTGAACATCTCGTCGCGCTCCTTTCCGGCAGGCATCGCAGTCGGGCCGGTCTTCAAGACAACCAACACGTAGCCTCGCATGCCATAGTCGTCCGCGCCCACTGTCTTTGCAAGCTCAGGATCAAATATTGGTTTGGGCGACGTCGCCTGTGCCAGCGCGGGGCTGAGAGCTAGGCAAAGGACCAAGCCAGTCAGTAGTTTCAGCATAGTGCCTCCTAGCAAACTTGGCCATGTTACGTTGGCCGCAGCGCCGCCGAACCCCTCGCTCAAGCGGAGCGCCAACGGCAGGCCACCAGGCCCGGTCTGGCGCTAAGCAGTACGCGGTACATTTTCCCAAGCCCGGGTCCGGCGTTCTGCCGTCGGCGCCCGCTTAGCTCGTTCGGCGTCTCAGTAGTGATATCGAAGCTGTGCAAGCAGAAGAGAATCGCCCTCGATCTTGTAGACCATTCGGTGTTCGTCATTGATGCGCCGAGACCAATAGCCAGAGAGTGCGTGCTTGAGCGGTTCAGGCTTTCCAACTCCAGAGAATGGCTCTCGCTTTACTTCGGCAATCAGCTTGTTAATTCGTTCAGCCATCTTCTTGTCCTGCTTTTGCCAGTAGAGGTAGTCTTCCCATGCCTCATCAGCGAAGATCAACTTCACTTGGCCAGCTTCCGCTCTACGCCGTTACCAGCGCTCAGTTGAGCGGTCGCAAAAAGCAGACGCTTGGCATTGGCGGGGTTACGCAGCAAGTAGGCAGTTTCCTCAAGAGCTTGGTAGTCCTCCAAAGACAGCATCACAACCGCCTGTTCGCCGTTGCGGGTAATGATCAAAGCCTCGTGGTCTTCGCAAACACGATCCATAGTCCGAGCCAGGTTGGCACGGGCTGAAGAGTAGGTAATGGCATCCATGGCAAGCCTCTCGATAAGTACGTTTTATTGTACAACTCAAGAGGAAATCTGTACAGCGTGGGCAGAGCGCCCAACCTCTCAATCGCGAGGCCCTTAGGCAGCACAAACAGCCTCGCCCGTGCCCCGTCCTATGCTCGCTAGTCGTAGAGACATTCTTCTGGCCAGCGCCGCTCTGCCCGTCGTCGCATACTGCACGAGTGGCATCACAAGACTTCCGCGGACGCCCCGCGGCGGCGCAGGTGCTCGTTCCAGGATCAATTGAATGTCCACTGAATGGACATGGCGACCCGATCGGCCGCGAGCGCGCCAAAATTGCCACCGACGAAACAGACAACTCACCGGGGACATCCAAATGATTCGACGCATCCTGATTTCAATCGCCGCGGCATTGCCGGCTTTTTCATTCGCCGCCTTTCCGGAACGGCAGATCACCCTGATGCAGGGCTTTGCCGCCGGAGGCAATGCCGACGTGATTGCGCGCATCGTGGCAGCAGGGCTGGCCAAGGAACTCGGACAGCCCGTGGTGGTGGAAGCCAAATTGGGCGCTGGCGGCAATGTGGCATCAGGCATGGTGGCCAAGGCCAATGCTGACGGCTACACGCTGATCTTGCTGACCGGCGGCCATGCAGTGTCCGGCGCGGTCTACAAGAAGCTGCCCTTCGATCCGGTCGAAGACTTCGACTGGTTGTCGGTGGTGAGCAAATTTCCCTTCGTCATTTCAGTCAATTCAGCCAGCAAATTCAACAATCTGCGCGATGTCATCGCGGTCGCCAAAGCAGCGCCGGATACCGTTTCCTACAGTTCGGTCGGTGTTGGTTCGACGCAGCATTTGTCAGGGGAGTTGTTCCAGGCGATGTCGGGGACCAAGCTGATTCATATTCCCTACAAGGGCGGTTCGGGCCCGATCCAGGATGTGCTGGGCGGCCGTGTCGATTTGATGTTCGACTCGGTCACCGTGACCCGCGCGCAGGTCGAGGGCGGCCGACTGCGGGCGCTGGGCGTGACCTCCGCGCAACCGGTGCCGTTGCTTCCCGGCGTTGCTCCGGTTGCCGATACTGTGCCCGGGTTTGAAGTCACTTCCTGGACGGGGATCGCGGCCCCGAAAGGATTGCCACCCGCCATTGCCCAGCGACTTCATGCGGCCCTCATCGCCGCCCTGGCCGACCCTGAAACCAGGCAAAGACTGGAAGCCACCGGTGGTTCGGTGACGCCTTCAGCATCGGGCGCCGAGATGAAGAGCTATGTCGCCAATCAGGTCAGCAAGTGGAAGAAGGTTGTGACTGACTCGGCCATTCCGCAGCAGTGAGCCGATCGATTGGTCGCCTAGGGATGCAGCGGGGTAAAGCTCAGCGGCGCAAAGACCGGCCCGCAGCGAGGGGCATTTGCAGGCGCTGCGCTAACATCCGCGCTGACCAAACTGCCTGACAACTTGATGTTCTTGCACCCCTTGCTGATCTGCCTAGCCCTGTGTCTTGCACAGTTGTCCGCTGTGGCAGCGCCAGTTCCGCTGATCACCGCGCCTCAGGTCGAGCAGCCGACCCATGTGCTGTTCGTCGGTAACAGCTATTTGTATTACGGCGACAGCGTTCACAACCATGTCCATCGTCTGCTGCTCGCAGCCGATCCCGCGATGGAGAACAGGATTTCTTTCAAGTCAGCCACCATCGGCGGAGCCGCGCTGAATCATCACGCCATTCAGGAGCTGACAAAGCCGGGTCGGATCGGCGTCAAGGAGCCATTCCAACTCGTGATCCTGCAAGGCGGCAGCGGCGAACCCTTGTCCATAGCCAGGAGCAGCCAGTTCAGGGAAACAGCGATCGAATTCAACAAGGTGATTACCGAGCGGGGCGGAAAGACTGCGCTCTACCTCACCCATGCTTTTGTAAAACCGCACCGGCAGGCCAGGCCCCAGAACATCAGCCTGACCGAGGATCTTTATGTCAGCGTTGGCAACGAGATCGGGGCGCTGGTCATTCCGGTCGGGCTTGCATTCGAGCTGGCCTATCAACGCAGACCTGGCATCAAGTTGCACAAGGCTGACGGGACTCATCCCGAACTGATCGGCACTTATCTGGCGGCTTGCACGGTCTACGCAAGCGTTTACGGCAAATCACCGGTCGGAAGTAGTTATGATTACTTTGGCCAGATCGACCAGGAAACTGCCAGCTTTCTTCAGCAAGTGGCGACCGATACTGTAAAGAGTTTTTATGTCCGCAAGGAGTCAGCCCGGAACGAGACGCTGAAGCCGGTTGTGCCTTCACAAACTATTCAACAGGCGCTTTGACGCGCTGGAACAATCGCCAAAAATGAAAACCAATCGTTACGTACCATTCGCCATTTAAACCCTTCTGCTCTGCATGCTCAGTGCCGGGCCGGCCTTGGCCGCCGACATCCGTGACATGGCGTGCAAGACCACGGCCGAATGCCTGGCCGAAGCCGACAAGTTGGCCGGCAGGGTCGTCAAGGATGCAACCAGCGCGCGCGGCAAGGCGCAGGATCAGTTCTACAGGATGGGCCGCATCAATATGGCCTCAACCGTGATGCTGCTGGAAGAAAAAATCATCCCCGCCGCATTGGGCAAGCCGATTGCCGAAGGGGTGTTTTATTCGATCCAGCAGGCTGAACAACCGGGTGGAAAACGCCCGACCGACGTGTTGCAGATCGAACGCATCATTTCCGAACAAGCCGGCCCCGAAGCGACCTTGATCCATTCGGGTCGCAGCCGGCAGGACATGTTGGCGACCTACCGCGTCGCCTTGATCCGTACCGCTATGCTCGACTCTGCCGATGCCTTGTTGGCAGCAAGGAAAACGCTGCTCGATTTTGCTGCGCAAAACGCTGCTCGATTTTGCTGCGCAAAACGTTGACACCTATGTGCCTGCTTATACAAATGGTGTGCAGGCGCAGCCGGTCAGCTATGCCCATTACCTGCTGGCTTTTGCCGATTCTTTTGCACGCGACAGCCAGCGCATTCGCGAGCTCTATGTGCGCTTGAACCTCAGCCCGATGGGTACCGCCGTGCTGGCCAATTCAAGCTGGCCCTTGAACCGGTCTGGCCCGCGACAGCTTGCACCAGGACCTTGCCTGCTTGGCTTTGAAAAATACCAAGCTGGTTGAAGCCGATGCCAAGCTGAACAGCGCGTTCTTGAAGTTGCTGTGCGGTAGCTTCGGTGCCGAACCGGTCCGAATCAGGGCCCGGAGGGCGTTGCCGCAGCGGTGGGATAGCCGGCGATAGTTCCGGCTGCGCTCCAGGGCAGGTCCAGACGCGAGTTGAAGTCATTGCCATTGACGATCAAGGTCAGGGCAGGGCCGCTCAGCTTGGTCAATTTATTGCAGCCGGGTAGGTCTTGGTGTAATGCCGCAGGTAGTCGATCTCATAGGTCTGCGGGAAAACCGTCGACGCATTCGGCCAACCGCCCCAGTTGCCGCCGACGGCAAGGTTCAGCAGCAGGAAAAAGGGCTTCTGAAATATGCCCATGTCGGCCGTCAGCACCTTGGTGCCAAAGGGAATGCCGTCGATGTACCAGGTGAAGCTTTGCGGCGTCCAGTCCACCGTGTAGGTGTGGAAATCTGCCGAGAGCCGGGTCGCGTTGCGGTAGGAAAACGAGGGCGCTGGATTAGTGCCGGCGGCGTTCAGATAATGCAGGGTGCCATGGGTGGTGAAGTCCCCTGAGCCATCGTTGAGGCCACCGATCATCTCCATCGCATCGATTTCCCCGCAACTGGGCCAGTTGACGTTGCCGCCATAGAGGCCGAACGAGTTGCAGGTCTCGCCCAGCAGCCAGAACGCCGGCCACATGCCCTGTGTGCCCGGAAGCTTGGCGCGCATTTCAAAACGGCCGTAGGTGAAGGTCTTCTTTCTCGAAGTCTGCAGTCGCGCCGAGGTGTAGGGCGCCCCGCCAACGGCCTCCTTTTTCGCCGTGATGGTCAGGAATCCGTCCTTGACCACGGCGTTTTGTGCCTGGTAATACTGTGATTCGTTGTTGCCCCAACCACTGGCGCCAATGTCGTAGCTCCAGACTGACATGTCGAGCGCGTTGCCGCTGAACTCATCGCTCCAGTTGAGTACCCAGTCGTTGCTCGCCGATCTTGTGTCGAAGGGCCTCGCGAAGCTCGCCACCAACAGATTGCTGTTGTTGGCCAGATCGCTGAATCTGCCTGCGCTGACGCTGACCTGGATGGAACCGGTCGCATTGGCGGTCGGCGTTACTTCGAGCGTGGCCCTGGTGCCGCTGACGATGGTGAAGCTGCCGGCTGTGCCGCCGTTGAGGGCGATGTCGTCGGCGCTGAAGCTGTTGCCGATGTCTTCGCTGAATAGAAAAATCAGCGTCACAGGCCCGCTGGCGCTTGCGCTGGTCACGTTGTCGGTGATGGAAACGGTAGGCGCGACCTGATCGGCCGGAGCGGAATTGCCGGCACCGCCGCAAGCAGTCAGCCAGGCGCATAGCAGCAGCGCCAGCCTTATCGACAATCCCTGGTCATGGTCCATTGGCCGAATTTCCTTGTCGATTTTGCAAATTTGAAAGCGCTTTCATTGTACTTGCAAGACGCTTATTCATGGCCGCATGCGCCTTATGCCGCGCCGACGTCAATTGCTGCTGGAGGCAGGTCAATGGGTCACGGTTAACATCCGCTCGGATCGCGCTCGGCGCAGCGCGTCAAAGCGTCGATCAGCAGAACAATTCAACCCCTCAGAAAAATCCGCCAGATGCAAGAACCACAAGCCTTGTTGTTCCCCGCGAGTTCGAGGCTTGTTGCCGAAGCAAGTCGCCAGCGACCATCGTTCGACAGAACTGTTCGTCAATTGCTGCTGCTGAGTCTGATGGCCATCGGTGCTGTCAACGCTGAGCCTTTGCGTTTGCTCGGACCGGCTGACTTGGAGCAAGCGGTGCGTCTGCGCGAGCAGGCATTGCAGAGCGACCTGGCTTTTGAACTGGTCGAATCCTTGGTCACCGAGGTTGGCCCGCGTAGTGCCGGTTCGGCTGGAGATGCCAGCGCCGTCGCTTGGGCGGTCGCCAAGCTCAAAGCGCTGGGTTTCCCCGAGGTTCGGGCTGAAGCTGTGCCCTTGCGCGCCTGGCAGCGCGGTGACGCCCATGCACATCTGACCGCACCATTTCCGCAGCCGGTCGTGATGACTGCGCTGGGGAACAGCGTCGCCACACCCAAGGAAGGTATCAACGCCGAGATAGCCTATTACTCCGACCTGGCCGCGCTAAAGGCCGACAGCAGCGACCGCGCATCGGGGAAAATCGTTTACATCGACCAGAAAACCGAACGCAGCCGCACCGGCTCGGGCTACGGCAAGGCAGTCGCTGCCCGCACCGAAGGGCCAAGCGAAGCCGCCAAGCGCGGCGCCCTGGCTTTTGCCTTGCGTTCGATCGGCACCGACCATGACCGCCTGGCCCATACCGGGGCCACCAGTTATCAAGAAGGTATCCGCGCTATACCCGCTGTGGCAGTCTCCAATCCGGATGCCGATCTGATCGCGCGCTTGTCCTTGCAGCCGCGCTACCAGGGCCGACCGGTGAAGATGCATCTGTCGCTGGCAAGCGAAGGCGGCATCGCGGCGACTTCGCACAATGTGATCGCCGAGATCCCTGGCAGTTCAGCACCCGAAGAGGTGGTGATGATAGGCGCGCATCTCGACAGTTGGGATCTGGGGCAGGGCGCGATCGACGACGGCGCAGGTGTGGCGATCGTGACTGCCGCTGCCAAGCTTGTGCTCGACAGCGGTCTCAAGCCGCGCCGCACTCTGCGCGTGGTGCTGTTTGCCAATGAGGAGAACGGCTTCGATGGCACCAAGTCCTATGCGGCCAAATACCGGAATCAGCGCCATCACTTTGTCGGTGAGAGCGATTTTGGCGCCGGCCTGGTCTGGCGCTTCCAGAGCCGGGTGCGGGCCGAAGCGCTGCCGGTCGTGGCGCAGATCGCCGCTCAATTGGCGCCCTTGGGCATCGCTGCTGGTGACAATCAGGCCAACCCTGGCCCGGATGCCGGCTATTTGATGCGTCTGCACGGTTGGCCCGCGCTGGAGTTGAGCCAGGACGGCAGTGATTATTTCGATTGGCACCACACCGCCAACGACACGCTGGACAAGATCGACCCGCTCAAGCTCAGGCAGAACGTGGCCGCCTGGGCGGTGATGGTTTGGCTGGCCGGGCAAAGTCCGGTGGCTTTTGGCTCGATGGATCTGAAATGAAGCCATTGGCCGTCCTGTTGTGACGGCCAATACGGCAGGCTTGGCGGGCCTATAGGGATGCTCTGCACAACCCCTCACGACTTGTGCTAGCTCGGCCTCGGGCGGTCTGCGGCGTTGCATTTATTGCCAATAGCACTCGCTATTGGCCGCAAAAGGCGCCTTGCATCCCATCCCGACCCGCGCTGCCCATACTCGCGTTGAGTTATGCAGAGCATCCTTAGCGCCTGCAGCGGGATCACCTCTTGATGGTGGTTTCCATCACGCTGCGGGTCACCAGCGGCGGCGACTCGCCGATGTTAAAAGCCAGCTTGCGGTCGCGTAGCGCCACATCGGCGGTGGTCACGCGGTCAAATCTTCGTTGGTGCGATGTCCAGGATTCATCCTCGATCATTTCGATGAAACGGCCGGGTTGGTTGATGTCGTGCAGCAACTCCCATTGCAGGACACCATGGCGCAGACGGCTACGGCGGCTTTCCTGCATCAGGTCCCGAAACTCATCGGCTCTGTCCGGATCGATCAGATACTCGATCATCAACAACACATGGCCGTTGGCTGGCGGTTCGTCAGTTTGAGGTGCTTTCAACAGGCTTGAAGGCGTCAGGTCTTCGACCATGCCTTGTGCCGGCATCAAGCGATTGACAACTGCCATGGCCGTGATGCCAGTCAAGGCGCCCAGCACCACGCTGACGCGCACGCTGGCCATCGTTGCGACCTGGCCCCAGACGGCAGCACCGATCGCGTTCGACCCCATGATCGCCATCTGGTAGGTGGACATGCCGCGCGCCCGTACCCAGTCGGGCAAGCCCATCTGCGCCGAAACGCTCAATGAGTTGGCTGTGGTGATCCAGGCAGCGCCCGCCAGCACCATGGCCGGTGCCGCAACCCAGATCTGGGTGGTGAAGGCCAGCACAATCATTGCGCCTGATTGCACCGATGCGCCGCACATGACGAGCGCATCACGTGACAGCGTGCGACGCAGTCGCGGCAAGAAGGCCGTCGCCAGAATCGCCCCCGACCCCATCGCTGCCAGCATCATTGTGAAAGTGCCAGCCCCGCCGCCTTCGAGCCCCCTGGCGATCAGCGGCAACAGGGCGATCAGGGCGGTCGAGGTGACGAAAAAAATCGAGATGCGAGCCAGCACACCCTTCAGGTGATGGGACTGGGCGACATATTGCAGGCCGATGCGCATTGCGCTACGAAGCTTTTCGCGACCCAAGGGGTGCGGCTTGTGCTGACGCTGCCAGCGCGTGATCAGCAGCGCCGCGAGCAGGGACAGCAGGGCGTTGAGCAAGAACACCCAGACGCTGCCAAAGCTGGCAATCAGGGCGCCTGCCAGCAAGGGGCCGATGATGCGCGAGGCGTTCATCGAAACGCCGTTGAGGGCGAGGGCGGCTGGCAACTGTATGCGGGGGACCAATTCTGGGACGATCGCAGAAAAAACCGGCCAGCGCATCGCCAGGCCGACGCCGTTGGCAAAGATCAGCAGCAGCAGCAGACCGGGCGTAAGGATGTCCAGAAAGACGACGAGGCTGAGCAGGCAAGCGACGCCAGCGACCCAGATCTGGGTGAACAGGAAATAGCGCTTGCGGTCCAAAATGTCGGCCAAAGCGCCGCTGGGGATACCGAACAGGAATACCGGCAGACTGGCCGCAGTCTGCACCAGCGCAACCCACAAAGGCGAGGCGTTCAGCGAGGTCATTGTCCATGCCGCTGCCACGTCGCTCATCCACGTGCAGATATTGGCCATCAGCCAGGTGATCCACAGCATGCGGAATACCGGTTGCCTGAAGGGCGCCAGCGGCGACTGATCGTCGAGCAGGTTCAGCCTTGCTTCGGGTTGCTCGGGATGGGGTACTGGCATGGGATGATGATAGGCAAAACGATATTTATCGCCGGGGAAACGGTGGCAGGCAAGCGGATCACACCAGAGAGAAGCTGTAAAGGGCCAGCAGGAAGGCCGCAAGAATCAGCCAAGCCGACAGCTCGGTCGGCGCGTTGTCGATGCGCGGCAGCGCGAGGCTGTCACGCCGCAGTTTTCTCACCATTGATTGAACCAGGACTTGAGGCAACGGTCATGCCTTTGCTGTGAGTCGATCAAAGCGACAGCTCACTGCGGGCTGATTTCCACCATGATCTCGTTGCGGCGAAACATCGGCAGTACCCAGGGCGCGTCATAGCGCGACAGCTGCGGACTACCCAGGGCCTGCAGCTTTTTCGATTTCAGCCAAGCCATCAATTCATCGGTGCGCTGCTGGACCTTTGTTGTGCCGTTGAAGCCGGAGTAGACCAGGGCGGCGAAGGTCCTGGCAGGCAATTCGCGGATCGTCACCGCGGCATTGTTCGGCACCGGCAAATTCGCCATCGAATATTGGCTCGGCATGACGAAATGGACGCGCCAGCGATTCGCGCTCATGGACGATTCGCCCTCGGCTGCCAGTGGCTCGGCAGTTACCGGTGCAGTCATCGCAATCGCGGTCTTGGCAGGCTTGCTGGGGAGCGGAATTGCCGTTACCGGCGCGGTCATCGCGATCTTGTCCGAGGCTTTTTCAGCCGTTGCGCCAGCTGCCCGGTTGTTGCCAAAAATGAAATCGGCGATCAACCTGAAGCCCTGATTCGTGGCTGCATCCATGTCACCATCGACCGTCACTTCAGCGACGATCAGCGGTGCATAGCGACGGACCTCGATATTTCCGTCTTTCGACAGTTGTTCGAATTTCGGCTCTTCAATGGCCATTGCGTTCCCGGCAATGATTAGAGAGAACAAGCTGATCAGGAAATTTTTGAAAGTCATTTCTCGGCCTCGGGCTGTGGGGATTGAAAGAGGGGTGGGACGGACATTTTTTCGCCGTCCCAGCGCTGTCCGCACCAGCATTCGCCTTCAGCGTTGATGATGCAGGTACCCGTCCCGCAGCAACGCGGGTCATGGTCATCGTCGATGACCTGTGGATTCGGGAATTCCATTCGGCTTCAATTCCTGGCGAGTTCGGTCGATCGGCCGAAGGTCCAGGTCAGCCCGATGCCCGCCGAACTGCCGCTGGCGTTGAGGTGCAAGGGGCTGTTCAAGTTGGCCCCGCCGGCATAACTGTCATAGCGAAGAAAGCCGAAGGCGCGCAGATCGGCATTGATTTCCTTGGACAGACTCAAGCCGAGTCGGGTCGCGATCAAACCGGCTTTGGCATCGAATGCCGGCCTTGTTGAGCTGGCATAGCGCGGTGCAACACCATAGAAATATTGGTTCAGACTGCGGTCGCCAAACACCAGACTGGCGTTGGCTGACAGATTCAGCCCAGCGATGAGGTCGCGAGATTCATAGGAGACCTCGGGCTCGGCCGCCCATCCCTGCCGGTTCATGCCACCGCTGAATTCAAGCACGGTGCGAACCGGCAATTCGAGCTTCCAGCGGCTACCAGCAGTCGGCTTGGCCAGCGTCATCTTCAGCCGCGGCCCGAATTCGACCAAGGTGCCCATGTCAGGCATGCCGGCACGTACGGCGACATTCT
>CAMDHE010000102.1 GCA_945898095.1 Roseateles toxinivorans | reverse complement strand
GGATGCTCTGCATAACTCAACGCGAGCTGGTGCAGCGCGGATCGGGATGGGATGCAAGGCGCATTTTGCGGCCAATAGCGCGTGCTATTGGCAAGAAATGCAACGCCGCAGACCGCCCGAGGCCGCGGTAGCACAAGCCGTGAGGGGTTATGCAGAGCATCCCTAAGTGGATGGATTGGAGATTTCAAAGCGCAGTTCACCGCCCTCGGTCAAGCCGCAGTCTTGCCAGCCCGCGCGGCGGTAGAAAGCTTCGGCCCTTGTGCCCGGCGTCGTGCTCAGCCACAGCCGCTGCAGGCCGCGCGACCAGAGCCAGTCGAGCATTGCATCATGCAGCCGTCGTCCATGGCCTTGGCCGGCATGGTCAGGGTCGACAAACAAGGCCCAGATATTGCCGTCTTCGGCGTTGCCGATGGCGAAGCCGAGCAATTTGCCATCGTTTTCGATCACCCAGCCGCGACCACTGCTTTCGATCTGCGCGATCAGTTCGGCATCCGAGATGCGACCTGGGGTCAAGGTGTTTTCGCGCACCGCGTAGCGGACGCGCCAGAGTTCGGCGACATCGCTGCGAATGGCTTGTCTGAGCAGGTCTTTCATGTCGGGTCTTGGGTCTTGTTGACGGAGCGCCATTCTCGCCCGGAAGCAGCAGGTTTTGATCCGGTCGCGTCAGCGACAGGAATGCCGGCCTGGTTCGGCGATGATGCAGGCCATGGGAACTCTTTATCTTGTGCGTCATGGTCAGGCCTCGTTCGGCGCGGCTGATTACGACCAGCTCAGCGCCTTGGGGCGCGAACAATGTGTCTGCCTGGGCCGCTATTGGCAGCAGCGCGGCATCAATTTCGAAGCGGTGCTGACCGGCAGCTTGAAACGCCATCAGCAGTCGCTTGCCGGCATTGCCGAAGGCCTGGCAACGCCGTACCAGCCGCTGGTCTGGCCCGAACTGAACGAATACGACAGCGAGGCATTGATCCAGGCGATCCATCCGGAACCTCTCGCCAGGCCCGACAGCCCCGAGCTGTACCGCCATCATTTCAGGCAGTTGCGCGAAGGCCTGAAAGCCTGGATGCGCGGCGACACCCAGCCTCGGGGCATGACCAGCTATGCGGAATTCTCTGCCGGTGTGGCTGCAGCGCTCGACCATGTGTTGAAAAACTGTAGCGGCAATGTGCTGATTGTTTCGAGCGGCGGGCCGATCTCGACGGCTGTCGGCCAGGTGCTGAGCACTCCGGCCGAAACGACGATTGAGCTGAATCTGCGCATCCGCAACAGCTCGGTAACCGAGTTCGCCTTCACCCCGAAACGCCATATGCTGGTGAGCTATAACAACCTGCCGCATCTCGATTCGGAGCAGGGCGCGGCGATGGTCACTTACGCTTGATCCCTGATTGCCAACAACTGACGGAAAATCAGGCTTTGCGCTGGTGCCGACGATGTTCACCCATTTGATTCCTGAAATGCAGGCGCCGGTCGTCAAGGCCGATGCGGCCGAACGCTTTTTGCGCCTGCTGGAGACTGCGCTGGCCGAAGGGCAGTTCGTCAAATTGCTGCTGTCCAAGGCCGTCGCCGCAGCGGCCGATCCTGCCGATACGGCAGAGCGCTTGACGGTGCGCGAAGTCTTGCTGCGCGGCGAGCGCCAGCTGTCTTTTGTGTGGCGCTATCCGACCCGCGATATCACCAAGAACCAGCCGCTGACCGAGGGCCTCGCTTCGATCAAGGCGCTGCTCGGCGCACAGTTCCAGTCCGCCCATCTGCACACCCAAGGTGAAGAAGTGCAGCTGGCTTTCACCCGCAAGGGCCGGCCCAAATTGAGCCTGTCGCGCCATGCAATGGCTGAGTTGCCTGCAGGCGCGCTGCAAGCGAGTGGCCATGACAAGGAAAAGCAGCGCTACCTGTCGCTGTCCAGGCGCTTCTGGCTCGACCTCGGCCTGACCCATGAAGTGCGGGGCGAGGCGCAGCTGGTGCCAGCGATGTCGCGCAAGTGGAAGCAGATCAATAAATTCATCGAAATGTTCAGCGCCGCCGTCAAGGCCGCCGGGCTCGATGCGAGCAGCGAAGTCCATGTCGCCGATTTCGGCTCGGGCAAGGGCTATCTGACCTTCGCCGTGCATGATTGGCTGGTCGCCCAGGGCAAGCAAGCGCATGTCACCGGCGTCGAGTTGCGTGAGGACATGGTCAAGCTCTGCGCTGCGGCTGCGGCCAGGCATGGCCTGAATGGCCTGACATTCGACCAGGGCGATGTGCGCAGCTACCAGCCGGCCAGGCTCGACGTGATGATCGCGCTGCATGCCTGCGACATTGCGACTGACTACGCGATTCACCTCGGCCTGCGTGCCGGGGCCAAGGTGATCATGTGCTCGCCTTGCTGCCACAAGCAGGTCCGCCCGCAGATGCAATTGCCGCCGCTGCTGCGGCCGATGCTTCAGCATGGCATCCACCTCGGCCAGGAAGCCGAGATGGTGACCGACTCGCTGCGCGCGCTGCTGCTCGAAGCCCAGGGCTATGAAACCCAGGTGTTCGAGTTCATCGCGCTCGAGCACACCAGCAAGAACAAGATGATCCTGGCGGTGAAAAAAACCGGTGCTGCGGCGGCCGCGCAGGCTGCGCGCCGGCCCGAGTTGCTGGCGCAGATCGCCGAGATCAAGCGTTTCTACGGCCTGCGCGAGCATTGCCTGGAAACCCTGCTGGCCTGAGCTGCTGTGCCCGGTGCTGAAGAGATGCTGCAGCGCCGCGGCGCCGACATGCAGCGTGATGGGGTCAAGTCCCGGGATCGACCTGCAGTTCAAGTCTTGCGCGTTCGGCAATCACCGTCAGCGCTCTGCGGTTCAAGACACCAATCTCCAGCGCAGCATCGGCCAGCACCGGCCTGGCCAACGACGGGTCAAGCGTGATCGTCAGCGTGGCTGATTGGGTCGAGGGCTTCCAGGGTATTGCCAGGTTCATGTCGAAGGGGTGGGCGTAGCCCAGCGCCAAGGGCGCGAGTCCGGCCGGTCTGGCCATGAAAACACTGGTTTCCAGGGCGGGCAGGCGCAGCGGGGTTTGAGTCGATGGCAGGCGCGCCAGGGTCAGCCGTACCCGGCAGTAGTTCAAGCCGGTCGCGACGGGGATGTTGCCCAGCGGCACCCGCCTGGCCTGATCGAGCGGCACGCGCTGCATCACTTCGCGCGCCCCCGGCCCATCGAAACGTTCGCGGTGGTTGGCCTGGGCCGATGGGATCAAGGCCAGGATCGACTTTTTCGCCAGCTCGAGCAGCCCGGTGTTGCCCGGTCCTGCGACCTTGGCCGCCACGCAGGGCAGCAATTCGAAGGCATAGATGCCCATGATGTCGCCCGGCGTTCCCGGCTGGGATGGGGCGACCACGATGTCAACCTTCAGATGCAGATGGTCCGGGGCCTCGGCCGCGCCCGCTTGCGACAGCGATGAAATTGCCGCCGCCGCGGCCAACACAAGCCAGCATGGTTTCATCTCTCTATCCTATTGGGTGGTCTTGGTGCCTTTGTAGCAGCCCATGTAATAGGGGAACTGCCGCGTCGCGTAATAGGCATAGCTGCCGTTGCTGCCGATCTTGCCATTGCATTGATCAAGCGTGCTGCCCTTGTAGTTGGCCTCGTAGGTGTTGTAGTTCCAAGCATTCTCGGTGGTGTAGGCGCCGCTGCCGAGGTATTTGTAGGCGCTCTTGATTTCCTTGACCCCATTGACGCAGCTGGCATCGCTGCTGGTGCAGGTCTCGTACGGGGACAGGATAGCGAATCCGTCGAGCGCATAGCCGATCACCACACCCGGCGTCTTGTCGGGCAGGAAGCTTGAAACTCCGCCCAGCGTCTTCTGGTTGAAGAAACATTCAGGGAAGGAGTGGAAGTGATATTGGTTCACATGGCCGCCGCAGAAATTCAGGATCCCGGCCTTGTAAGGGTCAGCGGTGTAATCCTGCTGGGCTTCATTGGGTCCGTAGATCTGCACACCGTTGACCATCACGCCAATCGGCCCGAGCAGGTTCAATGCCGTCGAGCTTGCAGCGACTGCCGGCGTTTCGCTGAACTTCCAGGTCACCTGGTTGACGGTGAAGGCCACGACATCAGTCGTCAGTTTGCCGATGCCGTCCGAATCAAAATTGGGAACGCCGTTGCTGGCCACGCTGACCACCCCGCTGGTGCAAGACACGGTGACCTTGGGTTGCAGCGTTGCATTGCTATCCGAAGCCGTCTTGCCATCGGCGTTGTAATCGATGAAATTGGCGCGCAAGCTGACATCGGGGAAATTGTTCGCCTGGCTGCAGGAGGCAACCGAAGTTACAGGAGTGACCGAAATCGCATTCGAGGCTGCTCCCTTGCCGGCTGAATTGGTCGCTGCCACGCTGCAACTGTAGGCCGTGCCATTGCTCATGCCGGTCACTGTCAGCGGGCTGGCTGCACCCGAGGCTGTCAAGCTGCTGCTTCCCGCCGTGCAGGTCGCCTGGTACGCGCTGATGCTGGCGCCGCCGTTGGAGCTGGGCGCCGTGAATGCGGCGACTGCCTGGGCGTTGCCCGCGGTCATCGTCGTCAGCGTCGGCGCGCCCGGCAGGCTTACAACCGCCGTTGGCGTGACCGACATGGCGCTGGAGGCTGCACCCACTCCGGCAGAATTGGTTGCGGTCACGCTGCAGCTGTAGGCCGTGCCATTGGTCAGCCCGGTCACCGTCAGCGGGCTGGCTGCACCGGAGGCGTTCAAGCTGCTGCTGCCTGCCGTGCAGGTCGCTGTGTAGGCGCTGATGCTGGCGCCGCCGGTCGAGCTCGGTGCCGAAAATGCTGCCGTGGCCTGGGCATTGCCACCGGTCAGGCTGGTCAAGGACGGTGCGCTAGGCACGACCACGCTGCTGCTGCTACCGCCGCCGCAAGAGGCGAGCAGGATGATGCAAGCTGGTAAAATGACTAAATTGCTTAATTTATTCATATGTCTGGATTTGATGTAAGTTATCTTGCGCAGAAATTCTAGGATCAAACTTGCCGGCAGGCCGAATTCCCTGCTTTGACGACTTGAATCGTAGGGTTTCTTTCGCAGCCAGAAATGACAAATCTGTCATCCGCGCCCGGGCCAATCCCCGGTCGCCGGCGACGATCTCGCCTGGCAGATGCACCAGCTCATGATGCCCGGCCCTTTCGGGTAGCGCCGTTGCAGCACGCGCAGCGGACCCTCTGCCGGTCGAGCGCAACCGTGCGTCCTTTGCCATCGCGCCGATAGTCAAGTTGTAGATGTCCAAGCCTTCTCATGACCTGACCTTGGTAAGAGTCATGCGCGGCCTGCCCGGAATGAACTCTTTTTACTGCTGTCAGCCTGGTCGCAGGCGTTATGGCATCTGCTGTCGAGATAAAAGGTGCAACATCAGCGGTAAGCGGCCCCGAAAGAGTCAGTTTCAAACTTGAAGGAATGCAATGGAATATCGACTGCCAGGGATCTGCAGGCGCTGGACGATGTCAGCAGCTTGGCGTCGGAATAGCCAGGATGGATGCTGGCCATGCAAGGGCATCAACGCGCCAGGCCGTCAGGCAGATGTTCAATTAGCCGCCGAGGGCTGGCAATGAATCCTCAGACTGAGCGCCTGTTTCTCGCAATCTGGCCTGACGCATCGCTGCGCGAGCAACTCGGCCGCCACGTCGAGCAATGGGACTGGGGGGCTGGCGCGGCGCTACGAGATCTTGCAGCGTCACCGCTCGGGGGCTCGCTGAAGGCCCGCACCATCCACGCAAGCCAGGTGCCAGGCGTGCGCGGCTGGGTCAGGCCAAGATTCTGAACTCAGTGGCCATGGCAACCGGCCGGACCTGGTTTTTTTCGCGCTTCATTTCAACAAATCCGTAGTTGGACATGGTCTTGAGCGTGCGCGACAAATTGCTCGTCTTGCGCCCTGTCAGTTCGGCCAACGATGAAATCGATTGCGGCTTGGTCGCCTGAATGACCTTCAACAAGCTGCGGTTCTCGTCGCTCAAGACCTCAGCCAATGATCGCATTGATGTGAACCAGATCTTGGGGTCAGATGGCTTGGGTTTGCACTCGCCACGAGCAATCGACAACATCCTTGCCCTGATGTTTTCTTGCGGCATGATGCCGATCACGATAGCTTTCATGGCTTTCCTATTTCGTCCAGCACGCGGTCGACTTCCGCGAAAAAATCCACCAACAGCTGTTGGGTATCTTGAAACTCATAAGGCACGCCCTTGTCGCTGACATGCCGGTGTTTGTGGTCGTAGGCCAAGCGACGCCCCGCAAATTTGAATTTCTTCGGCAATTTCACGGCATGGGCGTTGTCATAGCCAAGGATCCGTTTGCCATAGGGTTCATGCAAGGTGAGTGAGTAACGAATGCCGTGTGGAACTCTCGCCGTCACATCGACACGCCAAGCCTCGAACTTGATCCAGTAGCCGCCACCCTGATCAAGAATCTGCTCATGCAGATCGATCAGGGTCGCGATTGCGGGGTCTTCAACCATGCTGCAATATATCATCTGTTGATAAAATTGCATGGTCGATCTGAGTAAATGTCAGTCGAACTCGTTCCCGAAGTGCTCCAACGGGCAACCGGCCCACGCGGATTGAAAGTGCGTGAAAGCTAGTTCGCCTTGGCGCCCGAAATCTTCACGACTTCGGCCCATTTGACAACTTCGGTACGCAGCAATGCAGTGAATTCGGCGGGTGAATTACCATCGGGCTCAGCGCCCTGGGCTTCGAGTTTTTTGCGGGTTTCGGGATCTTTGGCGGCTTTGGCAACGGCCGCAGCCAGGGTCGCGATCACATCCTTGGGTGTTGCCGCAGGTGCCAGCAGGCCGAACCACAGCGGCACTTCAACGCCTTCTACACCGGCTTCCTTCATCGTTGGCACCTCGGGCATCAGCGCGCTGCGTTTGGGCCCGGCGACGGCGATTGCGCGCAAGCGTCCGGATTTGACAAAACCACCAATGGCCAGCGGATTGACGAAGCTCATGTGGACATCGCCGCTCAGCAAGGCCGTGATCGACGGTGCGCTGCCCTTGTAGGGCACATGCACGATTTCGCTGTTGGTGCGCAGGCCGAACAGCTCGCCCGCCAGATGCTGGGTGCTGCCCGAGCCGGCCGATGAATAGTTCAGCGTGCCCGGTTTGTCACGGGCCAGCTTGATCAACTCCTGCAACGATTTGACCGGCAGCGAGGCCGGCACGACGAGGATGTTGGTGCTGGCTGAAAAAATCGACACCGGGGCGAAATCCCGCGCCAGATCGTAGGGCGGATTCTGGTACAGCGACATATTGATCGCGACCGCCGGGCTGTTGAACAGCAGGGTGTAGCCGTCGGGTGCGGCCTTGGCGACGAACTCGTTGGCGATGTTGGTGCCAGCGCCTGGCTTGTTCTCGACGATCACGGTCTGGCCAAGGTATTCGGTCAGTTTCACCGCCAGCAAGCGCGCATTGATGTCGACCCCACCGCCCGGACTGAACCCGACCATCAGCTTGATGCTGCGGGTCGGGTAGGTTTGCGCCTGGGCTGCCAAGCCTGCGCCGAGCAGCGTGAGCAACAGGAGAATCTTTCTTGCTTTCATGGGTTTCCTTTGTCCTCGAGCATCCATCGCCTCATTCAAGCCGATTTTGCTTCGCTATGTTGCCGCAGAGAACCCGGCATTACCCGCGCAGGTGATGGCGGGCCGGGCGCCGCTTCACTTGGCCTTCGCCCAGCCTAACAGGTGCGCGTCGGAGAGCGGGCCGGTGATCCATTGCGGCGGGGCGCCCGGCTTGAACAGCAGCAGGTAGGGCGTGACGCCGCGCCAGCTCTTGTTGACGCTGTAACGCAAGGCCGGCGTCTGGCCGTCGAATGCCATCAATCGGTCCGCCATTTGGTCATGGGCATTGCCGAGCAGATCGGCATCGGCTTCGCCCGGCGCCAAAGCGCCCAGCAGCAGGATCGCAATCGCGATCCAGGCATGCATGCGGGTTTGGCTGAGGCTGAGGAATTGCTTGATCACGGCGCCGATTCTCGGGGCCGATGCTCAGCCGATCCGCCAGAGCCGCGCCAAGGTTCAGGCATTTATGCCTGTTTCGGGAGTTTTGCAAGGTGCCTTGCCTCGCCGGTTTTTCAATCGAATGCCCGCTGCAACACGGCTAAAAAACAACAATTGCCGACAGGCTTGTATTATCATTTGTAAGAATTTAAATTGATATTTGGATGATTAAACGTTTGACAGTCCGGGATCGCAACAACGTTCAAGTCCATGGCAAGGCCGGCAAGGTTCTGCTCTACGGCCATGGCTTTGGTTGTGATCAGACGATGTGGCAGCAGGTCACGCCGGCCTTCGCGGGCACCCATCAGCAGGTGCTGTTCGACTTTGTCGGCAGCGGACGCGCTCAAAGAAAGGCTTTTTCCGCCGCGCGCTATGGCGACCTGCAAGGTTATGTGCAGGACCTGCTCGATGTCTGCGATGAACTGGGCTTGCGCAGCGGCGTGACCTTTGTCGGCCATTCGGTCAGCTGCAGCATCGGCCTGCTGGCATCGATCGCCAGGCCCGAGCTGTTCGAGCGCCTGGTGCTGCTGGGGCCGACGCCTTGTTTTCTCAATCATCCGCCTGACTACTTCGGCGGCTTCGAAAGCGCGGATCTGGAAGGCCTGCTGTTGCTCTTGGAGCAGAACTACATCGGCTGGGCCGATCATCTGGCGCCGATCATCGCCGGTGAGGTGGGGGCAGTTTCCGCTCGCTTGGGGCAGAGTTTTTGTTCGACCGATCCGGCTGTGGCCAGGGCCTTTGCGCGGGCGACCTTCTTCGCCGACCAACGCGCCGACCTGCCATTGGTGCGGCCGCCTTGTCTTATCCTGCAGCATCGCCATGATGCGCTGGTGCCGCTGGCGGTCGGTGACTATTGCCATGCCCAACTGCAGGGCAGCCAGTTGCAAATCCTTGATGTCAGCGGGCATTGCGCCCATATGAGTCATCCGCAGCTGGTGATCGACGCGATGAACGTCTATTTCGCGGCCCGCGATTGAGAACGCGATGAAACAAGTCGGACTGCTGGATCATTTGCCTTGCTCGGCACTCGTGACCGATGGCAACGGTCTGCTGCTGGAGATCAATGCTGAAATGTTGAGCCTGATCGGTGGGCAAGGTGCCAGACGCAGTGCGTTGATCCGGGATCTGCCCCTGAACACCGAGTTGTTCGCCGATGGCGAGTTCGCAGGCCCATGGCGGCAGCGGCGCATTGACGATCTCGTTTTGCCTGCCAGCCGCATTTTTTTGCAGACCCATGTCTGGCCCTTGCTGCTACGCCAGGGGCAGGTGCGCGAGATCCTGTTGCAACTGCGCGGTGCCGATGGCCTGGCCGTGCCGGTGCTGGTCAATTGCAGCCGTCGTGAGGTCGATGGTGTCCATGGCTATTGGTGGGTCTTCTTCGTCGCCAAGGAGCGCAGCCAATTCGAGGCGGCTGTGCTGGCAGCGCGCCGCAGGGCCGAGGCTTCGCAGCAGGCGCTGGTCGAAAAAGAACATTTCATCCGCCAGGTCACCGATGCGATGCCGGGCCTGGTCGGCTATTGGGACAGGGACCTGATCTGCCGCTTTGCCAACTATCGCTACCTGCAATGGTTCGGGAAGTCGGTTGAAGAGGTCGTCGGCATCAGTTATCGGGAATTGCTGGGCGAGCGGCTGTTCATAACGAATTTGCCCCATGCCCAGGCGGCGCTGGCCGGCAAGGCCCAATGTTTCGAGGGCGAAGTGATCGACGCGCGAGGCGTCAGGGTCGCCACGCTGGCCCATTACATGCCCGACTTTGACGCAGCAGGCGGCGTCGCGGGTTTCTTTGTCCATATCGGCGATGTGACCCCATTGAAGGACGCCGAAGTCGAGCTGAAGCTGGCTGCCAGCGTGTTTGACCATGCGGCTGACGCGATCGTCGTCACCGACGCTGACTATTGCATCCTGCGAGTCAATCCTGCTTTCGTCGAGCTCACCGGCTACAGCGCCAGCGAGGCGGTCGGGATGAATCTTGTCAAGTTCAAGTCGACCGGGCCGGCGAGCAATGTCTTGATTGCGACCATCGCGGAGGAATCGAATGCCAAGGGTCAATGGGCCGGTGAGCGCTGGAGCCGTCGCAAAGACGGCGAGGCCTATCTGCAGGCTATAAGCGTCGTCAGCATTCATGGCCTGGCCGGTCAGGCCAGGCGCTATCTGGCGATGTTCAGCGATGCCACCATGCGCTGGAAAAAGGATGAGCAGATCAGGCAGCAGGCCTTCCACGACGCCTTGACCGGCTTGCCGAACCGGCATTTGCTGCTGGAGCGACTCGGGCAGTTGATCACGATGACCGAGCGCGAGCAGCGGCAGGTGGCGCTGCTGTTTCTCGATCTCGACCGCTTCAAGGCGGTCAACGACTTGTTGGGCCATGCCGCCGGCGATGAACTGCTCAAACTGGTCGCTGCCAGGCTGCAAGCCCAGGTCAGGACGGCCGATACCGTGGCCAGGTTGGGTGGCGACGAGTTCGTCGTGCTGCTCGACAATCCCGCCAATGTCGACGAGGTGGCGCGAATTGCCCAGCGCATCGTCGATGCGGTGACGGCGCCGATCCAGTTGGCTGGCCAGACGCTGGCGGTCGGCGCCTCGGTCGGCGTGGCCTTGCACCCGGCCCATGGCCAGACGCCCGCCGAATTGCTGCATGCCGCCGACCGCGCGATGTATGCGGCCAAACAAGGGGGCTCAGCACGCCTGGTCTTTGCCGGGCGGAATTGAAGTTTTTCTGCGCTGGCGCCGGGCTATTCCGCAGGTCGATGCGATCTGTTTACACTTCGCCTCTGCAGCAATGATCGGACCTGATTTGGTAAAACTGACTCCCCCAATGTGCGATGAGCGCCGCCATGGCAGCAAAGCCATCTGCCGGCTCGCCAGCAATCAGCGCTGCATTTGATGGTGCCGGTCAAGCGGCTGCTGCAAGCCTTGCAAAGCGAACCGGCCACGCTGGTCAGCGTGGCGCAGGTGCAGGGCAGCGGACCGCGCGAGGCGGGCGCCTGGATGGCGGTGACCGCAGCTGGCCTGATCGGCAGCATCGGTGGCGGCCATCTGGAATTCGAGGCGATTGCCCATGCCCAAAGCTTGCTGCGGGGTCAGCAGTTGCTGCTGCAGCGCCGCTTCGCCCTGGGGCCTGCGTTGGGGCAATGCTGCGGCGGCGTCGTCGATCTGGCCTTCGAGTTGCTGGCGGTCGGGCCGGCTGACGAAGCCGCGCTGCGCCGCCGTCTGGACCTGCCGAGCGAACAGTTACTTCGGGTGGCCTTGTTCGGTGGCGGCCATGTCGGGCGCGCGGTCGTCGACCTGCTCGGCCGTCTGCCGAGTCAGGTGTTCTGGGTTGACAGCCGTGATGAGGTTTTCCCGGCCGGCTTGCCCGGCAATGTGCAGGCCGAACATGCCGACCCGGTGCAGGCAGCAGTGCGCGATCTGGCGCCGGGCTCGTCCGTGCTGATCATGAGCTTCAGCCATGCCGAAGACCTCGACATCGTGGCTGCCTGCCTGCTGCGCCAGCGTGTTCATGCCGACCTGCCCTTTATCGGCCTGATCGGCAGCAAGAGCAAATGGGCCAGCTTCAGGCAGCGGCTGCTGGCCAGAGGATTTTCTGAGCAAGAACTCGCAGGCATCACCTGCCCGATCGGTCTGCCCGGCATCAGCGGCAAGCAACCCGAAGTGATCGCGATCGCCGCCGTGGCGCAACTGCTGCAACGCGGCCAGCCTCAGGATCCAGTGCGAGAAAGTTGACCTGGTCGGCGCAATCCCCGCATTCGACCCTGCGGGCCAGACAGGCGGGCTACGAGCCCGGTCGGTAGCCCGCATGAGGCCTGAGGCCGGAATGCGGGGCTTGTCTGGCATGAAATGTGTCTGGGAGCTGAAAGCCTGAATTTGAGGGTCTGGCCAACGCATCACATCTCAGCTCACTCGGTCCTGTCCAACTATCGAACCCAGGTTCAAACAAACTTTCACGATGAACTGATCAAATTTTGATATCCTGCGCCTTTTACTGGTTTTACTGGTTTTTCCATCGCTGCAGGAGTTCTGCCCATGATCGGATTGTCGAAATTCTTCCAGATCCGCTATACCGCGATCGCCCTCAGCGCGCTCGGGTCGGCTTGGAGCTTGGCGCGGCTGATCGCCGGTGATTCGACCGGGCCCTTGTTCCTGCTCTGCGCGGCCTTGCTTTACATCGGTATTCGCGACCTGCGTCAGACCCGCAGTTCGATCCTGCGCAACTACCCGATCATCGGCCACCTGCGGTTTTTCTTCGAATTCATCCGGCCTGAAGTGCGCCAGTATTTCTTTGAAAACGACATCGAGGCCGCGCCGTTTTCGCGCGCGCAGCGCTCGCTGGTCTATCAGCGCGCCAAGGGCGAATCCGACAAGAGGCCTTTCGGCACCGAGTTGTCGGTCTACGGCGAAGGTTATGAATGGATGAATCATTCGGTGGCGCCGTCGAAACTTGATTCGCACGACTTCCGCATCATCATCGGCCCGGATACCGCCCAGCCCTACTCGGCCAGCGTGTTCAATATCTCGGCCATGAGCTTCGGCGCCTTGAGCGCCAACGCGATCCTGGCCTTGAACGCCGGGGCCAAGCGTGGCGGCTTTGCCCATGACACCGGCGAAGGGTCGATTTCCATGCACCACCGGGTCAATGGTGGCGACCTGATCTGGGAGATCGGTTCGGGCTATTTCGGCTGCCGCAATGACGACGGCAGTTTCAACGTCGACAAGTTCACGGCCAACGCCCGCGACCCGCAGGTCAAGATGGTCGAGATCAAGCTCAGCCAGGGTGCCAAGCCGGGCCATGGCGGTGTGCTGCCCGGGCCGAAGGTGACGATCGAGATTGCCGATGCGCGGGGCGTTCCGGTCGGGGTCGATTGTGTTTCCCCGGCCTCGCACAGTGCTTTCAGCACGCCGGTCGAGCTGATGCATTTCATCCATAAACTGCGCGAGTTGTCAGGTGGCAAACCGACCGGATTCAAGCTCTGCATCGGTCATCCCTGGGAATGGTTTGCCCTCGTCAAGGCGATGCTGGCGACCGGCATCACGCCCGACTTCATCGTCGTCGACGGGGCCGAGGGCGGCACCGGCGCGGCGCCACTCGAATTCACCGACCATGTCGGCTCGCCGATGCAGGAAGGGCTGCTGCTGGTCCACAACACGCTGCGCGGCGTCGGGTTGCGCGACAAGATCCGCATCGGCTGCGCCGGCAAGGTGGTCAGCGCCTTCGACATTGCAAAATTGATGGCGCTGGGCGCCGATTGGTGCAACAGCGCCCGTGGTTTCATGTTTGCGCTGGGCTGCATCCAGGCCCAGCATTGCCATACTGGCCAATGCCCGACGGGTGTGACGGCGCAGGATCCGCTGCGCCAGCAGTCGCTGGTGGTACCTGACAAGGCCGCACGCGTCTACAACTTTCATCATCAGACGCTGGAAGCGTTGATGGAACTGGTGCAGGCGGCCGGACTTGAGCATCCACAGGACATCACGGCCCACCATATCGTCCGGCGCACGGCCAGCGGTCATGTCCAGTCGCTGGCCCAATTGGTGTTGCTGGCATTGCCCGACGGCGCTTTGCTGCGAAACAGCCTTGAAGGCCTGCCGCTGATCTACCAGCAGTCATGGCCGCGGGCCAATGCCGACAGCTTCAGATTGCAAGCTTGATGGCAAGCCGGGCAGCGTCGACAAAATCCCCTCGCTTGCTGATGTAAATTCGCTAAAATCGCTGTATTTGTCGAAATATATTCATGAACTGCATTAAATGTGGGTTTGAACTGGCCTCCGAGGCCAAGGTCTGTAGTGCTTGCGGGACGGTACAAACGCCGTTGCCGGCGCTGGAGACGGTTCAATCCGACATGGGCTCAAAGGCAAAGCCGAAGTCAAGGGCCAAGCCCAAGGCTGCGCTAGCTCCGGTGCCCTTGGTCGAGCCAGTTCAAGCTGTCAAAGCCCCAAGGGCGAAGAAGCCAGCCGTTTTGCCAGCTGCAACGCCGAAGTCAAGAGCCAAACCCAAGGTCGAAGCGGCTGCGCAAGCTGTGCCTGAACCTGTGGCCAAGCCGGTTGAAGTTGATCAGGCTGCAACTGAAAAACCCGCGGTTTTGCCAGCTGCAGCGCCGAAGTCAAGAGCCAAAACCAAGAATGAAGCAGCCCCGGTAGCTGTGCCCGAACCTGCGGCCAAGCCGGTTGAAGCTGAGCAGGCCGCAATGGCGCAGCCAGTGGTTCTGCCCACGGCAAGGCCGAAGTCAAAAGTCAAACCCAAGGTCGAATCAGAACCATTGCCGGTACCCGAACCGCTGACCCAGCCAGCGGTCAAATTGGCGGTCAAGGCGGTTCAGATCGACCATTCCGCATCAGCCAGCTCATCCGTTCTGCCATTGCCAAAGCCCGAGCCAAAGCCGATGGCCAAACCGGAGGCTGAGCCAGTGCCGGAGCCAGTGCTGGAACCAGTGCCGGCGTTATTGATCGAACCCGAGCAAACTGCAGCTGCGGTAGAAACCGTACCCTTGCCCCTTCCCGAGATCATCGCGCTTCAGCTTGATGCAGCAACTCAACCGGAACTCGTGGATGAGGTGCAAGAACATCCCGAAAAGCCGCATTCCAATTTATTCGCGATCTTGGTGGGCGTGCTGCTGTTGCTGGTGGGTGCTTATGGTTACTGGGCGCTGAATTCGGGCGCCGGGCATGGCGGACATGAGGCGGCCCCGGCGCATAAAGCATCGGCATCCGCTCACGGCGCCCAAGATGAACATGGTGCGGCAGACGCGCATGGCCACGCTGCCGCCAAAGAGGTCCCGTCGGATCATGCGGCTCCTGCTGATCATGCCGATCCGCATGCCAAAGCCCCGGCCTCCGCGGCTGACCTCGCCTGGGAAGCCCGGCAGGCCGAGATCATGAAACAGAACGGTATCAACGTTCTGCGTGACGCCGAAATGCGTTATGACGCCAAACAAAAAGTGAAGCGGCTCAATCCCTCACCGCTGTTCGTTGAATTGCCACCCAATGATGGCAATATCATCAAGGAGTTCACGCTCAACCTGGCCGACAAGGGGGGCAAGAGCTATCTGCAGACCAAGGTAGCACTCGAGACCATGGACATCATCGGCCAAACCCAGATCATTAACTTCATGCCGGTGCTGAATTCGAAGATCATCGCCATGCTGGGGAGCCGGACGCTGAAGGAAGCCAGCACGATGGCCGGGAAAGTCGCGATTGCCGAAGATTTGACCTTGGTTGTGAATGCGGTGCTGGATCCGCAGTTGACGCTGATATTCCTGCTGCAGACCAAGCCAACGGATGCGGAAATTCTGGCGCTCGAAAAGATTGGCGCGATCCCGAAGAGGCTCGACGATGGCACGCGCTGTTGCACCCAGGAAATGAGAGACGCTGCCTTGAATTTCCCGGCCTTGACCACTGCTGATCTGCCGGTTCAGCGCACGATGTTCAAGACCTTCATCCTGCAGTGATGCAGGGCTGATACCCTTTCTTTCCTGAAGCGCGGCTGGGCCGCACCGCAAGGCCTGTAAGGCCTTCAAGATGGCTGCGACTCGGAGCGCTGATCGATGCTTTCAGGGCCATCCTTGCGCCTGCAAGACCAATCAGGCCGGTCTGCGGGAATCGAGTTGCGCGTCCGCCGCGACCGGTAAACAAGACCGAGCTGAGGGTTTTTACCGCCCCCTATCCTGCGGGATGGCCCTGCCTTTTGCGTTGGAATTCAATACGCCTTCGGTGGCTGCCGCCAAAGCAGTTGCTGGCAAGGGTATCTCAAGAAATATGCAGTAGATATTCTCGATTCGAGGCTGCAAATTGACTGGCCTGCCTGCATTCCAGCTGGGAATTTCAAATAACTGCCCAGAGATCGTCCGATTAACCGCAGGCCCTTAACCTGACGGAGAAGATGATGGGAAATATCAAGGACCAAGAAAGCAATAACGGCAATAAAAAGATTCACTGGGTTTCAATCGTGGTGATCTTGTCGGCATGTGTTTTTTCGAGCGCTGTGATTTATTTTTCTGGCCAACCGCCGAACGTATTTGCCGCCAGCCACGCTGCAGTTCTGCCTGCGGCACAGCAGATTTACAGCATCGATCATTCATCGCTGCTGTCGGCTGACATCGAGTCTGCTGCCAATCCATCGCCAGCTGCGGTTGCAGCCTATGAGTCGCCGCCGCAGTGATGCTCCACCGATTCCAGCCTGAATTTCTGCCCGAATCTGGACGCAAGGGATTTTCAAGCCAGTCCAGTTCATGGCGTTAGTCACTCAGGGGCCGACTGCGAAGCGCTGGCGCAGATCAGGTCATGTTGCTACAGCGCGTTCATCCATCCAACCAGGAGATTGAAATGACGAAATATCTATTGCAGATCAGCTACAGCACCGAAGGCACAAAGGGATTAATCAAGGAAGGCGGCACCGCGCGTCGAAGGGTGGCGCAGGACATCGCTGAGTCGCTCGGCGGTCGGCTCGAATCGATGTATTTCGCCTTCGGCGATACCGATGCCTATGTCATCGCCGAAATGCCCGACAACGCCAGCGTCGCGGCGATTTCCCTGGCACTCGGCGCCAGCGGTGGCGCTACCGGGCACACCACTGTGCTGATGACACCGGAAGAAATGGACCTGGCCACCAGGAAGACGCCGGCCTATCGCGCGCCAGGGCAATAGCCCTGATCTCCCCCGCTAAATGGCGCTGAGCCAAGTCCGGAAAGGCC
>CAMDHE010000101.1 GCA_945898095.1 Roseateles toxinivorans | reverse complement strand
GCTTTGACGCTGCACGAGTAGCTTGTCCCGTTGGTCAGACCGCTCACCGTGATGGGGCTTGCGGTGCCGGTTGCACTGATCGTTCCGCAAGTTGCTGTGTAGCCAGTGATGGCCGAACCACCTGTTGAGGTCGGTGCGCTGAAGACAAGCACCGCACTGGCATTGGCGGCGGTCGCGGTCTTGATCGTGGGTGCGCCGGGGACCGTGACCGCGGCCATTGCCACGGCAGGTGCGATAGCCCATGCTGCGATAAAAAACTTGGCCGATCCACTCAGAAACCGAACCGTAAAATCAAATTTCGACATTGCAACAACCCCTTGGATGTATGGTAATTTCGGTTCGGCAATCGACTGTTTCCACATAATAGTCTCGATCGATGCTGGTCGTATCACAGTTCGCACTGGAGATTTTACTCAATATTGAAGATGCGACTGTGCTACGCAATTTGTCGGCATCCAATTAGACATTTTTTGGCAATTCAGGCTCTGATTAATTAAAGCAGCGCTAGCTTGTTGCTGAACCCTTTTGACACTGAGAAATCCGCGAGGGCAACAGAATTTTGACGCTGTTGTCCAAGCAGCCCACGAACTTGCCAGATGCTCAATCAGCGCAGTATTCATTGAGAATCTCGGCATAGATTGGCCAGCCCGACCAGGACCGCCGGTTCAATAAAGCGCTGCAGCCGCTCTCCCCTCAGGCCGCCGGCTTGCCGGCCAGCGTCTATGTTTTCGCGTTGCCGACCATGACGCCACGGCACATCGAGTTGCTCAAGCTGATCGGCCCAGGGCCATGACGGGGTGACCGCCATCCTCAGGCCAGCGCCAGTAGCAGGCATAGCGCAATGATTTTTGCTGCGATTAAATTCATCGGACTGAGTCAGCCAAGAATTTTCCCAGGAATTTCGTTCGGCAAACCCTCGCGCCCGCAGCGACAGTCCCGCGGAGGAGATATTTGTCACGAGTAATATAATCCTGCGCCTCCATTATTTTACTGTACCGCCCATGTACTTGTTTGAATTGAGGGAGTTGACTGTCCGGCTCCTGAAGTAAGGGACAGTATCAATCTTGCCAATATAAGCCCCCTTCATCAATATATGCAGGGTGCTTTTGTAGGTGTTGGCCAGACCAACAGGTTGATAGTCAACCACAGTATGCGCATGGTAATGGTAACCAATACTATCATGGTCGTGAGCACCAAAAGAATCCAGTGCCGCTCCATAGCCCAGCAACGCGCTGTCACTGCTGCGGTACTGCCCAAACAAGGCGATGCCATCGTAGCCAAAACCGATCAAGGGCGGATGTGTTTTGCCAACATAATCAGCGTCGTTATAGAGGCCCAGGCCCTGCCCTGATTGATAACCGTCTGAGTGGCAATGCGGGCCACCACCGCCTTGCCCAACGTGACAACCGCTGGCTGACAACTCGCCTCTCAAATGTGAAGGCACCAAAGTGTTGTTGAACATAGGGAACATCACTGAACCATCAATCAGCACGCCGTTATCGGCGACGTCCGCATAGGTATAAACATTTTTATCCAAGGTGTAGCTGCCTAATTTTCCAGAAACGTCGCTCCACAGGTTAGTGGTAAATGTCGTGTTCTCGGTAACAGCGCTGACCTGTCCATAATTCCGCATCGGAATCATGGTGATATATTGTTCCAGATTCGAAAATCTTGTCACTGCAGTTCCGCAAGGCCCGGAACAGGGTGGGCTGGGAACATCTCTCAGGCCATTGGGCGAAGCCTGGTTGCCATAGTTGATCGCCACCATGAACGGGTGATAGACCCCCGAGTCGTCCTTTTCATTCGTGAAGTAAACATAGGGCACCATATTCTGGCCCGGTGTGCCATCGGAAATCGAGTCACCCACCAGCTTGTTAGCCAAGAGTCCATCCCGGAACGCCGTGTAGAGCGCTGGTGCATAGCGCAGGGCTCCACCGTTGCCCTCAACCGCCGACTTGATAATTGCCAATCTTGCGTCGGCATTTGTTTTGGTTGTGGCATTGGTGCCGGTCGCCAAGACCTGATTACTGTAAGTGGAATTGACGTCTGCAAGGATTTTCGCCTCCACCGCGGCCGTAGAAGTTACCTTATTCAAAAAAGCAGCAGGACCCTCGGTAGCGAAGGTCGTCTTCATCGGGTCCATGAATGTCGGAATACCCAGACTGATCGGGGAGCTATACAGATACAAGGGCGTGGCTGATGCGACAGCCGCCACCAGCTTATAAACACCGCCGGTGTAATTCACATAATAGTCGACCGCGGCAAACGTACTGTCCAGCGTATAGGTTGCAACATAAGTCGAGCTATAGGTATAAGTATAACGTTTCTTTGCCTGCAGCAAATTTGTGCTGGTATTGTAGGAAAATGTGACGTAACCATAGGTATTGGTCGCCTTGCCGAAGTTATTCCTGAACTTCAACTTATTCGAATCACTCGAGTCAAAATCAATCGAGTTATTCGAGTGCAGATGCGAGTCCAGGCGGAAATAGCCGTCCGTCGCAGCTACCGCTTGAACCAGTTTGGACAAATAGTTGTTGTATGTTGACGCAGCGCTGATGGTTCCGGACTCGACGGCGTATCCCGTCGTCGCACTGTAGGTGGCGCCGATCGAGAGGTAGTTTGAACTGGTACTTGCAGCGGACGCATCAGAAATCATGTAGCGGGAGCGAGTCGTCATGGCGCTGGTATCCCGGGTCAAGGCTGTGCTCGGCGTGTAAGCCAATGCGACGACGCTGACAAACGGGGCGGGCGCTGAATAGGTCACCACGGTGCTGCTGGCCACCGGCGTGACCGACAGCGCGCTGGAAGCGATGCTGGAGCCGCCGCTACCGACGGCCTTGACCGCGCAGGAATAGTTGGTGCCATTGGTCAGGCCTGTGACCGAGACCGGGCTCGAAGTGCCGGTCACCGTAACTGCCGTGCCGCTCGTCGGGGTGCAAGTGACGCTGAAACTGGTGGCGGCGCTGCCGGCAGTGGCCGCTGTGAAACTGATGCTGACCGATGCGCTGCCAGCGGTGGCAGTGCCGATGGTCGGCGCCGAAGGTGCCGAAATCACAGCGGCGATCGGCGATACCGAAACGGCTGTGGAGGCGCTGCCGGCGCCGGCCGAGTTGGCCGGGGTGACCGTGCAGGAATAGGTCTTGCCGTTGGTCAAACCGGTGACCGAGACCGGGCTGGCTGACCCGCTGCTGGTGACCGTGGTGGCGCCGGTGGCGCTGCAACTGGCTGTGTAAGTGACCGTCAGGCCACCGGTTGAGCCTGCAGTGAAGGTGAGGCTCGCCGTCGTATCGCCTGCCGTCGCTGCGCCGATCGTCGGCGCGCCCGGGACAGACGTCGTCGCTGTGGTGCCGCTGCCCCCGCCGCCGCAGGCAACCAACAGACCGGCGCAGGTCCAGAGCAAACAACCTCGCATTGTGGTTCGTTTCATGAGCGGGTCCAACGGGGCACAGTTAACAATCGACAGTCGCTCTAAGGATGCACTGCATAAGCCCTCACGGCTTGTGCTAGCGCGGCCTCAGGCGGTCTGCAGCGTTGAGTCATGCAGAGCATCCTGAGCGACCCACGCAGTTTAAACATTTTTATCGAATAAATGTAATCAACTATGTTAATAAATTAAGCTGATTTAAATAAAAACCGTCTGCATAGGCTTCAAGCGGGGTAAAGCAGGCCCGGCCGGCTGGAGTCATGCAAGCTGATTCAGCCGGATTAAGGCGCAGAGTCACGCGGCGAAACCCACGCAGTGACGGGCTCGTGGGCCTCAAATCACCCTGAAGCCGTGGGTGCCGTCGCGCGCCAGCTGCGCGACCAGACCATATTCCCAGTCCAGATAAGCTTGCATCGCTGCGCGCGGGTTGTCGGTGCCCTCATAGGGCCGACGGTAACGGCCGCCAGGCGCGGCAGCGCGCTGCTTCTGCGCTTCATCAAGCTGCGGCTCGGTGGCGATCCAGGTCTGCGAGCCCAGATTCACCATCAAGGCCTCGGCGCCAACCGGGTCGTCGAGCACCCAGACCTCCCAACCCATCTGCGCCAGCCAGGAAGCTGTCATATTGGCGCGCACACCGTCGTCGTCGGTCAAGACGATACGGGCGCCGCGCACCGGGGCAGTGACATCGGTTTCCTGCACCAGTTGCCCACCCGGCGCGCTGCGAAAACCGCTCAGGTGGCCGGCGGCATATTCCTCGGGCGTGCGTACATCGAGCAGATAGCTGCTGCGCGAAGCTTCGACGACGAAGCGCGCCAGATCGCGGCTGTCAGCGCGCTGCACTGCGGCGAGATCGGCGACCTTGCGCGCAGCCATTGCGGCCTCGGCGGCCTGTGCCGGGGTGACGGCGCAGAAGCGGCGCTCGGCACCGCGTTCGAGCGCCTGGCCTTCGAGCGTCCAACCGATCGTGCCATTGCGCAAAGCCATGACCTTGTTCGGCAGGCAGGCATTGACCAGCGACTGGGTGCCGATGATGCTGCGCGTGCGGCCGGCGCAGTTGACGATGATGGTCGTCGCCGGATCGGGGGCGAGCGCACGGGCACGCAGCGCCAGTTCGGCGCCGGGCACGCTGATGCTGCCCGGGATATTCATCGTGTGATATTCCTCGAAGCGGCGCGCATCGAGCACCACGACGTCGGCTTTCGCGTCGAGCAGCGCCTTGACTTGCTGCGCCGACAAGGCGGGCGTATGCCGCTGCGCTTCGACCAGTTCCCCGAAGGCCTTGCTCGGGACGTTGACGTCGATGAAGAGCTCGCCGCCGGCTTCGCGCCAACCGGCCAAGCCGCCTGCCAGCAGCGCCACGCGGGTGTAGCCCTGCGCAAGCAAGGCGGTTGCAGCCTGTTGCGCCAGACCCTCGCCGTCGTCATAGACAACGATGTCGGTGTCAAGCCGCGGGACGCGGCGCCAGGCCTCCAGCGGAATTTTGGCCAGCGGCAGGTTGGCGGCAAAAAGCGGATGGGCCTGGGCAAAAATATCTTCGTCACGAACGTCGAACAAGACGATTTCACGCTGTTTCAGCAGCGCGGCGCGGATCTCCTGAAAGGTCTTGAAAGCAGTGGCTTGGGTCATGGCGCTGCGGCTCTGAGTTGGGCATTGAGTTCGGCCGATCGGTCCCAGAGATTGGGCAAGGTCTGGTTGCTGTAGCCGGAAACAAAAGGCTTGCGCGTGCCGTCCTCCAGATAGACCGAGCGCTGAACCGCGCCGATATTGGCGCCATAGACATGGATGCTGATCGAGGTCTCATCTTGCCTTGCATTGAAGACGCGGTGCACGTCACCGATGCGCGGCGATACCGCTTCGACTTGGCCGGCCAGCAGTTCATGCGCCGGCCCCTGCGGCCGCCATTGACCGTCGACCTGACCCTCGGCCTGCCCGTATGGCTGGCCGATTTCAGCACCACGCAGCACGCCGATCAAACCCCAGACAGTATGGTCATGGATCGGCGTCGACTGCCCCGGACCCCAGACAAAACTGACGACCGAAAAGCGCTCTTGTGCATCGGCATAGAGCAGGTATTGCTGATAGCGCTGCGGGTCGGCTTGGGCATAGGCTGCGGGCAGCCAATCGTCCTGCGCGATCAATCCGGCCAGCAAAGCGCCACCCTCGGTGAGGATTTCTTGCTCGCCAGGCTTGCGCTCCAGCATGGCTGCGAATGACTGGACGAAATCGCGCAAGCGCGCCAGGTTGCTGAGTGGGTTCATCGTCTTGCTTTCGCTTGAAGAAAGGAATGGCCTTTGGGGCGGCTGCAGCCGCCGCTCCTGAGCATGGACATTACAGCAAGACCAGCTTCACCTCGGGCAGGCCGGAAATTTTCCCGCAGACTGTTCCCGGCGCTTCGGGCATCCACAAACCGGTGTAGGTGCCTGTGGTGATGACGGTATCGCCATCGATCGCCGCGCCTTGAGCGACGCAATGATTGACCAGCCAGGTCAGCAGGCGGCGCGTATCACCGGCAGGGTTGGCCGGGCTGCCGTTGAAGATCTTGCCGCCTTCAAATTCAAAGCTGATTGCAGGCGCCAAAAAGGGAAAGTCAGACTCATAGGGGATCGCCTGACCGCAGATCAGGGCGCCATGGTTTTGCAGATCAGCCAGTTGCGCCAGCTTGTCGACTTCAGGCCATTGCGCATAACGGGTGGCGACAAGCTCGATCGTCGCCAGCATCTCGCCGATCGCCGCCAACACTGTTGCCTCGCTATGTGGCCCGCTGAAAGGCTCGAAGACGCGCTTGAACTTGAAAGCGATTTCCAGTTCCAGCCCGAGCAGCCGCTGGTCGGCGCGCACAACGCAAGCTCCGCTGGCCAGCAGCCGATCGGCAGGCAGTGGCGCGCCCTGGATCGGACCATCGCCCGACTTGGCGCCGACTTTCCAGCCAGCAATGTCCTGCTTCAGCAGGGCCAATGTCTGGTGCTGGACTGCGAACGCGGCTTGCTGATCCTGGGGCACCAGCTCATGGGGCAGCGTCTGCAGCGGCTGGCGCCGCGCATCGGCCAGGCATTGCGCCAGTGAGTCATGCGTAGCCATTGACATGGCTAGACCGCGGCTTTTTTCAGATCAGCCGGCGCCAGATGGCTGGCGTAATGGTCCATCGCCGCCTGGATGCCGCTGCCTGCGAGCTTGACGCCAGCGAGCTTCAAGCCCATCTCGACGCCGGCCACGGTGGCCAGCAGGGTCAGGTCATTGCTGTCGCCCAGATGTCCGATGCGGAACATCCGGCCTTTCAGTTTGCCCAGGCCGGTTCCCAAAGACATGTCGAAACGCTGGTGGATCAGACGCCGCAAGGCATCAGCGTCGACACCGGGCGGGGTGATCACGCCGGTCAGCACCGGCGAGTACAGCGCGGGGTCGGCGCATTGGATCGGCAGACCCCAGGCATTGACAGCGGCGCGCACACCGGCACCCCAGCGCTGATGGCGGGCAAAGACCTGGTCGAGTCCTTCGGCCTGCAGCATTTCGAGCGCTTCCGACAAGCCATAAAGCAAATTGGTGCTCGGCGTGTAAGGCCAATAGCCGCCCTGGTTCAATTCGATGATTTCGTCCCAATCCCAGAAAGCCCGCGGCAGCCTGGCGGTCTTCGAGGCCTCGATCGCGCGCGGTGAAATCGCATTGAAGCTGATACCGGGCGGCAACATCAAACCCTTTTGCGAGCCGCTGACCGTCACGTCGACGCCCCATTCGTCATGCCGGTAATCGGCACTGGCCAAGCCTGAGATCGAATCGACCAGCAGCAACGCCGGGTGCTTGGCGGCGTCGATGGCCTGGCGCACCGCCAGGATGTTCGAAGTCACGCCGGTCGAGGTTTCGTTGTGCACAACGCAAACGGCCTTGATCCGGTGTTCGCTGTCCTTGCGCAGACGATCTTCGATCAGGTCGGCCTGCACACCACGCCGCCAGCTCGGCGCATGCGGCAAGTCGGCATCAGCGCCGCTGTAGGCGAGGAACTCGGTCGACAGGCCCAGGCGGGCGGCCATCTTTGCCCACAAGGAGGCGAAATGGCCCGACTCGTACATCAGCACATGGTCGCCAGCGCTCAGCGTATTAACCAGCGCTGCTTCCCAGGCGCCGGTGCCTGAAGCCGGATAAATCATCACCGGATGCCTGGTCTTGAAAATATCCTTGATGCCGGCCAGCAACTTCAAGCCGAGCGCGCCGAACTCGGGGCCGCGATGGTCGATGGTCGGCAGACTCATTGCCCGCAGGATGCGATCGGGCACCGGGCTGGGGCCGGGGATCTGCAGAAAATGTCGGCCGGTCGGATGGAAATCGAGGTTCAGCATGTCAAAGTCCTTTGATGGACTTTGAGTTTTGCATGCAAAAGACAAAATCGAATGATGGTTTACCCTTGCCTTGAGCATGTGGGCGAGAACAGACTTTTTGGCAGAATTTACGCAAAGCCAGACTTCGTTTGTCCTGAACTTGAATCCCGATTTTCTTGAAATTACCAATAGAAAAAGCGGGCGGGCGGGGTGGCCCTTCGACAAGCTCAGGGCGAACGGGGGTTTTTTTGCACAGTCTTGTCCACGCCCTATTCATACGCGGCTATTGGTAAACCCCTAATTCAGCCGATTCGCTATTTTTGTATTTTGCATGCAAAATAGCGGCAGGAGTGTCCATTGGCTGAAATCATCGAAATTTCCCGACTTGCCCTGCACGACCAGGTGGGCGAACGCTTGCGCAAGCTGCTGGTCGAAGGCAGCATCGCGCCGGGTGCCAAGCTGAACGAGCGCGAGCTGGCTGAACTGCTCGGTGTCTCGCGCACGCCTCTGCGCGAGGCGATCAAGTTGCTGGCGGCTGAGGGTCTGGTCGATTTGCTGCCGAACCGCGGCGCCGTCGCGGTGAAGCTGACCGAGGCCGATGTGCTCGACAGCTTCGAGTTGCTGGCCGGCCTGGAAGCGATGTCGGGCGAGTTCGCGGCCGAACGCATCAGCGACGCCGAAATCACCCAGGTCCGGGCGCTGCATTTCGAGATGCTGGCGAGCTTCACAAGGCGTGACCTGTCGAACTATTACCGCCTCAATGCCGAGATCCACAGCGCAATCAACCAGGCCGCCAGAAACCCCCTGCTCACCGCCACCTATATGCGCATCAACGCCCGGGTCCAGGCGCTGCGTTTTCGCACCAACCAGAACGAAGCCAAGTGGATCCGCGCGATGCAGGAGCATGAGCTGATGGTGCAGGCGCTAGTCGCCCATGACGCGCCGGCGATGCGCAAGGTGCTGGTCGAACATCTGCTCAACAAGCGCGACACCGTCATCGACCTGCTGCGTGCCGGCCAGATCTACCCCCAGCGCACACAAGGCTGAGCCCATGCTGATCGAACCGACCCAGAACCTGCTTCCCGCCGGCACCGTGCTGCCATCGAACGAAGTCTCTGAACTGCTGCTGCGCCGGTTGCGCGCCGAAACCGAAGGCGAGTTGCTGTTCGATGCCGGCTCGCGCGGCCGCTATGCCAGCGATGCGTCGATCTACCAGATCATGCCAGTCGGGGTGCTGGTGCCGACCTGCTTGCGCGACATCGAGACGGCGATCGCCATCGCCCGCGACCTGAAGGTGCCGGTACTGCCGCGCGGCGGCGGCACCAGCCAATGCGGGCAAACCACCGGCGCTGCATTGGTGATCGACAACAGCAAGCATTTCAACAAATTGCTGGCGGTTGATGTCGAACAGCGCAGCGCAACGGTCGAGCCCGGGCTGGTGCTCGACCAGCTGAATGCGCAGCTCAAAGCCCATGGCCTGTGGTTTCCGGTCGATGTTTCGACCAGCGCGCAGGCCACGCTCGGCGGCATGGCAGGCAACAACTCCTGCGGCTCGCGCTCGATCGCCTACGGCAATATGGTGCACAACGTGATCGGCGCCAGCGCCTGGCTGTCCGACGGCGCCCTGCTCGATTTCGGCAAGGTCAGCGGCCTCGGCAGCCGCGCCGCCAGCATCGCCGAATATGTTCGCCAGCTGGCGATCCAGAACCAGGCTGAAATAGCCGAGCGCTGGCCCAAGGTGATGCGTCGGGTGGCCGGCTACAACCTCGACATTTTCGACAACCAGAGCGAGAAGCCCTATACCCGCGATGGCAGCGTCAACCTGGCCCATTTGCTGATCGGCTCGGAAGGCACGCTGGCCTTCACCCGCAGCCTGACGCTGCAACTGGCCGAACTGCCGCGCGCCAAAGTGCTCGGCGTCGTCAACTTCCCGACCTTTCACGCCGCCATGGATGCGGCCCAGCATCTGGTCAAGCTGGGACCGACCGCGGTCGAGCTGGTCGATCGCACGATGATCGAATTGAGCCTGGAGAATCCGGCCTTCCGCCCGACCATCGAGACCGCGCTGATCGGCAAGCCGGCAGCGATCCTGCTGGTCGAATTCTCGGGTCCGGAAAAAGGCCCGCTGCTGACCCGCATGAAGGCGCTGAGCGAATTGATGGGCGACCTTGGGCTGCCCGACAGCGTGGTCGCAATGACCGACGAGGCACCGCAAAAAGCGCTTTGGGAAGTTCGCAAAGCAGGCCTCAACATCATGATGAGTATGAAAGGCGACGGCAAGCCGGTCAGCTTCATCGAAGACTGCGCCGTGCCGCTGGAAAACCTGGCCGAATACACCGACGCCTTGACTGAAGTCTTCGCCAGACATGGCAGCCGCGGCACCTGGTATGCCCATGCATCGGTTGGCACCCTGCATGTGCGGCCGATCCTCGACATGCGCGCTGGTGGCGCTGCCAAGATGCGCGCGATCGCCGAAGAGGCGTCGGCCCAGGTGCGCAAATTCAAGGGCGCATTCAGTGGCGAGCATGGCGACGGTTTATGCCGGGGCGAATGGATCGAATGGCAATTCGGGCCGGCGATCAACCAGGCTTTCCGCGCGATCAAGCAGCAGATGGACCCGATCGGGCTCTTCAACCCGGGCAAGATCATCGACCCGCCGAAGATGGACGACGGCAATCTGTTCCGCTTCGCGCCGCCGACAGCGGCCAAGCCCTACCGGCGGATTGCGCTGCAGCCGGTGCTTGACTGGTCGGCCTGGAACGTCCAAAGCGACCCGGTCACCGAAGTCACCAGCGCGCCGGGCAGCGGCGGCGATTTGACTGGCGGCTTTGCCTCAGCGATCGAGATGTGCAACAACAACGGGCATTGCCGCAAGTTCGACGCCGGCGTGATGTGCCCAAGCTACCGCGTCACCCGCGATGAGCAGCACCTGACCCGCGGCCGCGCCAACACCTTGCGGCTGGCGATCTCGGGCCAACTCGGACCCGACGCCTTCACCAGCGAAGCAATGTTTGAAACGATGGCCTTGTGCGTCGGCTGCAAAGGCTGCAAGCGTGACTGCCCGACTGGTGTCGACATGGCCAGGATGAAAATCGAGTTTCTCGACCATTACAAGGGCCGTCATGGGCATAGCCTGAAAGACCGACTCGTCGCCCATCTGCCCGCTTACGCCGCCTTCGCCAGCCGCCTGCCCTGGCTGATGAATCTGCGCGACCGGCTGCCGGGTGCGGCCTGGCTGAGCGAAAAGCTGCTGGGGTTTTCGGCCAAGCGCAGCCTGCCCTTGTGGCGTTCAGACATTTTTTGGCGCTCAGCCCAATTGGCCAGCCTGGCCAGCCGCGACGAGGTGATTGCCGCTGCGGCCAAAAATGGCAAGGCTGCGGTGCTGTTCGTCGACACCTTCAACGGCAGCTTCGAGAGCGAGAACGCCTGGGCGGCAGTGCAGGTGCTGCAGGCGGCGGGCTATGCCGTGCACAGCGTCACCAAGGACGAGGGCCATCACTGCTGCGGCCGCACTTATCTGGCCAGCGGCATGGTGGCTGAGGCCAAGGCGCGCGCCGGCGCTTTGATCGCCGCCCTGGCACCGCTGGCGCAGGCCGGTGTCGCCATCGTCGGGCTCGAGCCCTCCTGCCTGCTGACGCTGCGCGACGAAGCACTGGTGATGGGGCTGGGCGAGCAGGCGCTGACCGTGTCGAGCCAGGCCTTGATGTTCGAGGAATTCCTCGCACGCGAGTCGAAGGCCGGCCGCTTCCAGCTTGAACTGAAGCCGACGGACCAGCCAATCCTGGTGCATGGGCATTGCCACCAGAAAGCCTTCGGCACCACCAGCGCCTTGCTCGATGTGCTGAAGCTGATTCCGGGCGCCAAGCCCGAGTTGATTGAAAGCAGTTGTTGCGGCATGGCTGGCAGCTTCGGCTATGAGGCCGCGAACTATGAAATATCGATGCAGATGGCTGAAGCCAAGCTGCTGCCGGCCTTGCGTGCCAGGCCCGACGCGATCATCGTCGCCGACGGCAGCAGTTGCCGCCACCAGATCGCCGATGGTGCGCAGCGCCAGGCGCTGCATCTGGCGAGCCTGCTGGCCTCACTGCTGCCGCGCGCAAAGAAAAGCGCTGCCGGGCCATGAGTGAAGCCGGCGCAATGGCGGATTTGCCGGAGTGGGAGCGCTGCTTACCCCACGAAACAAAGGGGCCGATGAGCGTCGGCGCGAACCCAAGTTCGGGCATCCCGGCTTATAATCGGTTCGGGTTTTTCCCGGGAATTTGGCTGAAAAAGCCGTGTCAATTTTCATTTCACCGACAGGACTAACTCGCAACATGGGTGCCAAACTTAAAGTAGCTGGCTGGGTAGCTTCAGGAGCCTTGGCTGGCGTGATGACCACAATGCTGTTGCAGGCGAATGTCGTCAGTGCACGCAGCAGCCTCTCGCCACTGCCGCTGGAAGAGTTGCAACAACTCGCCGCGGTCTTCGGCATGATCAAGTCCGACTATGTCGAACCGGTCGACGAGAAAAAATTGATAAACGACGCGATCGCCGGCATGGTCTCGGGGCTGGATCCGCATTCACAGTTCTTCGACAAGAAGAACTTCAAGGAATTCCGTGAAGGCACGACCGGCAAGTTCATCGGTGTGGGCATCGAGATCGGCATGGAAGACGGCTTGGTCAAGATCGTCTCGCCGATCGAAGGCTCGCCGGCATTCCGCGCCGGGCTGAAAAGCGGCGACCTGATCACCAAGATCGACGATACGGCGGTCCGTGGCTTGGCGCTCGATCAAGCGGTCAAGAAGATGCGCGGTGAGCCCAATACCAAGGTGCAGTTGACGATTTACCGCAAGAGCGAGACAAGGTCCTTCCCGTTGACGATCGTGCGCGAGGAAATTCGCATGCAGAGCGTGCGCTCCAAGATCGTCGAACCCGGTTATGCCTGGCTGCGGGTCAGCCAGTTCCAGGATCGCACCGTCGACGATTTCGCCCGCAAGCTCGAAGAAATCTACAAGCAGGAGCCGAATCTGAAGGGCCTGGTGCTCGACCTGCGCAACGACCCGGGCGGCCTGCTCGAAGCGTCAGTGGCGGTTTCGGCAGCCTTCCTGCAAAAGGACCAGGAAGTAGTGAGCACCAACGGGCAGATTTCCGAGTCCAAGGCCAGCTTCAAGGCCAGCCCTGACTTCTATATGCACCGCAGCGGCAATGATCCGCTGCGCAAGTTGCCGGCCGCATTGAAGAGCGTCCCGATGATCGTGCTGGTCAACGAAGGATCGGCATCGGCCAGCGAAATCGTCGCTGGCGCCTTGCAGGATCACAAGCGCGCGCTGGTGATGGGGGCACAGACCTTCGGCAAGGGTTCCGTGCAGACGGTGCGCCAATTGAGCCCCCAGACCGCCTTAAAGATCACCACTGCGCGTTACTACACGCCCAGCGGCCGATCGATTCAGGCCAAGGGCATCGTCCCGGACATCCTGCTTGACGAAACCGCCGAAGGCAATGTATTTGCCGCTTTGCGCATGCGTGAAGCCGACCTGGAAAAGCATCTGGCCAGCGGTACTGAGGTCAAGGACGCGGCCGGTGAAAAGGCCCATGAAGCGGCCCGCGATGAAGCACGCAAGAAGCTCGAGTCCGAATATGCCAAGCGCAACGAGCCGCCCAAGCCCTTGCCGGAGTTCGGCTCGCCTGAAGACTTCCAGTTGGCCCAGGCGCTGAACCAGTTGAAGGGCAAACCGGTGCTGGTGTCGAAGGTCGCGACCGAACGCAAGGCCGAAGCCAAGACTGACAACTGACTCACCGTTTTTTCATCTGCAGCAAATGGCCCGCCTATGCGGGCCATTTGTCTTTTATGCTTCAGCAATAATCCTACTCGGCCGTGTCCAACTACCGGATCTAGGATGAACGACGAACAATTGCTGCGCTACTCGCGCCATATCCTGCTGGACGACATTGGCATCGAAGGCCAGCAGCGCTTGCTGCAAAGCCGCGCTCTGGTGATTGGTGCCGGCGGCCTCGGCAGTCCGGTGGCGCTGTACCTCGGCACTGCCGGGGTCGGGTCGATCACGCTGGTCGATGATGATCTGGTGGATCTCACCAACCTACAGCGTCAGATTGCCCATGATCTGGCCAGCATCGGCACACCGAAAGTCGTGTCGGCAGCCAGCAGCATCGCCGCCATCAATCCGCAATTGCGGGTCAAGGCCTTGCAGTTGCGCGCTGATGCCGAACTGCTCGACCAGTTGGTGAGTGAAGCCGATGTGGTGATCGACTGCAGCGACAACTTCGCCACCAGGCAAGCGGTCAACCGCGCCTGTGTCGCCCATGGCCGGCCCTTGGTGTCGGGCGCGGCCATCGGTTTCGACGGCCAGATCAGCGTCTACGACAGCCGCCACAGCGATGCCCCCTGCTATGCCTGCCTGTTTCCGCCCGACAGCCAGTTCGACGAAGCCCGCTGCGCCTTGATGGGCGTATTCGCGCCGCTGGTTGGCATCATCGGCTGCATGCAGGCGGCCGAAGCGCTGAAGCTGCTGCTGGGTCTGCCGAACAGCCTGGCCGGTCGCCTGCAGATGCTCGACGCAAGATCGATGGCCTGGAGCGAAATCAGCGTGCCGCGCGATCCCGGCTGCAGCGTCTGCGGCAGCCGGCCATCAAGCCTCAAATCAAACTGACCGAACCTGCGACACAAGCCATGAACAAACGCATAGAACTCGCCGCTCGCAACTTCCCCAGTGCCGAAGAAGAGCTGAAGGCCTTGGTGCCGCAATCGCCCGACACCTGCAACGCTTACCGGCTGGCTTTTGACGACCGGGAGTTCCTGCTGCGCGACGAATTGCGGCCGGTCCGCATGCAGTTGGAACTGCTCAAACCTGAGTTGACCCAGCAAGAACAGGGCATCAACTCAACGATCGTGATCTTCGGCAGCGCGCGCGTCGTTTCCACTGAAAAGGCCCAGGGCCTGCTGAGCGAAGCGCTGGCGCTGGGTGATGCTGCTGGGATCAAGCGCGCAGAAATGCAGCTGAAAATGAGCGCTTATTACGAGGAGGCACGCCGCTTTGCAGCGATCGTCACCCGGGTCTCGGTCGAGCGCGGCAATCCGATCTATGTCACCACCGGCGGCGGACCGGGCATCATGGAAGCCGGTAACCGCGGCGCTCATGAAGCGGGTGGCAAGAGCATCGGCCTGAACATCGTCTTGCCGCGCGAACAGCAACCCAACCCCTATGTCACGCCCGAGCTGTGCTTTCGCTTCCACTACTTTGCCTTGCGCAAGATGCATTTCCTGATGCGGTCGATCGCGTTGGTCTGCTTCCCCGGTGGCTTCGGCACGCTCGACGAACTGTTCGAAATGATGACGCTGATCCAGACCGGGAAAAGCCGGCGCCGGCCGATTCTGTTGTTCGGTCGCGAGTTCTGGACCAAGCTGATCAATTTTGATCAGCTGATCGAGACCGGGCTGGTGAATGCGGTTGATCTGGGCCTATTCCATTTCGTCGAAACTGCCGAGGAAGCCTGGGCGCTGCTCGAGTCCGAGTACGACATGAATCCGGGCGACTTCGACCAGGACGAGACATGACCAGACAACGCGCTGTTTCACTGATCGGCGCACCGACCGACATCGGTGCAGGAACCCGCGGCGCCAGCATGGGGCCCGAGGCCTTGCGCGTCGCCGATCTGGCTGCAGCCTTGCGCCGACATGGCGTTGACCTGCTCGACCTGGGCAATCTGAGCGGCCCGGCCAACCCCTGGCTGGCCCCCGACGGCGGCTACCGACATCTGGACGAAGTGACGGCCTGGAACCTCAGCGTTCACGCTGCAGTCCACGCAATCCTCAAGACCGGGCGGATGCCGATCCTGCTCGGCGGCGACCATTGCCTGGCGATCGGATCGATCAGCGCCGTGGCCAGGCATTGCCGCGAAACAGGCAAGAAGCTGCGCATCCTGTGGCTTGATGCCCATGCCGATTTCAATACCAGCGCGCTCACCCCCAGCGGCAATCTACATGGCATGCCCTTGGCTGTGCTGTGCGGTTTCGGCCCGCAGCAATTGCTTGAAATCGGCGGCCAGGTGCCGGCGATCCAGCCGAAATGGGTGCGACAGATCGGTATCCGCAGTGTCGACGCAGGCGAAAAGCGCTTCGTCCACGAGCAGGGGCTGGAGGTCTTTGACATGCGCTACATCGACGAGATGGGCATGCGCCAGGCGATGGAATTGGCGCTGGCGACGCTGGACGCGAACACCCATCTCCATGTCAGCTTCGATGTCGACTTTCTCGACCCCGACATCGCACCAGGCGTTGGCACCACCGTGCCGGGCGGCCCGAGCTACCGAGAAGCGCAGCTGTGCATGGAGATGATTGCCGACAGTGGATTGATGGCCTCGCTCGATGTGATGGAGCTGAACCCGGCGCTGGACCTTCAGAACAAGACGGCCCGGCTGGCGGTGGATTTGATGGAGTCGCTTTTTGGCAAATCAACCTTGATGAGGAAATAGTTTGCCCTGCCTGCGGCAGAGGGCAAATCAACCTTGATGAGGAAATAGTTTGCCCTGCCTGCGGCAGAGGGCAAAAGCACCTTGATGAGAAAGTAAGTTTGCACTGCCTGCGGCAGAGGGCAAGCAGCGCAGCGGATTGCGGGGTTTGACAAGTACGAGCGATCCCCGCATTCGGCCCTCCAGGCCAGCCATGCGGGCTACAAACCGACCCCATAGCCCGCCAAGCAGCGCAGCGGATTGCGGGGTCTGGCAAGCGCGAAAAATCCCCGCATTCGGCCCTCCAGGCCAGCCATGCGGGCTACAAACCGCTCCCGTAGCCCGACAAGCAGCGCAGCGGATTGCGGGGTTTGACAAGTACGAAAGATCCCCGCATTCGGCCCTCCAAGCCAGCCATGCGGGCCACAAACCATGCCCGTAGCCCGCCAAGCAGCGCAGCGGATTGCGGGGTTTGGCAAGCGCGAACAACCCCGCATTCGGCCCTCCAGGCCATCC
>CAMDHE010000100.1 GCA_945898095.1 Roseateles toxinivorans | reverse complement strand
CAGCGGATCAGCGCCTCGGCGCCGAGCAACGCGCCGCTGCGCATATTCACCTTGGGCTGATAAAACAGGGTGAACTCGCCTTGCAGCAGGGCGAGGCGAATCCGGTCAACGCTCTCATGGTGGCCGCGCACGCTGCGGTCAAGGTCGGCGTCAAAAACGTGAAAGCGATTCCTGCCGCTCAATTTGGCCGTATACATCGCCTGGTCAGCCTGGCGCAGCAATTGATCCGAATCGACCGCTTCCAGCTGGGGAAAAAAAGTCACCCCCAGGCTGGCCGAAACCTGCAGCGTCAGCTCGCCGATTTGCACCGGTTTGGCTGCCGCGGCAAGCAAGCGCGGCAGCAACTCGGAAGTCGCTGAGGCGTCAGTCAGATCCAGCATCAGGGCGACAAACTCGTCACCACCGATGCGCGCCAGGGTATCGCCTTCGCGCAGGGTATGTTGCATGTTCTCGGCCAGGGCGACCAGCAACTTGTCGCCAATCTCATGCCCATGAAGATCATTGACCGCCTTGAACCCGTCGAGATCGAGATAGGCCAACGCCAGCATCAGCTCGCGGCGTTTTTCGCTGACCATCGCCTGGCCCAAGCGATCGGTCAGCAACACACGGTTCGGCAGATTCGTCAACGAGTCATAGTGAGCCAGATGTTCAAGTTGGCTTTCATGCGCCTTGATCAAGGTGATGTCGGAGAACAGCACCACATATTGCCCGACCTGGGAATTTCTCACGGCACTGATGGTTTGCAGGGTCGTGATGACCTCGCCGCTCTTACGGCGCATCCGGACTTCGCCATACCAATGGCCTTTGGCCTTCAGTTCGGCCCACATATTGCCGTAGACCTGTTCTTCCCTGGCCTCGGCAGCCAGCAGACTGAGCTGGTTGCCCAATGCTTCTTCATGCTTGAACCCGGTGATGTAGCTGAAGGACTCGTTGACTTCAAGGATCGTTCTATCCTCATTGATGATCATGATCGCTTCACGGGCATTCAGGAACACATTGGCGGCGAGTTGCAGCTTTTCCTCAGCCAGCTTGCGCTCGGTCTCATCGTGAATGATGGCCAGCAGCAGCGGGCGCCCACTGGTGGCGATCGAGCTGGCATAGACCTCGACATCGCGTACCTCGCCCGAAGCCAGGCGGTGTCTGAAATGAAGCCGCCTGGCCGACAGTTTCATCACCTGCTCGATTTCAACGGCAATTTCCGGCTTGGACAGGGTATTGATCTCGCTGACCGGCATGCTGATCAGCCTTTCCCTCGGATAGCCGTAAAAGCTCACCGCGGCTTCGTTGGCATCAATAAAGCAACTCGTCTGCGGATCAATCAACAACATCACCGATGAATTTTTCTCGAAGAACCGCCTGAAGCGTGACTCGCTGCTGCTCAAGTCCTTGATGAGTCGCTTGTGCTCGCTGTTGTCAGTGATGAAGCCGCACCACAGCACCGAACCCTCTTTCTCGGGCTGCGGAATGGCGTTGGTTGTCAGCCAGACCTCGGGTTCGCCAGCCGCCACCTGCAACCGGTATTCATGCACCCAAGGGGTCAAAGCAATGGCTGACTGCTCCAATGTCGCCAACAACTGCGGCAGATCGTCCGGATGGACCGCGGCAAAACAGGCTGCAGCGTCCTCGCGCACGGCCTCCAGGTTGACATGAAAAATGTCGGCCATGGCTTGGCTGGCATAGGGGATGCTGAACTTGCCATCGGCATGTTTACGGAACTGGATGATGACAATGCCAGGAACGCGGCTATTGATTTTTTCCAGGCGATCGATGGCCTCCCGCAAACCGGTCGAAGCCTGTTTGAGCTGATCGGTCATCGAGTTGAATGAACGGGACAGTTCCACAAACTCGTCCGCACCTTCGGCTTTGACAAGGAACTCCAGATCACCGCCAGCGACGTTTTCCATGCCCAGGCGCAGCGGCACCAAGCCCTTGCTCAGAATTCGAGCCAGCTGCTGCCCCACCAAGACCGCAAGCCCCAGCAGGCAGAAAACCAAACCATAACTGACAATCAGAAATTCGTAGGCCCGCTCGACTCTTGCGGTACTCAGTTGCTCCAGGTCTGTCGCCATATTTCTGAACTCGACCGCCTTCAATATCAGCTGACTGAACAAGCGCTTGTCGACTTCAGCGTAGACCGAGCGCTCGTCATCACCTGAAAGCCGCAAGGCTTCCGAGTTTTTTACCGCACGTTGGAAAATTGCACTGCGCTCTTCGGTATTTTTCTGCAGCTCGAGCAGCAGCTTGATACCCCTCCTGTCGCCGAAATGAGCAACTGCCTTCAACAACAAGCGAGAAGTTCTGTCCTTGGATCGATCCCACAATTGCCGAGTCCGATCTTCACGGTACAAGTAATACTGATTTCTCAGTTCCTCGGCATGAGAAATTGATTCGTGAATTTCCCCGGAAATCAAATAATCGGCTTTCGACTCTCTGAATTCAAGCCCCGCCCAGATAGAAATCGGTAGCAATATTGCCAATGCCAGTCCGGCTATCGCCGCACTGGCATTGAGTCGAGTGACGATACGCATGGCAACTACTCACTCAGCTTGACCGCCTTGGGCGCGACTGATCTGAGACCATCTCGATAGATGTAGTCGCCATAATTCGGCATCATGGTACGGTCAGTCAATCCATTCTTGAGCGCCCAGCGCGTTTCGTCCTCAAGGCTGATCAGGACGATCTCGTCGAGTTGCACCCGATAGTTGAAGTTGGCCCAAACCGCGCGCACCAACTTGATGTCATTGCCGGTCGCCTTGGCCATGATCGCCTGGGCCTCGGCGGGCTCCTTCTCAACGAAGCCTTGGGCCCGGATCAAAGCCCGCAGGAAACGCTCGATCAACTGCGGATTCTTCTTGGCAAAATCCTGCTGCGCGACAAGATTGAAGGTTTCCGTATAAATTTGCCTATCCTGGAAAACAAGCCCGGCCGTACCGAGTTCTTGCGCGATCTGAGTCAGAGGATAGTTCCAGGTACTGACCGCGTCGACCTGGCCAGCGTTGAGCGCTTCGAGCATCTTGTCCGGGCCCAATTCGACCGGCAGGATGTCGCGGCGAGACAGGCCATTGACGTTGAGCAGGGAATCCAGAAAGAAGTCCGAGGTCGTACCCTTCGTGAAGCCGATGCGCTTTCCTTTCAAATCAGCGAGGCTGGAGATACCCGAGCTTTTCTTGGCGACCACGCCGTTGTTGCTGTTGCTGTCTTCGATATTCGCGATGATGAAGATTTTTTCGTCCTTCAAGATTGCGAACATGATCGGCGTTTCAGCCGCAGCCGCCAAGTCAGCCTTGCGCTCAAGCACAGCCTGCAAGGCCATTTTCCCGAACTGGTGGCGCTGAAATAGCATGTCCAAGCCCTCGCCGACGAAATATCCTTTGGCTTCAGCGACATGGATCAAGGTGCTTTGCGGCTGTCCGGTGAACGCCATCGTCATTTTGTGCAAGCGCCCGACCTGCTCGGTTTCTGGCGCTGGCGATTTTCCGCAAGCCGAAAGCGCGAGCAGCACAAGCCAGGTGATGGTGAATTTCCACATCAGCGACCCCCGATCAATGACAACAATCGGGTGATTTTCAGCAAAATTTCCAGCGCCTTGATGCGGACTGTCAATCGGCGGCAGGCTTGGAAACGCTTGCTGAGCCAGCGCGGCAAATCAGGTCGGGCCGGCCTCGAACACGCGCACGCGTACCCCTTGAAGGCTGACCACCTGGCCGGCGCGGATCTTGGCGGTCTTGCGCAACTCGTCCTGGCCATTCACCTGGACCCGCCCTTCGGTGATGATGACGCGCGCCCGCCCTCCGCTCTCGGCCAGTCCGGTGGCCTTGAGCAAGCGGTCGAGCGTGATGAACTCGCCGCGCAATTCAAACTCGATCGTTTGCATGGATTATTGACCTAGGCGTTTTACGGCAGCGGCGCGGATCGCGCCGAGCGTGCTGCGGCTGGTCGAGACATCGGCCGACAGGCGCAAATGGAGCAGCGTCGGTTTGCCAGCCTGCAGCGCTGCGCGCAAAGCAGGCTCGAACTCTTCGGTGCGCTCGATGCGCTGCGCCGCCCAGCCATAGGACTGGGCCAGCATGGCGAAATCGGGGTTGAACAGATCGCTGCCCGAGACCCGGCCCGGATATTCGCGCTCCTGGTGCATCCGGATCGTGCCGTAAGTGCCGTTGTCGACGACGATGCTGATCAGCTGTTTGGCGCCATAGCCGGTTGCCGTGGCCAACTCCTGGCCTGTCATCAGGAAATCGCCGTCGCCGGCAAGGTTGACGACCCAGGTCGCGGGTTTCAACAAGGCCGCGGCCACCGCCGCCGGCACGCCGTAGCCCATCGCACCCGAAGTCGGCGCCAGTTGCGTGCGGCCTTGCTGATGCAGGCCCGGATATTGGTGAAAGCGCTGCAGCCAGCCGCTGAAATTGCCGGCGCCGTTGGTGAAGATCGTGTCCTCGGGCATCAATCGGTTCAGGCATTGGATGACTTCGGCCATGTCCAGCGGGCTGACCAGCTGCGCCACCCGGTTCGCCTGGTAATCGGCATTGGCGTCCTGCGTCCATTGCTGCCAGGGGACCGAAACCGGCGCTTCAAGCGTGGCCAAGGCCTGCGCGGCGCAGCTCATGCTGGCGTTGATCATCAGGTCGGCCGCATAGACGCGGCCCAGCTCTTCGGCGCCAGCGTGCAGATGGATCAGCTGCTGCGCCGGGCGCGGTGCCTGCAGCAACTGATAGCCGCCGGTGGTCATTTCGCCCAGGCGCGGCCCGAGTGCAATGATCAGATCAGCCTCCTGCACCCGCTTTGCCAAAGCCGCGCTGATGCCGATGCCGACATCGCCGGCATACAGCGGTTGGCGGTTATCGAACAAATCCTGGAAACGGAAAGCGCAGGCTACCGGCAGCTGCCAGGCCTGGGCGAAGCTTTGCAAAGCGCTGCAGCTGTCGGCAGTCCAGCCACCACCGCCGGCGATCAGCAGCGGCTTCTTGGCAGCCACCAGGCGCTGGCGCAGCGACGCCAGCGCCGCCGGCGCGGGCCAGGCCAGCGCAGCTTCGGCGCGCGGCAGCACAGCTGCAGCGGTCACCTGCCTCAACATGTCTTCAGGCAGCACGATCACGACCGGCCCGGGGCGCCCCTGCATCGCGGTGTGGAAGGCGCGCGCCACATATTCGGGCAGACGGTCGGCGTCATGCACTTCGCCAACCCATTTGGCCAGGCCGAGCGTGCCGGGGCCGAACATCTGCCGGTAGTCGAGCTCCTGGAAGGCCTCGCGGTCGCGCTGATCGCTCGCCACTTGGCCGACGAACAGGATCAGCGGCGTCGAGTCCTGGAACGCCGTGTGCAGTCCGATGCTGGCGTTGGTCGCCCCGGGCCCGCGGGTGACGAAACAGATGCCGGGACGGCCGCTGAGCTTGCCCTGCGCTTCGGCCATGAAAGCCGCGCCGCCTTCCTGGCGACAGGCGATGAAGCGGATTTTTTCGCGATGCTCGTGCAAGCCGTCGAGCACGGCCAGATAGCTTTCGCCGGGCACGCCAAAAACCGTCTCGACGCCCTGCTCGATCAAGGCTTCGACCAGCAGATGACCGGCAATCCGGCCTGGATTTGAAGTTGTCATTATTTTTGCTTCCGTCCAACCAATAATGCCGCCAGCACCGCCAGCAACAGCGAGATACCCGAGGCGTAAAACACGCCGGCCGGCATGGCCTTGTCGAGCAACGCGCCGAACAAGGGCGCAGCCAGTGCAAAGCCGATGTCCAACCCCGAATACACCGTGCCATAAACCCGACCGGTGGCGCCGGGCGGCGCGGCCTGCTTGATCAGCATGTCGCGCGATGGCCCGGCAAGACCCACACCAAAGCCTGCCAGCGCCACGCAAACCGCTGCCAGCAGCGGCGGCAGCAGGCCGGATGCGGTCAGGCCCAGCAACAGCGCTGAGCAGCAGAGGCCGATGGCGATATTGCGTTCCAACTTGGCCGACTTTGCCACCCAGAAGCCACCGATGACCATACCGGCTGCACCACACAACATATAGGCGGTGACGACCATGGCGGTAGCGTGCAGCGACAGCTCATAGAGCCTGGCCAGCACCGGCGTGGCAAAGCTCTGCACCGCACAGAGCGCCGTGGTGCTGAAGAAGAAGAAAGAAAAGCACAGCCAGATCGAAGGCAGCCTCAGGTAAGCCAGCGGATGTTCAGGCTGGGCTGCTGGCTGGCCGGGCTTCTCATGCCCCCAGCTGCCATGGGCATCATTGATCGCATCGCGCTTGAAGACCAGCCAGGCGATCACGAACGCGGCGAGCAAGGCGGTTCCGAGGTAAGCAAAACGCCAATTGCCTGACAACTCGGCAATGCCGATGATGAACAAGGGCGCCGCCGCCCAACCGAGGTTGCCGGAAATGCTGTGTGCCGAAAAAGCATGTCCCAGGCGTGGCTGCGACACGCGCTTGTTGAGGATGGTGAAGTCAATCGGATGGAAGGGCGAATTGCCAAGCCCTGCAAACGCTGAAGCCAGCAACAGACCGCCAAAGCCGTCAGCCAGCCCCGCGGCAATCGAAGCGAGCACGAAACAGGACAGCGCTGCAAACAGCACCGGCCTCGCACCGCTGCGGTCGACCAGGAAACCGCCGAGCACCTGCCCGATGCTGGAGACCACAAAAAACAAAGTGACCAGCAGGCCGAGCTGGGAATAGCTGAGTCCGAAATCATGGATGAAGGTCGGAAACAAGGGCGGCAACAGCATGTGAAAGAAATGCGAGGTGCCATGCGCCAGCCCGACCAGGCCGATGGTTGAAAAATCCCGGCGGGACTGTTCAGGGATTGAAATAGGCAAGACAGCAGCGGTCATCAGCAAGTTGGAAATCATCAGCGTTGGCCCCGATTCTCGCCCAGGCCGGTGATCGCTGCGCCAACGCGCCAAGCATCCTAAAATCAAAGGATGGATCAACTGCTTTATGACTACACCCGCCAGGACGCCCAAGGACATTGCTCAACCGCCAATGCCTGGGCGAAACAGCCAGCCGCCCTCGATGCGACCCAGCGCGCTGCCTTGATCGCAAGCGCCGCCGATTTGCTGAAGGCAAAGAACGCGGTGCTGGTGGCGCATTACTACGTCGACGGCGATCTGCAGGATCTGGCCTTGGCCAGCGGTGGCTGCGTGGCCGATTCACTCGAGATGGCCCGCTTCGGTCGCGAGCACCCGGCGCAGACGCTGGTGGTGGCCGGTGTACGTTTCATGGGCGAAAGCGCGAAGATTCTGAGCCCCGAAAAGCGCGTGCTGATGCCCGATCTGGATGCGACTTGCTCACTCGATCTCGGCTGCCCTGCCGACGATTTTGCGGCCTTCTGTGACGCGCATCCGGATCGCACCGTGGTCGTTTACGCCAACACCAGCGCGGCGGTCAAGGCGCGCGCCGACTGGATGGTCACCAGCGGTTGCGCGCTCGACATCGTTGCCGACCTGAAAGCGCGCGGCGAGAAAATCCTCTGGGCACCGGACCGGCATCTGGGCCGCTATATCCAGGAGCAAACAGGCGCCGACATGTTGATGTGGAACGGCGTCTGCATCGTCCATGACGAATTCAAGGGCCTGGAATTGCAGCTGATGCGCGAGCAGCATCCGAACGCGCTGGTGCTGGTGCATCCGGAGTCGCCGCAAAGCGTGGTGGCGCTGGCCGATGTGGTCGGTTCGACCTCAAAACTGATTGAAGCCGTGGTCCAGGGCAGCGCGACCGAATACATCGTCGCCACCGACAACGGCATCCTGCACCGGATGCGTCAGTTGGCGCCGGGCAAGACCCTGCTCGAAGCCCCGACCGCCGGCCGCAGCGCCACCTGCAAGAGCTGCGCCCATTGCCCCTGGATGGCGATGAACGGCTTGCAGGGTCTGGTCGATTGCCTGACAAGCGGCAGCGGTGAAATCCTGATGGATGAGGCGCTGCGGGTACAGGCGCTGGGCTGCATCGAGAGGATGCTCGATTTCGTCGCCGCGAAAAAATCAAACAGCGGCCTGGTGCCCGGCATCGGCGCCGCCTGAGACGGGCCAGGTGCTCAGCGCTGGCTGTGGTTGGTGATCAGCACAGTGGGGAAGCTGACCGGCAATGTGCGCGGGTAATCGCGGCTGAAATGCAGGCCGCGGCTTTCATGCCGCAACAAGGCCGAGCGCACGATCAACTCGGCGCATTCGACCAGATTGCGCAACTCGAGCAGGTCGCGGGTGACGCGGAAATTCGAGTAGTAATCGTCGATTTCACTGCGCAATAGCGAAATCCGGTGCAGCGCGCGCTCGAGCCGTTTGGTCGTGCGGACGATGCCGACATAGTTCCACATCAACAGCCGCAACTCGTCCCAGTTGTGCGCGATCACCACCTGTTCGTCGGCATTCTCGACCTGGCTTTCGTCCCAGGCGGGCAAAGGCAAGGCCTCGGGAGTGGCTTCGCTGAGAATCTGTTCGGCGCAAGTCCGGCCCAGCACCACACACTCGAGCAATGAATTGCTGGCCAGGCGGTTGGCGCCATGCAGGCCGGTGTATGTCGTTTCGCCAACCGCATAGAGACCCGGCAGATCGCAGCGTCCGGCCAGATCGGTGACCACCCCACCGCAGGTGAAATGCACTGCCGGGACGACCGGGATCGGCTCGCGCGCAATGTCGATGCCCAGCGCCAGGCAGCGCGCATGGATCATCGGGAAATGCTCTTTCAGGAAGGCCTCGCCGAGATGGGTCGCGTCGAGCCAGACATGGTCGATGCCATGCTTTTTCATCTCGAAATCGATCGCCCGGGCGACGATGTCGCGGGGTGCGAGCTCAAGCCGATCGTCATGCGAAGCCATGAAACGCGTGCCATCGGGCAGCTTCAGATGGCCGCCCTCGCCGCGCAGCGCCTCGGTGATCAGAAAACTGGTCTCCTGCGGGTGATAAAGGCAGGTCGGATGGAACTGGATGAACTCCATATTCGCCACCCGGCAGCCGGCACGCCAGGCCATCGCGATGCCGTCACCGGTCGAAGTGTCGGGATTGGTGGTGTAGCGGTAGACCTTGCCGGCGCCACCGGTGGCCAGGATCACCGCCTGCGCCGCCAGGGTTTCGACCCGCTGCTTGTCCATGTCGAGCACATAGATGCCGTAGCAGCGCGGCGCTTCATCGCGCTGCAGATGGCGCGATGTGATCAGGTCGAGCGCCATCCAGCGTTCGCGCAGCGTGATGTTCGGATGGGCTTTTGCCGCCGCCAGCAATTGGTCATGGATCGCCTTGCCGGTGGCATCTGCCGCATGGGCGATGCGCCGCACTGCATGCCCGCCTTCACGGGTCAGGTGCAGGCCCAGCGGGCCTTCCTGGTCGGGCGTGAAGGGCACGCCCTGATCGACCAGCCAGGCCACAGCGGCGGCGCTGCGCTCGGCGATGAAACGTGCGGTCGTTTCATCGACCAGGCCCGCACCAGCGTCCTGGGTGTCGCGGACATGGCTTTCGATGCTGTCGTCAGTCCCCAGCACGCCGACGATGCCGCCCTGCGCCCAGGCAGTAGCACCCTCGCTGAGCCCGCGTTTGGCCAGCACGATGACCGGAACTTGATCCGCCAGATGGAGCGCGGCTGTCAAGCCGGCCAGACCGGCACCGACGATGACAACAGGGGAAGCGGAAGGATTCATGCAGCGGGTCTCGGTCGCCTTTGAACAAGGCGTCATGCAACGGGGCCCTGATTCTAAGGAGTAGCACCCCCGACAGCATCCGAAGTCAGATCAAAGCCCGCCTCATCAGCGGGCTTGATCTGTTCAGCCGACTCGGTCGACTTTGCTCAGTGAACCACCCGGCCGAACTGGAACACGCCGAGCTCGACATCGACCGGAATCACGTCCTTGGGTCCGAAACGACCTTGCAAGATCAGCTTGGACAAGGGGTTTTCCACCCGCTGCTGGATCGCCCGCTTCAGCGGCCTTGCGCCAAAGACCGGATCAAAACCAACCTTGGCCAATTCATCCAGCGCCGCCGGGCTGACATCGAGCTTCATCTCGAGCTTCTCGAGTCGCTTCTCGAGAATCTGCAACTGGATCCGAGCAATCGCCTTGATATGTGAGCTGTCCAGCGCGTGAAAGACGACGGTTTCATCAATGCGATTCAGGAACTCGGGACGGAAATGCGCTTTGACCTCGGCCCAGACCGCTTCACGGATGATTTCTGTCGGCTCTCCGACCAGGGCCATGATCTGCTGCGATCCGAGGTTGCTGGTCATCACGATCACGGTGTTCTTGAAATCGACCGTACGCCCCTGACCATCGGTCAATCGGCCATCGTCAAGCACCTGCAGCAGCACATTGAAGACATCCGGATGGGCTTTCTCGACCTCGTCGAGCAGCAAGACGCTATAGGGCTTGCGGCGTACCGCTTCGGTCAAGGCACCACCCTCTTCATAGCCGACATAGCCCGGAGGCGCGCCGATCAAGCGGCTGACCGAATGTTTTTCCATGAACTCGCTCATGTCGACGCGGATCATGTGCTCTTCGCTGTCGAACAAAAAGCCGGCCAAGGCCTTGCACAACTCGGTCTTGCCGACCCCGGTGGGGCCCAGGAACAAGAAGCTGCCGGTCGGGCGATTCGGGTCCGACAAACCTGCGCGCGAACGGCGAATGGCATCGGCCACCGCAGTGATCGCTTCGTCCTGGCCGACCACCCGCTGATGCAGCTTTTCTTCCATCTGCAAGAGCTTGTCGCGCTCGCCCTGCATCAACTTGGCGACCGGAATACCGGTGGAACGCGCCACCACTTCAGCGATCTCCTCAGCACCGACCAGCGTGCGCAGTAGCCTCGGCTTGGCGCCAGCGCCAGACTTGCCGGCCTCCTGCACCTGCGCCGCATGCAGCTTCTTTTCCAAAGCCGGCAACTGACCATATTGCAGCTCGGCGACCTTGTTGAAATCGCCCTTGCGGGTCAGCTCCTCGATCTGCGTGCGGATGCGGTCGATTTCTTCTTTCACCTGGGCCGAGCCCTGGGCCTGCGCCTTCTCGGTGGTCCAGATTTCCTCGAGTTCGGCATATTCGCGCTGCAGCTTGAGCAACTCTTCCTCGATCAGACCGAGACGCTTTTGCGATGCTTCATCCTTCTCGCGCTTGACCGCTTCGCGTTCGATCTTCAGCTGGATCATGCGGCGGTCGAGCTTGTCCATCACCTCGGGCTTGGAATCGAGCTCGATCTTGATTTTGGCGGCCGCTTCGTCGATCAGGTCAATCGCCTTGTCGGGCAGAAAGCGGTCGGTGATGTAGCGATGACTCAACTCGGCTGCGGCGACGATCGCCGGATCGGTGATCTCGACCCCATGGTGGAGTTCATAGCGCTCTTGCAGACCGCGCAGGATCGCAATCGTCGCCTCGACTGTCGGCTCGCCGACCAGCACCTTCTGGAAGCGCCGTTCCAGAGCAGCATCTTTTTCGACATATTTGCGGTATTCGCTCAGCGTCGTCGCACCGATGCAATGCAGCTCGCCCCTTGCCAGCGCCGGCTTGAGCATATTGCCGGCGTCGATCGCGCCTTCGGCTTTGCCGGCGCCGACCATGGTGTGGATTTCATCGATGAAGACAATGGTCTGGCCTTCATCCTGCGCCACCTCCTTCAGCACCGATTTGAGCCGCTCCTCGAAATCGCCACGGTATTTGGCACCGGCCAGCAGCAAAGCCATGTCGAGCACCAGCACGCGCTTGTTCTTCAAGCTGTCGGGCACTTCGCCGTTGACGATGCGTTGGGCCAGACCTTCGACGATGGCGGTCTTGCCCACGCCTGGCTCACCGATCAGGACCGGATTGTTCTTGGTGCGCCGCTGCAGAACCTGGATCGCACGGCGAATCTCGTCGTCGCGACCGATCACCGGGTCGAGCTTGCCTTGACGCGCGCGCTCGGTCAGGTCCAGCGTGTATTTCTTCAGAGCCTCGCGCTGGCCTTCGGATTCGGCGCTGTCCACCTTCTGTCCGCCGCGCACGGCCTCGATGGCGGCCTCCAGGGCCTTGCGCGTCAAGCCATGACCGCGCGCGATTCCCGCCAGATCGGTCTTGGCATCGCAAAGCGCCAGCAAAAACATCTCACTGGCGATGAACTGGTCGCCGAGCTTGGACGCTTCGCGTTCGGCGGCTTGCAGCAAGGTCACCAAGTCTCGACCCGCAGAAACCTGCTGTCCTTCGCCCTGCACCTGCGGCAAGCCCGCAACCAGACCTTCGACTGCGGTCTTCAAGGCGGGAATCTTGACGCCAGCGCGCTCAAGCAGAGCCTTCGGGCCATCCTCTTGCACCAGCATCGCTGCCAGCACATGAACCGGCTCGATATAAGGGTTGCTGCGCGTCACGGCCAAGCTTTGAGCCTCGCCGAGAGCTTCCTGGAAACGTGTCGTGAATTTTTCGGTTCGCATGAAATCAATCCTCCGTATGACCAGTAGTTTGGCCCTGCGCGGCGGATTTCAAGTCACATGCTTTTGTGACAGGTCAAGCTTCCAAAATGATCTGCATGAGTTTGAGGCCCGCCGCCGCAGCAGCCAGGGCGCCGACCACATGGGCCAGGGTATGGGCCAATGCCAAGCCAAACAGGCCGCGCTGCAACATGCTCAGCGATTCGCCAGAGAAGGAAGAAAAAGTCGTCAGCCCGCCCAGAAAGCCGGTCACCAGCAACAAGCGCAACAACTCGTTGGGCATGCGGCCGAACCATTCGATCGCCATGCCGATGAAGAGCCCGCCGATCAGATTGACCAGCAGCGTGCCGACTGGAAAGCCGCTGTAGCTGCTGTTCAGCCACAGCCCTGCACCCCAACGCGCCAAAGCCCCCAAGGAAGCGCCGGTCACCACGGCGGCAGCTTGCAGAACAATCGTCACTGCGCCGCCTCGACCGCCTGCCCGTGGTTATCGACTTCAATACCCCAACGCGCCAGTGCAGCGTCATCGGCCTCTTTCGCGTCGACCCAATGCGCGCCTTCCGGTGTATGTTCTTTTTTCCAGAATGGCGCTTGGGTTTTCAGGTAATCGATCAGGAATTCGCAAGCCTGGAAAGCCTGCCCTCGATGTGCCGAAGCCACCAGCACCAGCACGATCTGGGCGCCGGCGTCCAGACTGCCAACGCGGTGGATCACGCGCGCTGCACGGATGTCAAAACGCTGCTTGGCAGCCACAACCATCGCTTCGATCGAGGCTTCCGTCATGCCGGGGTAATGCTCGAGTTCCATGCAACTGACATTCTTGTCATGGCTGAACTCGCGCACGGTACCGACAAAGGCCACGATGGCGCCGATACCGCCGTCACCGGCGCGCAAAGCCTCAGTCTCGGCGCTGAGGTCAAAATCTTCCGTCTGGATCGAAACGATGTTCATGGACGGATTGTGGCATCGGCCGGGGACCGATGTTGCCCGAGCGCTACGAGACCTACGATATTGGCGATCTGGACTCCAGGCAGTAAGTTTTGCTGCAGGGCCTGCAGATTGCTTGCCTTGCTGCCAGAAAAGTTCAGCCCTAAGCCACAAAAACAATCGGCTGTCATCTTGACGATGACAGCCGACTTATATTTTGGCCTACCTTGATGAAGGCCTGACCCGGTCAATAAAACCGGGATTTTCAATAACTCAGATCAGGAAATCTTCCTGCTTGGCACCGCTGGCGATAGCCGCCTTCAACCACTTCGGTTGCAGACCACGGCCACTCCAGGCTTCATTGGTTGCTTGGTTGCGATATTTTGCAGCCACTGTCGAAGGAGCCTTCGGTGCTTTTGGTGCGCGGCCGCTCAAATCTGAAACCGTCAAACCATGCTCGGCCATCAGGGCTTTTACATTGGCGATGGCTTCAGTACGCTCGTGATTTTGCGTCTGATTGATTTGCGCATCAAGTGCAGCACGTTGGGCCAGGAGATCTTTCAGCGATGACATACTTTTCTTCCTTGAAATTTGTAATACCGATATTCGGTCGCCAATTCTAATCTGTATTTCCAGAAAAAATCCAGTGATTTTCAATTAAGCCCTGGGGATGCTCTGCATAATCGCTCGCGGCTGGTGCTAGGGATGCTCTGCATAACTCAACGCGAGTGTGTGTAGTGCGGATCGGGATGGGATGCAAGGCGCATTTTGCGGCCAATAGCGTGTGCTATTGGCAATAAATGCAACGCCGCAGACCGCCCGAGGCCGCACTAGCACAAGCCGTGAGGGGTTATGCAGAGCATCCCTAGGGCATTGACGCCAAAGCGACGGGTTTTCGCCACCCGAAGGCGCAATTCACGACAGAATTAAAGCCCTGACCATTGTGGCAAATACATCAATGTGGTTTTTACAGCACAGTGCCTTGAACTGATACCAAGCATATAGGGCAAGCCCCGCCGGGCTTGCGCCGGGATTTAAGCTTTCAAGGCACCGGCAAGAGGTCAGCATGCAAGGAGCAGCCATGCTGCGTGGTTCCCTGCTCGGTCTGCAGCGTACTGTGCTGAATCGAAAACCGATCCTTCAATGCCTTCGTGATGCCATCAATAGCGAGATCGCCCGGGTAGCCCCCGGGGATCACCAGATGGACCGTCAAGGCGCATTCGGTGGTGCTCATTCCCCAGATATGCAGGTCATGGATCGATTCAACGCCCTCGCATTGCTTGAGGAAATTCTCCACGGCAGTCACATCAATATGCTGAGGCACCGCGTTCAATGCCAACTGCATCGACTCCTTCAGGAGATGCCAGGTACTGATGAAAATCACCGCCAGAATTACCAGACTGATGACCGGGTCAAGCCAGTACCAACCGGTGTAAATCATGGCGATTCCGGCCAATACGACGCCGAGTGAAACTACCGCGTCAGCCAGCATATGGAGGTAGGCTCCACGGATGTTCAAGTCACCTTTGCTGCCGGCCATGAACAACCATGCCGACAAGCCATTGACCAGGATGCCGGCGCCTGCGACCAAAGTGACTGTCAAGCCCTCAACCTCCGGCGGCGCATAAACGCGCTGCAGGGCGGCCCATGCAATCCCGCCGCAGGCTACCAGCAATAACATCGCGTTGGCCAGCGCCGCCAATATCGAAGTACTTCTCAGGCCGTAGGTATAACGCAGGCTGGGTGCCTGCCGGGCAAGAATCACCGCAGCCCAGGCCAACAGCAATCCGAGCACGTCCGACAAATTGTGACCGGCATCAGCCATCAAGGCGGTCGAGTTGGCGATGAAACCATAGGAAAACTCGATCATCACGAAGATCAAATTCAGGGCAATCGCAATCACGAAAGCCCGGCCGAAATTAGCCGGACTGCCATGATGATGGTGATGCCCAGCGGTATGACCTGCATGACTGTGGGCTGGATGTTGGTGCCCGGCATGATCATGATGCGGGTGGTCGTGGTGGTGTGACATTCTCGATTTCCAGATCTGGTTCGGCAATTCAATCCAAGGGGTTGGCTTAAGGATGCTCTGGGCTCATCCGTCAATATAAGCATTATTGATATGTTAATCGGCTTTAATCAAACCGGCCTTGCACCAAACCGCTGCCTTCGACTTGCGGATCCGTCCGATTGATGAACTGGGGAAGCCGATGCAGTCGAGTCGAATGGTTCGAACAAGCAATGCTGGATGCTGTTGCCCACATGGGGCGGCACGGAATCTGTGAACCCAAGTTGGTAAAAACCCCGCAATTCGCTGCGCTGCTTGCCGGGCTACGGGAAGCGGCGGCCTGCAGGCCACCCATGGGCTGTTCTGATCAACCCGTCGCGAGAACCTTGTCCTGTGTACGGGTCTCGAAGTCGCTCGCATCATGGCGTTCTAGCAATTGGCTGGCCGGGTCGCCAAAGGCCCGGTTCACCATGCGCCCGCGCTTTGCCGCCGGGCGCTGTGCGATCTGCTGGGCCCAGCGCTGCACATTGGCATAGCTTTGCACCTGCAAAAACTCCCCGGCGCTGTATAGGTGGCCCAGCGCCAGCGCGCCGTACCAGGGCCAGACCGCAATGTCAGCGATCGTGTATTCGTCGCCCGCAAGGTAGGCATGGTCAGCCAGGCGTTGGTCGAGTACGTCGAGCTCGCGCTTGACTTCCATGGCGAAACGGTCGATTGCGTACTCGATCTTGAACGGCGCATAGGCGTAAAAATGTCCAAAACCGCCCCCCAGATAGGGTGCACTGCCCATCTGCCAGAACAGCCAGGACAGACATTCGGCGCGATCAGGTCCTTCTTTGGGCAAGAAGGCGCCAAATTTTTCGGCCAGATACATCAGGATGGCGCCCGACTCGAACACCCGGACCGGTTTGTCGCCGCTGTGATCCATCAGCGCCGGAATCTTCGAGTTGGGATTCACCGCCACGAAGCCGCTGCCGAACTGATCGCCTTCGTTGATGCGGACCAGCCATGCGTCATATTCTGCGCCGCTGTGACCCAGCGCCAGCAACTCCTCCAGCATCACAGTGACCTTCACCCCGTTGGGTGTGGCGAGCGAATAGAGTTGCAGTGGATGACGGCCTACCGGCAACTCCTTTTCATGCGTGGCGCCGGCAACAGGCCGGTTGATGTTGGCGAACTTGCCGCCGTTGGACTTGTCCCAGGTCCAGACCGAGGGCGGTGTGTAGGGCTTAGAAGCGTCGTTCATGCGAAAAGTTCCTGATTGAGTGGTGGGGATGCACAGGCCATCAACGGCACCTGCTTCTAAGGAGGTTAACGATGTGTTGCCGGTTTGGCTTGGCCGAAAAAAAAGCCAACCGGTTAGGGTTGGCTTTTAAGGTATTGGTGGTGGGGCGTAACCACTGCGCAAACAGCCTCAGAGTAGCCCCTGCGGGCCTCATCTAGTTCCTGCGAACAATCCCCAATTCAGCGCCGTCCCCCAATGGGAACGCCTCCATCGAATGAGTCCAATTCTACAGAATTGCGGACGGC
>CAMDHE010000099.1 GCA_945898095.1 Roseateles toxinivorans | reverse complement strand
GGGCTCCCGGAATCGACGACGGTTATGTTCCGCAGGGCATGACCTGGGCCGACGGCGCGGTCTATCTGTCTGCCTATCGAAGCACAGACACAAAAGTCGACAAGGGACCCTGCCGGATTTTCAAGGTCGACCCGGAAAGCGGCAACACGCTTGGTCAATTCGATCTGCCTGCGGATTGTGGGCACGCGGGTGGACTTGCGTACGCCGGGAAGGGGCTCTTGATCGCTGCGGATACGCGCCGGCTCTACAAGATTGACATGGCTGCGGCATTCGCACCGGGAAGTTCGTCGAACGCAGTCAACGCCACGGTGAGCTTGAGTGGAGAACTGAAGGGATCGTTCGTCGACTTTGACGGCGACTCCGTGTTTATCGGCTCCTACGAGAAAGACGCAACAAAGGCCAAAGGGCATTTCCTCCCTCTAACGGTTTTCGATACGCACAACGGCAAGACGGTCAACGAAACTGCGGCCAGCCGATCGATAGCACTTCCTCCAGAGGCTCAAGGCGCTGCATTCGACAAAGCCGGCAATCTCTGGATAAGCGCCAGCGGAAGCCGGTTCGGCCAATTGTCACGGCTTGACAGCAAGACCGGCCAAACCCTGTTGAGCTTCGAGATGGTCATCGGCATGGAAGACATCGCCTTCGATGATGAAGGTCGGCTGTGGTCGGTCTCGGAAGCCGGGTCCTTGCGCTGGCAAAAATGGAGCAAGACGTTTCCAGTGCTTTTCCGGGTCGACCCTGGCAAACTGAAGTAGACCCGCGGCGAGCAAGGTCAGACCCTAGCGGCCGGGTTCGGTTGGAGGGCGTCCTGCCAGCAACCGTTCCTGCTCAGCCGCTGGTACCCAATCGCTCGGCAATGGCTGCCGCCAACAAGGCATCGGCCTGCAGCAGCGCCGCCTGACGCTCGTGCAGCTTGCGGCCATCGGCCTCGGCACTTGCCTGCCGCGAAAGCAACATCGCGTCCATGCTGCGCCGCGACGGGCTGCCGACAGTCTGCTTCATCTGCACATTCAAAGCCGGGTCCATCGCGCCTTGCACCTGCGCATCGGTCAGGCCGACGCCATGCCCCAGCAACTCCAAGGCGACCGCCTCGACATGCTGCGCACGGATGTCCAGCGGCCGCAAACCGCGCTCCAGTGACTGGCGCACCAGCGTGGCGATGACGCCGTAAGCCGAACGGAACGGCAGGCCGGCCTCGCGCACCAGCAGGTTGGCGATTTCGGTGGCCCCGGAAAACTGGCCCGCGCAGCTGACCAGCATCGCCTCGCGGCGCGGGTCGGCCGCATCGATGACACCGCGCATCACATTGACCACCGCTGTCGCGTCCTCGAACGCGGCATAGGCCGGCACAGTGATCTCGTAGCTCATGTCACGCGAATGGCCGAAGGTCGTGCCCTTCACAGTCGCCAGCACGCCCATCAGGTGGCCGCTGACTCGTGCCGAGCGCGACCGCACGGCCTCGATGAAATAGCCCGGGTTACGCTTCTGCGGCATGATGCTGCTGGTGTAGCCATAGGAATCTGGCAAGTCGATCATGTCGTACTCGGACGTGACCCAGAGGATGAACTGGTCCGCCACCCGCCCCACGTTGCCGCACAGGATGGCCAGCGCCGAGACCGCCTCGACGATGTAGTCGCGCGAGGCCACGGCGTCATAGGAGTTCTCGACGATACCGTCAAAACCCAGCAGCGCGGCAGTGCGCGAGCGGTCCAGCGCGAAACTGCTGCCGGCCAGCGCGGCAGCGCCCAGCGCGTTCAGGTTGGTTTCGTCATAAGCACTCCACAGGCGCCGCATATCGCGCGCAATGGCGTCATGAAAGGCCAGCAGGTAATGCCCGTAGGTCACCGGCTCGGCATGTTGCATATGGGTGTAGCCCGGCATCACCGTTGCCGCATGGGCCTCGGCCTTGTCCAGCAGCATGCCCTGCATTTTGCTGACATCGGCCAGCAACGCGAGCAGCTTGGAGCGCGTCATCATGCGCGCCGCAGTGGCGTACAGATCATTGCGGCTGCGCCCGGTATGCATACGCCCGCCGAGCGCGCCGGTGCGCTCGGTGATGAAGCGCTCCATCTGCATATAAAGGTCAGTGTTGGCGTCGGCAACCAGGCCTTGCTGTCCCGCAGCCTCCAATTCGACCAAGGCGCGCAGCAGGTTTTGCCCATCGGCCGGCGCGAGCAGGCCAGTCTCGCCGAGCATCAGCACATGCGCCTTGTGGATCTTCAGATGCACCTCGAAGTAATCGGCCATGCCGCTCAGGAACGGCGCCATCACGTACTGCACCACCTCGGGTGCCTTCTGCTCTGATATCAGTCGACCGGACATGAGAATCCTTCCTTATTCCTCGATGCCGGCGCGCGCGGCGACGCGGCGCAACACGGCCAGATTGCGGCGCATGAAGGCGTCATATTGCGCGCCATCCATATAGCCGGGGTCGGAGCCGACTTTCTTCAGGTCGTCCTTCACTTTCGGGTCGTTGAGGGCCTTGTCGAAAGCATCGCGCAGGATCGCCAATTGCTCCTTGGGCACTTTGGCGCTGGTGACGAAACCATCGAATGATGAATAAGAAGCCTCCGCCAGGCCGAGCTCCTTGATGGTCGGCACGTCGGGCAGGTCGGGGTCGCGCTGGTCGCCGGTGATGGCCAGCGCGGTCAGCGCGCCGGATTTGACGTTGGTCTTGGCGGTCGGGATGGTCACCACGGCCAGGTCGGTGTGCCCGCCCATCGCCGACAGCATGGCCTTGGCGCCGCCGTCGAACGGCACATGGCTCATCTTCACGCTGGCAGCCTGACTCAGCAGTTCGCCATACAGATGGCCTGGGCTCTTGACGCCCCAGGAACCGAAGGTGATGGTGTCAGGCTTGGCGCGCGCCTCGACGAGCATGGCGTCCAGCGTGGCGAAGCGACCCGTCTTCGTCACCACCAGCAAGGGGTTGACTACCGCGCGGCCGATTGAGGCGGCTTCTTCGAGCGCATAAGGCGGCTTGCTGCCGACGGCCAACAGCGGCCCGAAATTGGAATTACCCCCGGTGACAATCTTGTAGCCGTCGGTACCGGCCAGCACGTACTTGGTGCCAATTGCGCCAGATGCGCCGGGCTTGTTGACGATCACCACCGGCACCTTGAGCAACTCGGCGACACGCTGGCCAACGATGCGCGCCATGGCGTCCGTGGAGCCGCCGGGGCCATAGGGCACGACGAGTTCGATCTGGCGGCTTGGGAAATCCTGCGCCACGGCATTGCCCAGCGCCAGCAAGGCCGCGACCAGCAGGCTCAGGGGGCGGATGGCGCGAAACGAGGAACAGCGGGGCTTGCCGACTGGCAGACGGATGGACATCGCGAATCTCCTGGGTTGAAACGAAAACGAACGAGCAAAGCCTTATACCAGCAAGCACAGGCGCTTTCATGCGGACAAGCGCCATGACACCGCCTGGCCGGCTTTTCGTGGCCACAGCGGCAACAGGGTCAGGTCTGATTTCTGAACCCCTGGGCGAGATCTCCCGACCAGGCATCGGCGCTATCGCCCGGCACTTGCCATCACTTGATGCGATGGGCTGGTGCATTCGACCTGCCGATCGAGGGGATATTCGCATCCCGCTTCGGGGACGAGGATGAAAGGATGCTGCTGAAAACCGAAACCCTGGCGATACCTGAGTCGCCGCCAAGCACCGCCGTCGAGCAGGAGTTGCTGCAACTGCTGTCGCATCAGGGCTGGCGGGTCCCGGCAGCGATCCTGCTGATCGCCTCGATGATTGCCGGCATGATCGGCCAGGTTGCGCCTCCCTGGGTCACCAGCCTGTGGCTGGCTTCGGTCTGCGCCTTGATGGTATTGCGCCATCAGTTGTTCGGTCGCTTGCCGCAACTCGATCGGACACCGCTGCGAAGGCGCCTGCAATGGGTCACCGCTTTGAGCGGCGTGAATGGCTTGCTGTTCAGCAGTTCGCTGCTGTTTGCGCCCCAGCTTTCGCCCTACCAGCATATGGTGCTGACGATGCTGCTGCTGGGCTTATGCGCCGGGGCGATTGCCAGCACGGCCGGCTACCTGCCCGTGCTGCTGGCGTTCTTGCTGCCGGTCACCCTGGCCAACAGCCTGGCCTGGGTCAGCGGCGGCGCGGCAATGGCGGCGGACCAAGGCGTCAAATGGCTGCTGGGCGGGTTGATTCTGGCCTTCAGCGGTTTTCTGATCGGTCAGGCGCGCGATGCCTATCGAATGTTCGTCGAGTCGGTCCAGATCCGCCAGCAACAAGTCAGGACCAATGAGCAATTGCGTCTGGCTTTGCAGCAGGCCGAGTCTGCCGGTCGGGCCAAAACCCGCTTCCTCGCCTCGGCCAGCCATGACTTGCGCCAACCAATGCATACGCTGACCCTGTTCGGCGCCGCGCTGATGACGCGCCCTCTCGACGCTGCCAGCGCCGACATCGGACGCAACATGAATCTGGCACTGCAGTCGTTGGCCTCGCAGATGGACGGTTTGCTCGATATTTCAAAGCTCGACGCCCAGGTCGTGCCGGTCAACAAGCAACGATTCGGCCTGCAGCGCTGGCTGGAGCGGCTGTGCCAGGAGTTGCAGCCGCAAGCGCAGCGCAAGGGTTTGCAGCTGAGCCTCGACTGCCCGCCCGATGCCTTTGTCGAGACCGACCCGCAGCTGCTCGATCGCCTGCTGCGCAACCTGCTCGACAACGCGATCAAATACACCGCGCAGGGTCATGTCAGCGTCGCCGTCATCGCCTCGCCTGAAGGTGAGGCCTGGTGCGTCAGCATCGCCGATTCGGGCTGTGGCATCGCAGCGGCTGAGCAGGCGCGGATCTTTGAAGAGTATTACCAGATCAGCAACCCCGAACATGACCGCAGCAAAGGGCTTGGCCTGGGGCTGTCTATCGTCAGCCGCCTGGCCGATCTGCTCGATCTGCCGCTGAGCCTGCAATCGAAGCCGGGCGAGGGCAGCCGTTTCAACCTGGTCATCGGAGCAGCCGCAGCCCCTGACCTGTTGCTGGCCAAGGGCCCGCTAGCGCGCTTGAGCCAGCTTCAGGTGCTGGTGCTCGACGACGAGTTGCCGGTGCGGCTCGCCATGCAGGCCTTGCTCAGCGCTCATGGCTGCACCGTGACCTTGGCCGCCAGCACCCGCGAGGCGCTGCTGCAAAGCCTGCAACGCCGCCCCGACCTGCTGCTGACCGATTTACGCCTGGGTGCGGGCGACGACGGGCTGATCGCCGTACGCTCGCTGCGCGCCCTGCTGCCCGGGCTGCCCGTGGTTCTGATCAGCGGCGACACCGCGCCTGAGAGGCTGCGCGAAGCTCATGCTGCGGGCTTGCTGCTGTTGCACAAACCAGTGCTTGAAGAACAGTTACTGCAGGCGATCGATAGCGCGATGCAGGCTGCACGCCTATAGCATCCGATCCAGCGCAGCGGCCAGATGGCCAACAGTGCGGTCGACGTTGTGCCATTTTTCGAGGCCGAACAGACCGACCCGGAAGCTCATGAAGTCAGCCGGTTCGTCGCACATCAAGGGCACGCCGGCGGCTGTCTGCAGGCCTTCAGCGATGAACTTGCGGCTCGACTGGATTTCGGGATCATTCGTGTAGCTGACCACCACGCCGGGCGACTTGTAGCCTTCGGCCGCGACGCTGGGAAGGCCGCGGCTTTCGAACAAAGCGCGCACCTTGGCGCCCAGTTCGATCTGTTCCTGGCGGACTTTCTCGAAGCCATAGGCCTGGGTTTCCAGCATCACCTCGCGCAGTCGCGTCAAGGCGTCGGTCGGCAGGGTCGCATGGTAGGCATGGGCGCCGTTTTCGTAGGCTTCCATGATCTGCAGCCATTTTTTCAGGTCGCAGGCAAAGCTGCTGCTGCTGGTCGCGTCGATCGCTGCGCGAGCGCGTTCGTTGAGCATCACCATCGCGCAGCAAGGCGAACTGCTCCAGCCCTTTTGCGGTGCGCTGATCAGCACGTCGACGCCAGTCTGTTCCATATTGACCCACATCGCGCCCGAGGCGATGCAGTCGAGCACGAACAGTCCGCCGACTTCATGCACGGCGTCGGCAACGGCGCGAATGTAGTCGTCGGGCAGTATCAGGCCGCAAGAGGTTTCCACATGCGGAGCGAACACCACATCGGGCTTCTTTTCTCGGATAGCCGCCACCACTTCGTCGATCGGCGCCGGCACCCAGGGCGCTTGCGGACCATCGCCAACGCGGCGGGCTTTCAGCACGGTGGCCTCGGCGGCGATCCGGCCCATATCGAGAATCTGTGTCCAGCGGTAGCTGAACCAGCCGTTGCGGATGATCAGCACCTTCTTGTCGCCGGCAAACTGGCGCGCCACGGCTTCCATGCCGAAGGTGCCGCTGCCGGGCACCAGCACGACCGACTTGGCGTGATAAACCTCTTTCAGAATGCCTGAAATGTCTTTCATCACGCCTTGAAAACTGCGCGACATATGGTTCAGCGAGCGGTCGGTGTAGACGACTGAAAATTCGAGCAGACCATTCGGGTCGACTTGGGACAGCAGGCCTGACATAAGGATTCCTTAAATGGGTGAACCGAGCCGCCAATGATGCCAAAAAGATCGCGGCTGACCTACAGCATTGTCAACTGTTTGCGCGATCGGCACCGGCGCTGTGCTGATCCAGCCAGCTCAGCAGCAAATGGTTGAACTTTGCCGGCTGCTCCATCAGGAAGAAATGGCTCGCGCCTTCGAAGATTTCGGTGGTTGCGCCCGGGATGCCCGAGCCGAGCGCCAGCGTCGCGGTCAAGGAGCAGATCGGGTCGCTGTCGCCGCCCATCACCAGCGTCGGCTGATGGATGCTGGCGAGTTGCGCCAATGTGTCGTGCGACTGGCAAGCGATGTTCTGTTCGACATAGCAAGCAGGCAGGCGGGTTTCGCCACCGATCAGGCGCTCGATCGCAGCGATCTGCACCGGGTTTTCATTGAAGAATTTTGCCGAGACGAAATTCTGGATCGAATGGCGCGCATGGTCGGCCCAGCTCGAGCGCCATTCGAGCGCTTCGCGCATATTCGACAGCACGCGCCGGCCCAGTGGATCGACCTTCGCGAACGAGGCGCAGAGCACCAGCGACAGCACCCGCGCGGGCGCCAGCAAGGCCATCTGCTGCGCGACTGCGCCACCCATCGAACGACCGACCACATGGGCCTGCTCAATCTGCAAAAAATCCATCAGCTGCAGCGTGTCGCGGGCCAAATCCTCGGTGGAAACAGGCTCGTCGACCTGGCTGCTGGCGCCGGCGCCGCGGTTGTCGAAGGCCACCACGCGATAGCTTTTACGCAGCATTTCGATCTGCGCAGCCCAGGCCTTGTGGTCGCCCGCCAGGCCATGGATCAAGACCACGGCCGGGCCGCTGCCGACGTCGAGATAGCGCAAGCTGTAGCGCCCGATCGGGGCATCGTGAAGCGAGTCACTCATGTTCATCCTTTTGTTGCGGCGTTCAGGCGACGCCGAGATGGGCTTGCAACAAATCTTGCTGCTGATTGAAGGCCTCGGCGCTGCCGGCAAAGACCACCCGCCCGGTATCGAGCAGCACGACATCGTCGGCCAGTGACATCGCCAGCCCGAGGTTCTGCTCGACCAACACGATCGTCAACTCCTGCTTGAGTTTTTCCAGCACATCCTTGACCTCGTGAACGATCTGCGGCGCCAGGCCTTCGGAAGGCTCATCAAGCAGCAACAGCCGCGGGCTGGTCATCAAGGCGCGGCCGATCGCCAGCATCTGCTGCTCGCCGCCCGACAGGCTGGCGGCCAGCTGGTTCTGCCGTTCCTTGAGCCGGGGGAAGATCAGGTTGACATCATTGCGAGTCCACAAGCGCTGGCCCGCAGGCACCGCTTTGCGCGCGGCAACATCGAGGTTTTCGCGCACGGTCAGACTGCCGAAAATACGCCGCCCTTGCGGCACCAAAGCCAGGCCGGCCTGCGAAATCGATTCGGGTTTACTGTTCTGGATTTCGGCGCCGGCAAAGCTGATCCGGCCCGAGCGCACCGGCAGAAAGCCGACGATGGCATTGATCGTCGTCGACTTGCCCGCCCCATTGCGGCCCAGCAAGGCCAGCAAGCGGCCTTCGCCGAGCTGCCACGATATATCGTGCAGCACATGGCTGTCGCCGTAGTACAGGTTCAGGTTCTCGATGGAAAGCAGCTCAATGGCCAAGATAGATCTCTCTGGTGCGCGGGTCGTCGATGACCTGCTGGCGCGACCCGGTCATGATGACTTCGCCGTAATGCAAGAGCGTGATGCGGTCTGCAAATGCCAGCGCCGCCTTCATGTCATGCTCAATCATCAGGATCGTGATGTCGGGCGCAATGCCGGCGAGCAACTCGTTGATGGTTTCGCGCTCCTGCGATGAGAGACCCGCCAAGGGCTCGTCAAGCAGCAGCAGGCTCGGGCTCTGGGCCAGCGCCATGGCGATCTCGAGCCGGCGCTTTTCACCATAAGAAGTCTGCTGCACCGGCAGCCTGGCCTTGGCAGCGAGTCCGACCGATTCCAGCACCTGCAGCGCACGCTCGTTCATCGCCTGGTCATTGGCAAAACCACCGCTGTGCCGCCAGCGCTGCGCCGACTTGCCCAGCAAGGCCAGCTTGACGTTGTGCAGCAGGTCGTCATTGCCGAACAAGGTGACGATCTGGTAAGTCCTGGCGATGCCGCGCTGGGCCCGCACAGCGGTCGACTCACGCGTCACTTCATGCCCATCGATCGCGATCTGCCCCTGGTCGGCGCGCAAGTCGCCAGTGACCAGGTTGAAGAATGTGGTCTTGCCCGCGCCATTCGGGCCGATCAGTAAATGCCGCTCGCCACGCTCCACCCGCAGATTGACCTTGCGCGTCACGGCCAGACCGCCGAACGATTTGCTCAGGTCGACCACTTCAAGCGCCGGCTTCATGGCTGCACCTTGTTGCTGGCGACTTGACGGCTGCGCAGGCCCTTGCTCAGCCGGTCGAGGCCGGCGACGATGCCGCCGGGGACGAACATGACGATGAAGAGATAGAAAAAGCCGAGCAGCATGATCCAGTGGTCGATATAGGCGCTGGCAATGTTCTTCAACAGCACCACGGCGGTGGCGCCAAGCAAAGGCCCGAGCAAGGTGCCGGGGCCGCCGGCAATCACCATCAGCAGCATCTCGGCTGAGTTGGACAAGGCCAGGCTATGCGGGCTGATGAACTGGTGGTAGTAGACATAAAGCAGCCCGGCCACCGCGCCAAAAAAGCCGCTGACGACAAAAGCGATCCAGCGGATCAGCCAGACATTGAAGCCCAGCGCGCTCATGCGCCGCGGTTGGTCCTTGGTGGCCCGGATGCTGGCACCGAAGGGCGAGCCGACCCAGACGGCGATGCAGGCAAAGACCAGCAGCAAGACAGCCAGCGCGAAGTAATAGAAGTTGTCCGCTTTGCCCAGATCGATGCCGAAGGGGCTGGGCCTGGTCAGGCCGGACAAGCCGTTGTCGCCACCGGTCACGCCAACCCAGCGGTAGGCCACGCCCCAGAGAATCTGCCCCAGCGCCAGCGTGATCATCAGGAAACTGATGCCGGTGGCGCGCAAGGCGACCAGGCCGAAAACAGCCGCCATCACAGTGGTGCCGAGCAAGGCTGCGGCTGCGCTGGCGCCATGGCCCCAGCCGAGGTTGAGCATCAGCCAGCCGCTCAAATATGCCGACATGCCGAGGTAGCCCGCATGGCCCAGCGATGTCAGCCCCGCATAGCCGACCAACAGGTTCAAGCTCAGCGCGAACAGCGCAGCGATCAGCACCTGGCTGGCCAGGTTGATGTAATAGATACCGCCGGCCCATTGCGGCAAGCTCAGCGCCAGCAGCGCCAGCACAACGATCACGCCGCGCTTCATGCGCTGATCCGACCGAACAGTCCGCGCGGTCTGGCAGCAAGAATGATGACCATGGGAAGGAACAGGATGATGTAGGCCAGGTCAGGCACCAGCACCTGGCCGAAGGTATAGATGAAGCCAATCAGAAAGCTGCCGATGAAGGCGCCGGCCAGGCTACCGAGCCCGCCCAGGATGACGACGACCAGCGCCAGCGGCAGCATGTCGGCATCCAGCCCCGGGTAGACCGACAAGATCGGCGCGGCGATGACGCCGCCGATACCGGCCAGCGCGGCACCGAGACAAAACACGATGGTGAACAGGCGCGAGGCCGGGATGCCGATGGCCCGGGCCATCTGCATGTCATCAACGCTGGCGCGGATCATCACGCCCAGACGGGTCTTGTCGAGCAGCAGCCACAGACCGATCGCGACCAGCATGCTGATGACGACCACGGCCAGGCGGTACTTGGGGAAGGTCGCGCCGAACAACTCCATGCCGCCCGAGAGGAACTCGGGCGCTGAAACCGAACGCGGGTCGCCGCCCCAGATCCACAAACTACCGTCAGCAATGATGAAAGCGATGCCCAGCGTGGCCAGCACCTGTGCCAGGCTATTGCCGGCCAGGCGCCGCAACACCAAGCGTTCGACCACCGCACCGAAGACCGCCACCGTCACGCCGGCAGCGATGATCGCCCAGCCGAAACCCCAACCCTGGTCGAGCACGCTCAAGCCGACATAGGCGCCCAGCATGAAGTAAGCGCCATGCGAGAGATTGGCCACCCGCATCAAGCCGAAGATCAGCGAGAAGCCGGCGGCCAGCGTGAACAGCACACCGCCGAGCGCGAGGCTGTTGAGACTTTGAATCAACCAGAAATTCATCAACCTAAGTTCGGTAGCTGGACGCGGACTTATTTCTCCAGATTGGTCGCAGGTGGGTAGTCACGCGAATAGACCGGACTGGCAAGGAAGTCCTTGCGGTTGTAGGTCCAGAACTGGGTCACGGCCGGATAGGTCTTGATGACCTTGTTGACCAGTTTGCCGTTGACACGTTCGACCTTGCGGATATAGACATCCATCACCGGATTGCCCAAGGCATCGAGGCTGATATTGCCGCGCGGGTCGGTCGGAACGCTGACCTTGCGCAGGGCGGCCATGAACGCGGCCTTGTCCTCGAACTTGCCCTTGACTGCCTTGACCGCTTCTTCAAGCATCAACGCAGCGCCGTAAGCACCGATCGAGTAATAGCCCGGATCCTGCTTGTAATCCTGGTTGATACCGGCGACGAAGCGCTTGTTGTTCGGGTTGTCGGTCGCCGCGCTGTACCAGCCGGCCGACAACACGCCGACGGCCTCATCGCCCATCGATTTCAGGATGCCTTCGTCGACTGTTGTCATCGCGCCAAGCAGCGGAATCTTGCCCTTCAGGCCGAACTCGTTGTACTGCTTGATGAACTTGATGCCGTTGCCACCCGCGAAGGCAGCGAACACCGCGTCGACATTGGGCTTGATCTGGCCGATGTAAGTGCCGTAGTCGGCCACGTTCAGCGGCGACCAGAGTTTTTGAACGATCTTGCCGCCGTTCTCTTCGAAACTGCGCTGGAAACCAGCCGCGGTTTCATGGCCGAAGGCAAAGTCATCGGCAATGATCGCGATGCGCTTGTATTTCAGCTCGCGAGCCGCGTATTCACCGAAGGGGTGATTCGCCTGGGCCGAAGTGCCGACCGCGCGAACGAACCAGGGATTTGACTTGCGCTGGGTCAGGTCTTCGGCAGCGGCCGAAGGTGCGATCGTCGGAATTTCGGAAGCGCGGATGTAGTCATCGATCGCCAGCGCCTCGAAAGCAGCCAGCGGTCCGATCATCACGTGGACCTTGTTCTTCTCGACCAGTTCCTGCGCCTTGGTCTTGGTGATCGCAGGCTGACCGGCGGTATCGCCGACGAACAGCTCGACCTTGCGGCCGCCGATCATGTTGTTGCGCTCTTTCAGAAACAGGCGCAGACCATCTTCCATCTGCTTGCCGCCGGCGGCCAGCGCGCCCGACTTGATGGTCAGAAAACCGAGCCTGAGCGGCTCCTGTTCCGCCGCGATTGCCGGCACGGACAGCAGTCCGGCGAGCAAGGTCGCAGAGATCGCAAAGGACAATTTGGCGTCGGTCATGAAAGTCTCCTTTAGGTCAATTCAGTGCATCAATGATGTATCACGAAAGACAAATTGTCAAAGCGTGAAATCCCCAAATTGTATGAAATATTCATCGCTTAAAGGCAGTCATGGTCACTTCAACAACTTGAAAATATCCAAATTTCATAGGAAAAACCTGATTTTTTGATAAAATTTTGGCTTGTTCCAGACCTTGGAAAAAATGTTTCATTTCGTCCAACCGACATCCTTGTGATGTATCAGAGCTTTCAATTTTTTGATTGCGTGATATTCTTTGCAGCCTATGCAAGACCCCTCAACCCATGCGCCGGACGCTGACAGCCGCTTGCTTCGCGAGCAGGTTTACGACCAGTTGCGCGCCGACATGATCAGCTGCCAGATGGCACCCGGCACCGAGATCCGCGAAGCCGAACTGGCAGCGCGTTTCGGCTTCAGCAAGTCACCTGTGCGCGATGCCTTGATGCGGCTCGAGCGTGAAGGGCTGGTGATCACCTTGCCACGCCAGGGTTATCGCGTGGCACCAGTGTCGCTGCCAGATGTGCAAGACATGTTCCATTTGCGCGACGCGCTTGAGCGCGCCTGCATGGAACGCATCGTGCGCCGCGCCAGCGATCAACAACTGGCTGAGCTCGAGCCATTCCGCAGCTTCAACGCCAGTGATTGGCCGGGCGGCTTCATTGCCTACAACCGTGCATTCCACAGCAAATTGGCCGACCTTGCCGGCAATACAAGGATGCGCCAACAGCTCAGCGAACTGATCGACCAGATGGAGCGCGCCGTGCAGCTGAGCCTGAGCACGCTCAAGCGTGGCGACCCGCAGACGGTGATCGCCGAGCATTGCCAGATCATCGATTCTTTGCAAGCTCGCCATTTGTCTAGCGCCCAGCGCCTGGCGAGCCGCCATGTGATGCAGGCCGGCAAACGGGTCGTGCAGGCCATGTCGCGCGCCGTCATCACTGGCTGAAACCAAACAACCATTCCAAGGAAGTTCCATGTCAAACCATCCACCGGTTCACGGTCTTTTCATCGACGGACGCGAAGTTCCGGCCACCAGGCCTGACCTGCTCGACGTGCTCAACCCGGCCACCGGCGAGTTGCTGGCCCAGATCAGCCATGCCAGTGATGCCGATGTCGACCGCGCCGTCAAGAGCGCCAGCGCCGCCTTCGAAAGTCAGGAGTGGAGCGCGATGTCGAACCGGACGCGCGCCAAGCTGATCAACAAGCTCGCTGATGTGTTCGAGGCCAACCTCGACGAGATGTACCACCTCGAGACCGCCAACAATGGCCGCTCGCTGAACGAGACCCGCGCCCAGGTCTCGCGCCTGCCGGACTTCTTCCGCTACAACGCCGGCCTGGCGATCGCGCGCCGCGATGCAGTGATCCCGGTCGACGGCAATTACCTGAACTACACCTTGCGCACGCCGATTGGCGTGGTCGGCAATTCGACCCCGTTCAACCACCCCTTGATGATCATGATCAAGAGCCTGGCACCGACGCTGGCATCGGGCTGCACGACCGTGGTCAAGCCCTCCGAATACACGCCGCTGACCACGCTGCGGCTGGCGCAGATGTTCGTCGAAGCCGGCCTGCCGCCGGGCGTCTTCAATGTCGTCACCGGCCTCGGACCGACCACCGGCAAGGCCTTGTCCGAGCATCCGGGCCTGGCCAAATGGGTGCTGACCGGTGGCACCGAAGCCGGCCGCATCACCGGCGCCCTCGCCGGTGCCAATTTCGCCCATCAGACGCTCGAGCTCGGCGGCAAGACGCCGGTGCTGGTGTTCGACGATTTCGATGTCGACCAGGCCGTCAATTTCGCCGCTTTCGGCGCCTTCATCGGTGCGGGCCAGACCTGCATCTGCGGCAGCCGCCAGATCGTGCAGGAAAAGATCTATGACGAATTCGTCGAGAAGCTTGCTGCCAAAGCCAAGTCGATCCGCATCGGTAACCCGAAGGATCCCTCGGTCCAGCTCGGCCCGGTGGTGTCAGCGCGCCAGCAGCAGCGGGTCCTGAGCTATATCCGGATCGGCCTCGAGGAAGACGGCGCAAGACTGGTCGCGGGTGGCCGCGTGCCGCAGGATCCTTCGCTGGCGAATGGCTTTTTCGTCGAGCCGACGGTGTTTGCCGATGTCACCGCCAAGATGCGGATCTTCCAGGAAGAAGTGTTCGGCCCCTTCGTTTCAGTGACCAAGTTCAGCACCGAAGCCGAAGGCCTGGCGCTGGCCAATGACTCGCCATACGGGCTTGCCGGCGCGGTGCGAACCCGCGACATCGTGCGCGCGCATCGCGTCGCTGCCAAGCTCAAATGCGGCATCGTCTGGATCAATGACCACCACCGCCTCGACCCGGCCTCGCCATGGGGCGGGGTGAAGGATTCGGGCATCGGCCGCGAATGCGGGATCGAGTCCTTCGAGCAGCATTTCGAGACCAAGAGCGTGATGCTGCGCCTCGATGACACGCCTTTCGATTGGTACCAGGACACGGCCAGCCAACCGCGTTTGAACTGAACAGGATTTTCCAACGACCCAATCCAGGTTCAACCCTTAGGAATCGAATCATGAGCAGTTCAAGCCAAGCCGTCGAATTCATGCCGACGCATATCGATGTCGGAGCGCAGCGCGTCAGCATGCAGGTGGCAGGCTCAGGCCCGACGCTGGTGCTGTTCCACTCGCTGCTGGCCGACGCATCGAGCTTTGCGCTGATCGCCGGGCCGTTGGCGGCAACCCATCGGGTCTTGCTGCTTGATCTGCCGGGGTTCGGCGACTCGGACCGGGTCGACGGTGGCATCGAAGCGGTGGCCGACCGGGTCGCCAGCGCGCTGCAGCAATTTGCCACTGACGGCAAGATGATCTTTCTGGGCAACGGCTATGGCGGCTTCGTCGCGCTGCTGACGGCGATCCGCCACCCGGAACTCGCTGCGCGTCTGGTGCTGGCCGATTGCGGCGCCAAGTTCAGCGAGCCGGGCCGTGCGGCCTTCCTCGGCATGTCGGCAGCCGCGGCCAAAGGCGGACTCGGCCTGATCGCCGATGTGGCGATGCGCAGGCTTTTTGCGCCAAGCTACCAGGCCTTGCATCCGGAGCTGATCGCAAGGCGCAAGGCTCGCTTCCTTGAGCTCGATCTGCAGACTTTCCACAATGCCTGTCAGGCCCTGGCCGGGCTTGACCTGCTCGACCAACTCGCTTCGGTCAAGCTGCCCGCGCTGGTCCTGGTCGGCGAAATGGACGAAGCAACACCGCCGGCGATGTCCAAAGAACTCGCCTCGGGTCTGCCCAATGCTGAACTGGTGGTGTTGCCCGATTGCGCCCATGTGCCGCAATTGCAGGCGCCCGAGTTGTTCCTCGCCTCAATTGCAAAATTCATAGGTTGAAGATATGACCATCGTGCTGCATGGCTTCTGGCGTTCGCTCGCCACCTTCCGCGTCCGCGCGGCGCTGAACCTGAAGGGTCTGGCTTACCGCGAAAACATCGTCGACCTCAGCAAGGGCGAACAGTTCGAGGCAGGATTCCATCAGCTCAATGCCCAGCATGCCTTGCCGGTGCTCGAACATGGCGGTTTGCGGTTGACCCAGTCGCTGCCTATCATCGAATACCTCGACGAGACCTGGCCGCAAATCCCGCTGCTGCCGGCCGATGCAGCCGGTCGCGCAAGGGTCAGGGCGCTGGCGCAGATCACCACAGCCGATGCGCATCCCTTGGTGGTGCCGCGGGTACGCAATTACCTCGGGTCAGCCTTTGGTGTCGACGAAGAAGGCAAGATGGCCTGGGCGCGACATTGGCTCGACCTCGGCACCGCCGCGATCGAAGACCGCTTGGCCAACGACGGCGTGGCCGGTTGCTATGCACATGGCGACCAGATCACCCTGGCTGATCTGGCCCTGGTCTCGCATGTGGTGGGCGCGGGCCTGTTCCATGCCAATCTGGCGCAAGCGCCTAAGTTGCTCGCCCTGACTGAGCGCTGCCTCAGCCTTGAGGCCTTTGCAAAAGCACATCCTCTGGTTCAAGTCGGCGCACCGGCCGCCTGAAGTTCAAGGCAATACCGGCAGCGCCTTCAGATAGGCCTGCAGTTTGGCGGCGATCTGCTCGCGTGCAGCCAGCCCTTCAGGCAAGGCCGGCATGGTCGTGTCGGGTTTCACCGATTGCGGCGCCAGCAGCCAGGTTTGCCAGCTGCGGGCATCGATCAGCTTGGCTCGCTCAGCCAGGTTGATCGGCATCTTGTCCCCGCCAAACCCATTCACCCGGTGACAGCTGAGGCAGTATTTCTGCGCCAGCGCCGCATGCTCGGACCATTGCGCCGCCATGGCGCCGGGCAACAAGGCCTCCTGGCCGGATTGGCGGAGCCAAATTTGCGCCACCTGATAAGGCCAGCCGTTGCCGCCCTCGGCGAGCAACTCGGGCGCCGCGATGTTGTCCCAGACCAGGTAATAGGGCGCCAGCGGCACGGCTTTTTCCCTTTGTTCCAGGTTATCGACGCGGAACACGCCGCCATCGACACGGTCGAACACCAGAAAGGCCCGGTACGTCGAAAACCGCCCGACCGGAATGCGCGACCGATAGCCGTCGAGTGCGATGAATTCGATCTCGCGGTCGGGCTGCAGCTTCCAATCAGCACCGAACAAGCTGGCCAAAACCAGGCCCGCCGGATAGCCGCGGTAAGCTATTTTTACCTCGCGACCCTTGACGCTCATATGGGGTTCAACGACGGTCACAGCTTGAGCCGGCCCGAGCAGCCCTTGCAATTCGAGCGGAGCCGGCAATGTGGCGGCACTGACAGCGAATGACAGAGCCAGCAGCAGACCGGCAGTATTTTTCAGCAGTTGTTTCAGCATCGCCGGATTGTGCTGCAGAGCCTGCCAACTCTCGGCCCAGGCAACCCCCAGCTCAATGGCTGTTCGGGATGTCGATCACTTGGGTCGAGGTCATATCGACGACGATATTGCAGCGCGCCTTCAGGCGGTTCTCGAACCAGTAGAAGTAGACCTGCACCTTGTGCCAGCCGCTGGAAGGCAGCTTCGCTTCTTCATTTTCAGCCAGGATGAACACGCCTTCAAAGCGGTTGCCCCGATATTTCGCGTCCTTGACGACGATCGCTCGCTGCGGTGCCATCAAGCCTCAAGCCCCCAGGCTGATCGCAGCGCATCGGATCCCGGCTTCCCGGCCCAGCAGCGTCCAATATTCCAGGCCGTCAGCATCGATCGGGATCGACACGGCGGGTCTGGCCGGGACCAGGCAATCGATGT
>CAMDHE010000098.1 GCA_945898095.1 Roseateles toxinivorans | reverse complement strand
TGGTGATGACCGCCGGGGGCGGCTTTGTCGAATTGCAGGGCACGGCCGAAGGCCAGGCATTCAGCCGCGCTGAAATGAATGCCTTGCTGGATCTGGCTGAAAAAGGCATTGGCGAGCTGTTCACCGCGCAGCGCGAAGCTTTGGGGCTTTGAGCATGGGCTTGCCGACGACGGTCGTGCTGGCCTCCAACAATGCGAAGAAGCTGGCCGAATTGCAAGCCTTGTTTGCGCCGCTTGGCGTCAGCCTGGTGACACAAGGCTCGCTCGGCATCGCCGAGGCGGAGGAGCCTTTCGACAGCTTTGTCGAAAACGCCTTGACCAAGGCGCGCCATGCGGCGGCGCTGAGCGGCCTGCCGGCGCTGGCCGATGATTCCGGCCTGGTGGTTGAAGCCTTGGCCGGTGCGCCGGGCGTGCTGTCGGCGCGCTATGCGACGCTGTTCGGCGAACCCAAGACCGATGCCGACAACAACCGCGTGCTGCTTGAACAACTGGCCGATTTCACTGCGCCCGCGCAGCGCGCTGGCCGCTTCGTCTGCGCCCTGGTCGCGGTAAAAAACGCTGCCGACCCCGAGCCGCTGATCGCAATGGGGCGCTGGCAAGGCCTGATCTTGCTAGCGCCGCGGGGCGAGGGCGGCTTCGGCTATGACCCCTTGATGTTCATCCCGGAGATGGGCCGCAGCGTGGCGCAGATGAGTGCCGAAGAGAAGAACCGCTGCAGCCATCGTGCGATCGCTGCGGCGGCGCTGGTGCAGCAGATGCGCGAGGTCTGGCACCTTGGCTGAGCTGCAGCAGATGATGCGCGCCGGAACCCTGAGTCTGGCCGCGCTGCCGCCGCTGGCGCTCTATGTGCACCTGCCCTGGTGTCTGCGCAAATGCCCTTATTGCGATTTCAACTCCCACCAGTTGCCCGCAATCGGCAAGGAGTTGCCCTTGGAAACGGCGCGCGCCTATCTGGCGGCGCTGCGAGCGGATCTGGAAGCGGCCTTGCCCTTGATCTGGGGAAGGCCGGTTGTCAGTATCTTCATCGGCGGCGGCACGCCCAGCCTGTTCGCCCCCGAGCAGATCGGCGAGCTGATTTCCGACCTGCGCGCGCGCTTGCCGCTGGCGCCAGGCTGCGAGATCACACTGGAGGCCAACCCCGGCACCTTCGAGACCGACCGTTTCAGGGGTTTTCGCGCCGCCGGTGTGACCCGGCTGTCGATCGGCGTGCAGAGTTTTGACGATGCCAAACTGCAGTTGCTAGGCCGCGTCCATGACGCCGCACAAGCCAGCGCCGCGATCGCCGAAGCCGCGCAGGCTTTCGAGACTTTCAACATCGACCTGATGTATGCCCTGCCTGGGCAGACGCTGGAACAACTGGACCTGGAATTGAACCATGCGCTGGCTTTCAATCCGCCGCATCTGTCGGTCTATCACCTGACGATCGAGCCCAACACCCGCTTCGCCAAGGCGCCGCCAGCGAATCTGCCCGACAGCGATCTGGCCAGCGAAATGCTCGACCTGATCACCGCGCGCAGCAGCGCGATGGGGATGGATCGCTACGAGGTTTCGGCCTATGCCCGCCCCGGCCAGCGCTGTGCGCATAACCTGAACTATTGGCAGTTCGGCGATTACCTTGGTATTGGCGCGGGCGCGCACAGCAAACTGAGTTTCCCGCACCGGGTGCTGCGCCAAGTGCGTTGGCGGGACCCGACGACTTATATGGCCAATGCAGCGGCCGGCTTGGCGGTGTCGAACGAGAACCTGGTGACCCGCAAGGAACTTCCGTTCGAGTTCATGCTGAACGCCTTGCGCTTGCGCGAAGGCGTGGCCTTGAGTCAGTACCTGGAACGCACCGGCTTGCCGCTGTCGAGCATTACGAACCAACTGGAAACGGCCCGCTCGCGTGGCTTGCTGGCGGCAGATCCGCTGCGCCTGACGCCGACCCCGCTGGGCTTTGATTTCCTCAACGATCTGCAGGAAATCTTTCTCTGAAGGCCAGCCTGAGGCCTGTCCCTGCAAATGGAGCCTTCGCAAGAAAGCAGCCGGTCTTGTCCGGGATTTGAAAAAGGCCGGTGCCTTAACCGCTGCTGCCATTCAACAGCACCATCAGCGCGCCGCTGCCGCCGTCGCTGGCCCTGGCTTGCACGAAAACCAGTACTTCCTGCTTTTGCACCAGCCAGCCGCGCACTTTGGCTTTGAGCACCGGTTCGCGTCCGGGCGAGCCATTGCCCTTGCCGTGGACAACACGCACGCAGCGCAGGCCGCGGCGTACGCTGTCCTGAACGAAATTACCCAGCGCCTCTCGCGCCTGATCGCGGCGCAGGCCATGCAGGTCGATCTGGCCTTGCAGACTCCAATGACCACGCCGGAGTTTGTTGACCACATGGATGCTGATCTGCGGCCGGCGAAAGGACAGGGTTTCATCAGTTTCGAGCAGCGAGTCGACATCGAAATCGTCCGACATCGTCTGCAGCAAGGCCTGCTGTTCATCAGCGATGCGCTGGCGCGGCTCGATGCTGGTCGGCGCACGTTGATGCAGCACATGCAAGTCGCCGGGCAGCAGGGTGACCGGGCCGACAGCGAGTTCGAACATGCGCCGCTCCTGCTCGATCTGACGGACCTTGGCGGCTTCGAGTTCGCGCCTAGCCTCGAAGGCGAGACGCGCTTGCGCCAATTCGCGCTTGAGCAATTTCAGATCCTGCAGGCTGTGCAGCGTCGGCAAAGCGGATTCAGGTCTCATACCAATCCGCGTTCCGCCATAGAGATGACTTCGCCATCGCCAACCACCAGATGGTCGAGCACGCGGATGTCGACCAGGGCCAGCGCCGCTTTCAGCGCCTGTGTCAGCAACTCGTCCGATCGCGAAGGCTCGGCCACGCCTGACGGATGGTTGTGCGCCAGGATCACCGCCGCCGCGCTGAGGGCGAGGCCGCGTTTGACGACCTCGCGTGGATAGACCGAGGTCTGCGTCAACGTGCCTCGAAACATCTCTTCCATCGCGATCAAGCGGTGCTGAGCATCGAGAAACAGCACGCCGAAGACCTCATGGGTCAAACCGGCCAGCTTCAATTGCAGGAACTGCTTGACCGCAGCGGGCGAGTCGAACACCGGGCTCCTTGCCAATTCCTGCAACAGCGAGCGTCTGGCGATTTCCAGCACTGCGGAGATTTCTGCCAGCTTGGCCGGCCCGATGCCCTTGACCTTGGCCAGATCGGTCACGCTGGCATGCAGCAGGCCCTGCCAACCGCCGAATTGATCGAGCATCGCCTGCGCCAAATGCAGCACCGGCTGACCCTTGACGCCGGTACGCAGCAGCAGCGCCAGCAACTCGGCGTCGGCCAATGCCTGTGGGCCGCGCGCAAGCAGCTTTTCGCGCGGACGCGCTTCGAGCGGTAACTGATCAAGCGGCATGGCGGATTGTTGTCTGGACGTGAACTGAAGGCCAAGGGCAGGTCGGTCAATGATGCCGAATGAACGGGCCTTAAAATCCAGCCAGTTTATCGAATATGGCAACCATGAACCTCATCCAAGCCGGATCCTTTTTGACCCTGCATTACCGTCTGGCTGGTCCGGACGGCACCGACTTCATCAACACCTTCGCTGAAAAACCGGCCACCCTGACGCTCGGCACCGGGCAGCTGGCGCCGGCCATCGAGGCCTGTCTGATCGGCATGGCTGAAGGACAACGCAGTCAGTTCGAGTTGTCCGCTGGCCAGGCGTTTGGGGATCGCAATCCCGAAATGCTGCAGCGCGTGCGCAACAGCCTGCTCGATTCGCTCAGCGACGAGGGCGCTCAATTTGGCATCGGCGATGTGGTGCAGTTCCCGACTCCCGACGGCAGCGGGTCTTATGCGGGCCTGCTGCGCGAGGTCGGCGACGGCTGGATGCTGTTCGACTTCAACCATCCGCTGGCCGGCCAGCCGGTCAGCTTTGAAGTTCAAGTGATCGGGGTGATGTGATGAACGCCGGCAAGTTGCTGATCCAGCCGCATGAAGTGGTGCTGGCCGAGCCCCGCGGGTTTTGTGCCGGCGTCGACCGCGCGATCGAAATTGTCGAGCGGGCTTTGACAAAGTTTGGCGCACCGATCTATGTGCGTCATGAGATCGTTCACAACACCTATGTGGTCAACGACCTGAAAGCCCGCGGCGCGATCTTCATCGAGGACCTCGCCGAAGTTCCGGCTGGCGCAACGCTGGTGTTCAGTGCCCATGGGGTCAGCCAGGCTGTCCGTCACGAGGCAGTTTCGCGCGGTTTCCATGTTTTCGATGCGACCTGCCCGCTGGTCACCAAAGTGCATGTCGAAGTTGCCAAGCTTCACCGCGAGGGCTACCAGTTCATCATGATCGGCCACAAGGGACACCCTGAAGTCGAGGGCACGATGGGCCAGTTGAGCGAGGGGATCTTTCTGGTCGAAACGGTCGGTGATGTGGCGCATCTGAACGTCGCCGATCCGGCCCATCTGGCCGTCGTGACACAAACGACCTTGAGCGTTGATGACGCCGCCGAAATCATGACTGCGTTGAAAACGAAGTTCCCGCTGATCCGCCAGCCCAAACAGCAAGACATCTGTTACGCGACACAGAACCGCCAGGATGCGGTCAAGGTGATGGCGCCGCAGGTCGATGTGGTGATCGTGGTCGGCAGCCCCAGCAGTTCCAACAGCAACCGTTTGCGTGAGCTGGCCGAGCGGCTCGGCACGCCAAGTTTCATGGTTGACAGTGCCGATGATCTGCAGCTTGAATGGCTGGCAGACCGGCCTCGTGTCGGGCTGACCGCCGGCGCATCGGCGCCTGGCTTGCTGGTGCAAGAGGTCATCAGCCGCTTGCGCTCGCTCGGCGCCACTTCGGTGCGCAGTCTGCCGGGTGTTGAAGAACATGTGCGCTTTCCTTTGCCCAAGGGTCTGGGTGACAAGGCGATGGCCGAGGCCGACCCGGCCAATTCCTGAAGCGGTTCCGGCTTGCCCGGCAGATGCCGCCTGCTCTGCATTGAACAAAAAACCAAGGACTGAAGATGCTTGACATTAGCCTGCTGCGCAAGGACCTCGACGCCGTCGTCGATCGCCTGAATCAACGCAAGAACCCGCAGACCTTTCTCGATGTCGAACGCTACAAGGCGCTTGAAAGCGAGCGTCGCAGCCTGCAAATAGAAACTGAGGCTTTGCAGGCACAGCGCAATAGTCTGTCCAAACAGATCGGCATGCTCAAGGGTAAGGGTGCAGACGCCAGCGCGCTGCTGGCCGAGGTCGGCGGTATTGCCGACTTGCTCAAGACCAGTGCCGAGCGACTCGATGCGATTCAGGACTTGCTCAACCAGATCCTGATGGGCTTGCCCAACCTGCCGCATGAAACTGTTCCGGTTGGTGTTGACGAGGCCGGCAACGTCGAGATGCGGCGTTGGAGCCCTTCCGGGGGAGAACCGACCCGCTTCGATTTCGAGCCGCGCGACCATGTCGACCTTGGCGCGCCACTGGGCCTGGATTTCGAGACTGGGGCCAAGCTGAGCGGTTCGCGTTTCAGCTTTTTGCGCGGCAAGATGGCCCGGCTGCACCGGGCCTTGGCGCAGTTCATGCTGGACACCCAGACCGAACTGCATGGCTACACCGAGTGCTACACGCCCTACATCGTGAATCGTGAAGTGCTGGAAGGCACCGGGCAGTTACCAAAATTCAAGGAGGACATGTTCTGGGTGCTGCGCGGTGGTGACGAGGCTGCGCAGGAGCAATACCTGATCTCGACCGCCGAAATCACCTTGACCAACAGCGTGCGTGAGCAAATTCTCGACGCGGCGCAAATGCCGATCAAGTTGACCGCGCACAGCCCCTGTTTCCGGTCGGAAGCCGGCAGCGCGGGTCGTGACACGCGCGGCCTGATCCGCCAGCACCAGTTCGACAAGGTCGAGATGGTGCAGATCGTCCACCCGGACAACAGTTACGCTGCGCTGGAAGAAATGGTCGGCCATGCCGAGGCGATTCTGCAAAAGCTCGGCCTGCCCTACCGCGTGCTGACGCTGTGCACCGGCGATATGGGTTTTGGCGCGACCAAGACCTATGACCTGGAAGTCTGGGTGCCTGCGCAAAAGACTTACCGCGAAATCAGCAGTTGCTCCAACTGCGAAGCGTTCCAGGCGCGGCGTATGCAGACTCGCTTCAAGAATGAGCAGGGCAAGAATGAGTTGGTGCATACCTTGAACGGCTCAGGCCTGGCGGTCGGTCGCGCGCTGGTGGCTGTGCTGGAGAATTACCAGAATGCCGATGGCAGCATCACGGTCCCCGCAGTGCTGCGCCCGTATATGGGCGGGCTTGAAGTTCTCGCGGTCTGAAGACCGGTTTTCTGCCCAAAGTTCGCTATACTTGAGGGCTGCACTCGTGGAGCAATTTGCGGGCGCCGTTCAAGGTGAATTCGGGAGAGGTGGCAGAGTGGTTGAATGTACCTGACTCGAAATCAGGCGTGCCGTAAGGCATCGGGGGTTCGAATCCCCCCCTCTCCTCCAGAATTTACCCTGTAACTGAATGACTCAGGTCAGCCTCTCGGCTGGCCTTTTTCAATTGTGCGGCAGTTCTTGTGGGGGCCTCATTACAAGCCACTCATCAATCCGGCCAAGGCTGCGCGGTTGGTTCAAGCGAAGAGTTTTCCTTGATCTGCCCAAGGGTTGAAAAAATGGATCGACAATGGGCGCATCGATCGACAAGGCTTGCGCCAAATTGGAGTTCCGAACGCAATGCACATCAAGCTTGATCTTGAAGCCGATTTCTACAAGCGCTGCGCCAAGCCTTTATGAGAACTGCTTTTCGCTCCCTGAAGCCAAACAGCCTGGCCGGCCCGGTCGGGTTTGAATTGCCGTTGCGCCGCAAGCGCATCAAGCTGGTCGCGATGGTCATGCTGATTCTGCATGGCGTCTTGCTGGTCTTCGGCTCGGCTGCAATTGCGAATCGGTATTCGAATGATCAGAAGGCAGCAATCGACCTGGCCAATGTACAGATCGATGTGCTGGTGGAGCGGGCGACCAGATTTTCGGAGCTTGAGCCCAGCAACAGCCGAGTGCTGGAACGGGTCCGGGAGCTGTCAGTCGACCCGCGCCGCTTGTTGATCAGGGTCTTTGCTGCAGATGGAACATTGCTTTTCAGATCCGGCCAGGCTTTTGAGTTGAAGCTGCCGGACATTGATGTCGTCGCCAGCAAAGCCGGGCGCAGGGTCGACCTGGATCGAGGGCAGTTGACGAAATGGGCGCCCTTGGGCGCGTTGGGCAATGTCGTCATGATCGATATGGATCTCCAGTCAGTGCAGGCCGATGCGAGGCTGCGAACCCTGCGTGACCTGGCGATCACTGGGTCGACAGGCTTGGTCGGCATGCTGGTGCTCTGGTACCTGCTGTCCGTTCAGTTGCGCGAGCTGACTGCCATGGTCGATCAGGCCCGTGGTGGCCCGCGCAAGGAGCCGGGTTGGTGGGCTAGCCGCGAAGTCGTTGAAGTCCACGATGCGATGCAATTGCTGCGTCAATCGAGGCTGGATTTGTGGCAAATGCATGAGCAGATGATGACGACCTTGCTGGCGGTCAGCAACGCGGCGCCTGACGCGATGCTGGGCTGTGATGAGCGCGACCGCATCGTCGTTTGCAATCGGGCCGCCGAAAAACTATGGGCGGATGCAGCGGGTGTATTGGTCGGGCAGTCGTTGAGAAGTTTCCTCAGTCCCGATGGCCGTGCTGCATTCAAGGCTGAAATGCGCGCGATACGCAAGTCTGGGGCAAAGTCCGAACAGGACCGGACCTGCGAGACCGTCCTGCTTGCGAAAGATGGCAGGCGTGTACCGATGCGTGTCACCCTCAGCATGACCGAACTCGACAGCCGCCCGATGCTGGTGTTGCATTGTGTCGATCGCAGCAGCGAAATCGAAGCCACCCGTCAGCTCGGCGCAGCCTTGGCGCAGGCGCGTGGAGCGAATGAGGCCAAGAGTCGTTTTCTCGCCACCGTCAGCCACGAAATCCGTACGCCGCTGAACGGCTTGCTGGGCATGCACGACCTGCTGTCCCGCACGGTCCTCGATGCCGATCAACGTGGCTTGGCCGACACAGCGAAATCCTGCGGCAGCCAATTGCGAAAATTGCTTGACGATGTGCTGGACCTTTCCAAGATCGAAGCCGGCAAGCTGGAACTCGAAAACAAGCCTTTCGAGGTTCAGGAACAACTGGGGCGGGCGGTGCGTCTCTATGCGGCCAGCGCCGAAGAGCGCGGCCTGGAGTTGACGGTGGACTGGCATACCCCGCAGCGCATATTGCTCGGCGATTCGTTCCGGATCGTCCAGGTGCTGAACAATCTGATCGACAACGCCTTGAAATTCACCGAGAAAGGCAGCATTGCAGTCGAGGTTCATACCGAATTGCTGCCGACTGATGCCGAAAGCTGTGAATTGTGGGTCAGCGTGGCGGATACCGGGCCTGGAATTCCACCAGCGCGGATGTCGCGCATCTTCGAGGTCTTTACCCAGCAGGACGAGACGATCACGCGCAAGTTCGGTGGCAGCGGCCTGGGATTGTCGTTGTGCCGGCAACTCTGTCAGGCCATGGGTGGCAATATTGCCGTGGCCGCAAGACCGGGCGGTGGCGCTGTGTTCACTTTCCTTGTGCGCTGCGGGGTAGCCCATGGCATGGCGCCGTTCCAGGACACGCGCCCGGCCGACGATGCAGCGGTTGCGCTGCTGGTCGGCCGCCATGTGCTGATTGTTGATGACAACCGCGTCAATCAGACGCTGCTGTCGCGCTGGTTGCGCCAAGCTGGCATGGAAGTGACCCAGGCCTACGACGGTGCGGCCGGGCTCAGTGCGTTGACTGACGCGCCGTTCGACGTCGTACTGATGGACATGTCGATGCCGGTGATGAACGGGCTGGAAGCGACTGCGGCGGTACGCGCTTTGGCACAGTCCGACCATGAGCCGCGCTTCGCCACGACACCCATCATCGGCATTTCAGCCAATGCGATGGCGGGCGATCGCGATGCCTGTTTCGCGGCTGGCATGAACGCCTATGTCACCAAGCCGATCAAGCGTGAAGAGCTGTTGGCCAGCATTGTCGGCAACCTGGGTCCGCGCAAGGCCGTGATTGATTCTCAGGGTGACGATGAAAAATTGCTGAATGGTAATTAAAGCGGCATAATCGGTTTAACTGTTGTAAACGAAGTTGCCTGGCAGCAGCCCGGGCACAATCGCTACGCTGACCTGCACAACGAACCGGATACCCCTCATGTCTGCCCAAGATAATCCTGCCGAAGATGGCCTGGTGCCGCTGCTCGAGACGAGTCGCGTTTGCGAGGATATGGGCATTGACGCCGAAGGCTATGCTGAATTGGTCGATATTTTCCTCGAGGATCTGCCGGCCTTGCGGACCGCCATCGCTTCGATGACTGCTGATGATCTTGAATCATTCGCCCGCCAATGCCATGAGCTTTGCACCACCCTGGGCGTGATCGGCGCCAGCCGGGCCATGCTGGCTTCGCGCCGTATCGAACGCGACTTGCGCAGCGGGGTCAAAATCGACCTGGGGCTTGCAACGGCGGGCCTGCTGCGCGAACTCGACACCGTGGCGGGTTTGCTCGCCGCTGACTTCAGCGGGCAAAAGCGCTGAATCGCGACTCGCTCTATAAAACGTTGCTGCAAGCATGTTTGCTGAAATGCAATTTTTTAAGTTTAAGTCAGTAAAACTGTTAAACTAAGGCGATGAACAACCCAGTTCAAAGTCAGCAGGTTTTTTTGCTCAGCTCGCCGATGTTTCCTGATCCGGTTTCCATGGCGCTCGGTGATTCGTCGCAGCATGGCTTGCAGGCGGTTGAACTGCCGGTGGGCGCGTCGCTGGTGACCAGCCTGTCGGCCCTGAAGGAAGCGGCTGCGCCCGATTGTGGATTTGTCGGTGTGGGCTTGGTCGGCACCTTGCTGCTCGGGCTTGCAGCGCTGTGCAGACCTGATTCGGGCGTGCGGGTGCTGGCGCTGTTCCCTTATCTTGGTGTCGACACCACGGTTTACGGTGTCAATGATGTGGCTACGACCTGGGCCAATCGTTGGCTGGCGCTGGGCCGGATGCGGCTGACCCGGTCCTTGATGGATCGGGTGGCAGTGAGTCCCGCGCCGCTGGGCCTCGATCATGTCTACGCGCCGGGTAGCCTGTCCTGGGCCAAAGCCGCTGCGGCGATGGATAAAGTCGACTTTGTCAGCTTGATCATGCCTGTGCGTTGCCCGACCACGGTGGTGCTCAATCTGGCCGCCGAGCGCCTCGACCTGGAACGCGCCCGGGTGATGATGCCGGCACTCAATGATGAAATGCAGTTGGCGGCCTTCGATCCACGCTCCGAGTCGCTTGCTGCCAGGGTGCAGGCTTGGGCAATCGGTGGATCGTTTGAAAACGCGCAAGCGTTGAGGGCCGCTTGAATATCGCGCAAAACTTGAGCGCCGGATACCAGGTCGTGCTGATTCTGGCGGCACTCGCCCTGGGCGTGGCGGCTTTCGGTGTCTGGATGGTCGGCGCGGAACGGCGCAAGCTGAAACGTCGGATTGAACCGGGCTCCGCAACCGACGCTGCCCCAGTCGATGCGTCGGTGGACGCACTGCAATTGTCGCTATCGAGCTTGCAGCGTTTTGACAGTCTTCAGCAGGACTTGCGCGCGCGCTTGCAGCAGTCACGCGGCGAAATGGAATCTGATCGGAGCAATGTCGGTTCGGCCGTCCAGTTGATGAAACGTGCAGCGATCGAAATGCGTTTGCCGGAAACCGTCTACGAAATTTACGAAAGTCTGCGTCTGCTGCCGAAAAAGTCGCAGGAGGCTCAGGCGGCAGATCGCGACTGGCATCGCCAGGTCGGCATCGAGCCGGCTTCGGCCATGATCTTCGAGGAGGCTGTGCGCTACTGCGCGGTGGATTTCAGTCTCGGTGCGCGAGAGTTCCGCATCAGCGGCAGAAGCTACGAGTTGTCGCGATCCAGCTTCGATGAATTGACCTTGTTCGAGTCCCGCGATACGGCGGTGCTGACTGTTCGCGTCAAGTTGACTGCGGATCGGGTCTCGGTGCTTGAAACTGCGGTGATGAGCTACCGTCCGGGCCTGTGGGTCGGCATGTTGTCGGAAGTGCGCGTCCGCATGGACGAACGGCGCGAGCGCCTGTTGCTGGGCAGCAGACATCGTGACATTGAAAAAATGCGAACTGATTTCGGCTTGAATATGAACGTTCAGAATGTGAGAACTGCACGATGATTGGAAAAATATTGGCTCGCTTGCGCCCCAAAGCGCCAGCGCCAGACCACCACGCTGCTGATCCGCTGGCTGCCGAGCATGAAACGGTGCGCAAGCAGAGGGTTTCATCCTTGCTGGACGATTTCACCAAGCGCTTGCGCGGGGGGGGCGCTGCCAAGACCGCGGGCCTGGTCCCTGTCACGGCCGGATCCAAGTCCTTCGTCATGCCCGCCAAAGCCGGTCTGCGCAGCATGAATCAATGGCTCGATCTGCTCGGCTTGCTGGGCATTGCTGGCCTGGTGATCTGGGTGATGGCTTCGAGCTGGAGCTTGGTTTCGGCCAGTCGGGGCCTGGAGCATCATGTCCTGCCGATTCCAAAGTTGAGTCAGTTTCCGATCATGGAGCGCAAGGCCTTGCTGACGGTTGACCGACTCAGCCCTGAATTGCAGTTGGCCATGACGCCCGACGAAGACCGGCTGCTGCGCGCGATCCGCAACGTAGCAACTTTCGAGAATGCCCGTGCCGAGCAAACCTTGCGTGCCACCCGGGCCGAAGTGCAAGCCGTGGTTGAAGGCAGCGCTGCCGAGCTGGCCAAGGTCGAAGTTGGTGACGTGATCAAGCTGGTCAGTGGCAAACCAGCCGGCTATGTCTGGGATGTCTACAAGACGATCTCTGATCGGCCTTTGCGCCTGCTCGAGCTGAATGTGCTGAGGGGTACCGAATTGCTCAATTTGACGCTGAGCCTGAAAGAGGGCGATACCTTTGACATGTCCAACCATGGCCTGTTGTTTCCCGTACCTCAGCATGTGCGCTATATCGGTCAGACCGATGCTGCGCGTCTGTCCGAGCAACTGCGTTCTGCTTATGTCGACACCGTACCCCAGGAATGGCGCCGCCGCTATGTAGAAGGCCTGCTGGTGGTCAGCAATGAACTGGTCGGGAATCTGACCCGTCTGAGTGGTACTGCCTACAACGCGCCAGACTATCTGCGCATCGAAGACCTGCTGGTCTGGTACCACAGCACCTTCAACGAATCGCTGGCCCAGTACCGTATCGGTGTTGACCGCATGCGGGCAAGGCAGACTTCAGCCTTGCTGCAGCTCGGCTGGGGATTATTGGCCGGTGGTCTGGCGATGTTGTTCGCTCTGGCCTTGAAAGCCCGCAATCGCTGGGCCGATTGATGAACCGGTCGCGAGTCCTGCGCGTGCGCATCGATGCAGCCATTGTCGAGCTGCCGGTCGCATCCGTGCGGCGTATCGGTCGCATCGGCCGGGCCGATTGGGTCGGGCTTGACGCTCATGGTGGGCAGTTGCAGGTGGCAGCCACCGATCACGGTCCGGTCATCGTCGTTGCGGCTCCGGCTTTGCTGGAAATTGATGCAGTCTCGCCTCATCCTGCCTGGGCCGTCGTGTTGAGCGAGGGCGGCCCCTTGTTGGCGGTCGCCGTCTGCGAGGTTCTCGGCCTGGCCTTCAGCGGGGAGTCCTTGGCTGCACCCGCCAAACGATCATTCTGATTCAAAAATTGCCATGGCATTCAAGCGATCACACCGAAAAAACATCGAATCAGTCATTGCCGGCCTGTGCTTGCTGGCGTTTGCAGCGCTGCTGCTGGCGCTCATGCTGAGCCAGGCGCGCAATCAACGCCAGCAAATTGCCGCTGACTTTTACCAAATCAATCTGCGCGCCCAGCGTCTGCTCGACCGCCCGGCGCCGCTAGATGCTGGCTATGCCCAGGAGCTCGGCTTGCTCGGTGAAAAGAGCGCGGCCCTGGGCATCGACCTGGGTGGTTGGTTTCTGGGTGATGTCACCCTCCAGAAAAACAGCACGGATGAGGCATATCGTTCAATTCAGGCTTTGCTGGCTCAGATCAAGGGTTTCGAACGTCTGGCCAAGCTGCTGCAGGATCTGGATGGCTTGGACAGTCAGCCCGGGCAGTTATTGCAGAGCTTGCGCAGCGATGATGCGACGGCCAGTTCAACCAAACGAGTGCGCGGCTTCCTCGCAGATCGCCTGGCGCGAGCCGTCAATCCGAGGCCTTATGAACGTGTTCAGCTGAGCATGCCCGACATGGTCAAACGTCTGCAGGAGGGCGTTGCCCTGCTGGATCAATTCCAGTCCCGTCGTACCCAGGTGCTGTCCTTGCTTGGCGATGCCGAGCAGCGTGCCGCCAGCGTCGCGCTGACGCCAGACGATCAGCCGATCCGCTTGTTGACCCTCCTGGCTGTCCTGACGGCAGCGTTCGCCGCCTGGCGTGCTTTTTATCTGGTCCAACCGACTTCTGTGGCTGCGCCCGCTCTGCAGGCCAGGGTAGAGCAGGAGGTCAAGCCGCTGCCTGTCATGGCCGAAACGGCGGCTGAAGCCTGGCAGGCCGCGGAGCCGGACCCTGCGCTGGCCGAAGCCGAAGCTGAAGCGGCTGCCGCAGCCGCCGAGAAATGGGAGGACTTGCGCCTGGCCATCAACGAGGCTTGCGATGCGAGCTGGACGCTGGAGATGCGGGCGCGCTCGCTGGTCGACGACACGCTCGACACGCCGCATCAGGCTCAGGACGAAGTTGTTGCCGATCTGCTCGCCTTGTCGGAACTGCTGCAGCGCTCGCGTGAAGGCACGGTCAACATCGCGCTGGACTTGCTGGCTGAAGGGGCTGATGAAGACCGGGTCGAAGCTTTCGAGGGCCTGGATCTGCATCTGGTGCAGAGCATCGATGCGCTGGCCAGGCTTGAAACCCTGCGGCGCAGCAGCGGGGATATGGCCGAGATGACGACGGTGGTGTCGCGACGTGATCTGGTCCGTCTGCAGTCCGAGGTGCAGCATCTGGCCCAACAATTGGGCATGCTGCGCAACAACCTCGATGTCGAAGCTTCTGATCCTGGCGAGTTCGGAACTGGCAACAGCGTGGCGCTGCAGGGCTGAACATGGCAGCAGCAGTTCTGTCCGAGCTTTTCCTGATTGACGCGCAGCAGTTGGCTGGCGAATTGCAGCGCTTTGTGCGCGGCGCCAATGGCGCCACCCCGATCGCCACGGCAAGTTCGGCGGATGCTTTGGCTGATCTGCTGCGAACCCTCGAGTTGCCGGCTTATTCAAGTTGCAGCCGGACTTTGTCGCGCAGCTTGTTGGCCAGAACTTCGGTGACCGAGGCCGACCGCAAACGCGCTGCCAGCTTGACCGAAAGGTTGGTGAACGTGTTGGGCGCCTTGCGCGTCCAGCAAGTCGTCGATGACGATCCGGATTTTGCCGCAGCCTGGCTGGCGCAGTTTCCAAAAACCGAAGCGCTGCCTGGCGAATATGAAACCGAGGCCGAGCCGCCGCCGGTTGCCAAGACCAGCGCAGCCGCGCCCGCGCCGGTCCAGGCCGATGCGGCGGCCGAAGCCGCTTTGCGCGCAGTTGCCTTGGCACAGGCCAGGCGATTGCATGACAGTCTGGCTCAAGCCAATCCATCCAGCCGATCAGGTATCGAGCGCGTGATCGCACAATTGCTGGGTCAGGTGCGGGTCTCTTGCGCTGAAATCGGGGGGCATCAATTGCCAGCCGGCTTGACGCTTTCAAGCGAGGGCTTCGAGGCCTTGAGTCTGGCTGTAAGGGCCTTGCCGCTGGCAAGGTCGGTCTCGGCCGCAATCAATGCCGGCATCTTCAGCCTGGACCTCGATGCTCTCAAGGCCGATGCTGCGGCGCTTGAACATGCGGCGGTGACCCTGGCTCATTTGGGCGGGCGCATCGACAAGATACCCACCGGAATTCGTTTGAGTTTGCCCTGCGATACCCAGCGCCCGAAAGTCGTGGTGCTGCAGGTCCAGCAAGGTTGGGTGGCCGTTCATGCCTTGCAATTCGAAGGCCTCAGCATAGCCAAGGGCCCGGCTTCGAGACCCAAGTCGATGGTGCTGAGATTGCGCTATGGCTCGGATGACAGGATCTTGAGTCTGACTGGCAGTGGTAAATCTGCGGAAGCGCCAGCGTCTGCCTGGCGCTATGAGTTGCCGGCCGGAAATAGCTGGTTGCTGCCAGGGGACTGGCAGGCCATGGTCAGAGATTCTTCAGGGCGAGTGATGCCGCTGCTGGCGGGTGGCGTGCAAGCAGCGCCGGCGCAAGCCCCAGCCCCAGCCCCAGCCCCAGAGCGGACCCGGACGCGAGCTCCGGCGCCGGTGAAGGCCGTCACAAGGAAGGCGCGCAAGTGAATTGGTGCCGAAACTGGCGCTTTGCCTGTGGATTCCTTTTTTTCAGCCTTTGGGCAGCGACAACCATCGCGATTGCCAATCCCAGTCCATCGCCAACTGCGGCGGGCAGCGCGCAGTCTGACGAATGGCGGCGCCTGATCGAGCGCTATATCCAGCGCCAGGCAAGCGGCAGCGGATTGCGCATCCGGGTCGATATTCCCATGGATGAAGCCGGCCCGCCGGCTTGCGGCAAAACGCCTCGCTTTGTGGAGGTTCAGCGAACACGCTGGATCGGCCCGCAGAACATCGGATTGCAATGCGATACTCCAAGCTGGCGCTGGTCGGTGAATGTGCGGGTACGTGGCTTCGGACAGGTGGTGCAGACGAGTCGGGCGGTTCCTGCGGGTCAATTGCTGGGGCCAGATGATATTTTGCAGGTCGAATCTGACCTGGCGACCGAGCCGACGGGTGTGCTGACCGACCCGGCGCAGGCCGTCGGGCGCGAGACGACCAGGCCGATGCGTGAAAATACCAGTCTGACGCTAAACACATTGCGCGTTCCGGCCGTTATCAACGTAGGAGATCGGATTACCGTGCGCGTTGTGGGCAAGGCCTTCCAGGTCACTGCGGATGGTGTGGCGCTGCAAAAAGGCGCAGTTGGAGATACCATCCGGGTCAAGTTGAGCGAAGGCAAGACGGTTTCCGCAAGCGTGGTGCGTGCTGGCCATGTTGATGTAACACTTTAAATGGTTGTGATGATGAATATCAAAACACTGACAGATGGTTTGGCAGGCAGCGCGCGAAGCGGGGCAACGCCGTCAGTGAAAAGTGAAGGTGGCGTCAACAACCTGGCCAATACCGGCCGCACCGCTGCGCCCACCGAAGCTGTCGCGCCGGGTCCGGCAGTCAGTGTCAAGGTGTCTGACATCGCCGCCGGTACCTTGGCTGCAGTCGTCTCGAGTACCGAGTTCAGCGACAACCAATTGCTGGTCACGCTGAAGCAGCGGATCAAGGCCGGTACCTTCCAGATCGACTACGAAGGCTTGGCGCATTCGCTGGTCGAGGATGCCTTGCAGTCGATTGGACAAAAGCGTCAGGCCAAGGGCTGATCGTTTTCGAGCATGAGCAAGGAAGCTACGCTGTTGCATGTGTTGAAAGCGCTGGGCAACTCGCTCGCGCGGCAACGCGAATTGCTGGAAAGTAATCAACTCGACGATCTGGCTCAGGTCAATGGGGACCTCGAACAGGGCTATGCGACCCTTGAGGCCAGCCCGGGCGGTTTTGCCGCTTTGCGCGATGAAATCGAAGCCAAACCCGAAGCCCAGCGGATTGAATTGCTCGAATTACTCGGTCAACTGCGTGCTGACAACCGGGTCAGCGGCGAATTGATCCGCATCGCCATGCACCGTGTGGCCACCGTTCGCGCCTTGCAGCTCGAACATTCGAAGTCCAGCACTTACGGGCCTGGTGCATCGATGGACCCAGGCTCGCGCCTGTCGCGTCACGCCTGAAGTTGATTCGCCGGTCGCGCTGCGCGGCCTGACGACAGCGCCTGATTCAGCTTTTGGACGGTTTTTTCGTCAAACCAGCGCGCAAGCGAAGCATCGCCTGCGTATGCAGTTGACTAATGCGGCCGGCGGTCAAATCCATCACGAAGGCGATCTCACGGTAGCTCAAATGCTCGGTGTAATGCAGCGCCAGCACCTGTTGTTCCTTCTCGGGCAAATCCTTCAGCAAGGGCTGCAACTGCGCCATTGCCTCGCGCAAGGCTGCAGCTTCGAGCGGGTCGCTGCGCTCATCGCTGACCGGCTCATAGTTCAACGGCAGGTCGTCGACCACTGAAAGCGACACCGCGCCTTCCAGCAAGGCATGGTAAGCCGACAGGGTCAGCCCGAGCTTTTCCGCCACCTCGACATCGTCCGGGGTGCGACCCAGCTCATGGCCCAGAGCGACCACAGCTTCCTGTGCCGCGTTCAATTTATCGCGTTGATGTCGCGGCACCATATCGTTGCCGCGCAGCCAGTCGTACATGGCTCCGCGCACGCGTAACCTGGCATAGGCACCG
>CAMDHE010000097.1 GCA_945898095.1 Roseateles toxinivorans | reverse complement strand
GGCGTGCTGATTCTCGAGGCCATGGCTCAGGCGGCGACGCTGCTGGCGCTGGACAGCACCGGCACCGAACTCGACGACCAGACCCTTGTCTATTTCGCCGGCATCGATGCGGCGCGCTTCAAGCGCCCGGTCGAGCCTGGCGACCAGTTGCTGCTCGACGTCACTCTCGACCGCACCAAGGCCGGCATCTACAAATTTACCGGCAAGGCCTGGGTTGACAAGGTCCTGGCCGCCGAAGCCCAGCTGATCTGCACGATGCGGCGCATCGACGCTTGAGGCACTCATGGCCTTGATTCATCCCCGCGCCATCGTCGACCCGGCTGCCTGGCTCGACAGTTCGGTCAGCGTCGGCGCCTACACGCTGATCGGCCCCCAGGTGCGCATCGGTGCGGGCACAACGGTCGGCCCGCATTGCGTGATCGAAGGCTTGACTAGCATCGGCGAAAACAACCACATCTTCCAGTTCAACTCGATCGGTGCGGCGCCGCAGGATATGAAATATGCCGGCGAGCCGACGGCCCTGGAAATCGGCGACCGCAACACCATCCGCGAGTTTTGCACGCTCAATCTGGGCACCGTGCAGGACGAAGGCGTGACGCGGATCGGTTCGGACAACTGGATCATGGCCTATGTGCATATTGCCCATGACGTGCGCCTTGGCGATCACACCGTGCTGGCCAACAATGCGACCCTGGCAGGGCATGTGCATGTCGGTGACTGGGCAACAGTGGGTGGCCTTAGCGGCGTGCACCAGTTCGTCAAGATCGGCGCCCACGCGATGATCGGCTTCCAGGGCCATGTGGCGCAGGATGTACCGCCTTTCATGACGGTAGACGGCAATCCGCTGAGCGTGCGGGCAGTCAATGTCGTCGGTCTGCGCCGGCGCGGCTACAGTCCGGAGCGCATCACCATGATCCGGCAGATGCACAAGCTCCTCTACCGTTCTTCGCTGGCCCTCGAGCAGGCGGTGGCCTCGATCGGGGATTTGCGCGGCCAGCAGGTGGATGCCGATGCCGACATCGACCTGATGTTGAATTTCCTCGCTGCTGCGCAGCGCGGCATCGTGCGCTGAAGGCGCTGATGTCGGCCAATCACGCGCCGCGTTTCGGCATGGTGGCCGGCGAGGCCTCTGGCGACATGCTGGCCGGCTTGCTGCTCGGTGGCATGAAGCAGCGCTGGCCCGGCCTGATGGCACAAGGCATTGGTGGCCCGCGCATGGCCGCCCTGGGTTTCGAGTCCTGGTGGCCGCAGGATAAATTGTCGGTCTTCGGCTATGTCGACGCCTTGCTGAATCTGCGCGAGTTGCTGGCGATTCGCAGCCGCCTGGCGCAGCGTCTGCTGCAAGATCCGCCGGCCGCATTCATCGGCGTCGACGCCCCTGACTTCAACTTCGGGCTTGAAACCAGGCTGCGGGCGGCGAGGATCAAGACCGTGCACTTTGTCTGCCCCTCGATCTGGGCCTGGCGGGCTGAGCGGGTCGAGAAGATCCGCCTTGCGGCTGACCATGTGCTGTGCCTGTTCCCGTTCGAGCCCGAGTTGCTGCAGAGCCATGGCATCCAGGCCAGCTATGTCGGCCATCCGCTGGCTGACGCGATCCCGCTGCAGCCGCCGCGTGCCGCCGCCAGGGCTGCGCTCGGTCTGAACGATGGCGAGGTGGTCGTGGCGCTCTTGCCCGGCAGCAGGCGCAGCGAAGTCCGCTATATCGCCGCCCCCTTGCTGCGCGCCGCCCTGCTGATGCAGCAAGCCAGACCGGGCCTGCGCTTCGTGATGCCGGTTGCGCCGGGCTTGGGCGAGTTGCTGCAGCCGCTGGTGCAGCGGCTGGCCCCCGGGCTCGATCTGCAATTGCTCGACGGTCGTGCGCATCAGGCCTTGGCGGCCTGTGATATCACCCTGGTGGCCAGCGGCACCGCCACGCTGGAGGCGGCGCTGTTCAAGCGACCGATGGTGATTGCCTACCGCATGCATGCCCTGAACTGGTGGCGGATGAAGGGGCGTAATTATCAGCCTTGGGTCGGTTTGCCCAATGTGCTGGCGCGTGAATTCCTGGTGCCTGAATTGATCCAGGAAGAATGCACGCCTGAAGCACTGGCCCGCGAGGGTCTGGCCTGGCTGGATGACGGCGCGCGTTATGCCCGGGTGCAGTCAAGGTTCGAACAAATTCATCAGATGCTGCGCTGCGATACCGCGCAAAAGGCCGTCGATGCGATCGCCCAAATCATCTCTGCGTGACAAACAACCCGCCCATTGGCATGGGCCGGGCTTGATCGTCGGCGTCGATGAGGCTGGGCGCGGACCGCTGGCCGGGCCGGTGGTTGCCGCTGCGGTGATGCTCAATATCGACAAACCGATTGCCGGGCTGGCGGACTCCAAGGTCTTGACTGAAAAAAGGCGCGAGCGCCTTTTCGATGAAATCCGCGCCAGGGCCTTGTGCTGCTGCATTGCCGAGGCCAGCGTCGAAGAAATCGACCAGCTGAACATCCTGCAAGCAACGCTGCTGGCCATGCGCCGCGCGGTCGAGGGGCTGCGGCTCAAACCGACTCTGGTGCTGGTCGACGGCAACCGTCTGCCGCAGCTGCAAGTTGCGGCTGAAGCGATTGTCAAAGGCGATGCCAAGGTGCCGGCCATTTCGGCGGCGTCGATTCTGGCCAAGGTCCACCGCGACCGCCAATGCTTGCAGATGGATGAAATTTATCCTGCCTATGGATTCGCCCGTCACAAGGGCTATCCAACCGCCCAGCATCTGGCCGCCTTGCGCGAGCATGGCGTCACACCCTGGCATCGCCGTACCTTCGGTCCGGTGCAAGAAATCCTGGCGCGCGGATGAGTCCGATCAGCCATATCACCTCGCGCGACAACCCCTTGCTGCAGCGGCTGCGCAAGCTTAGCCAGGATGGCAATGCCTACCGCAAGCTGGGTTCGATCTGGCTGGAGGGCGATCATCTGGTGCGGGCCTGTCTGCTGCGCGGTAATGCGGTGACGCTGGCGGTATTGACCGAGGAAGCTTGTGCCGATCCGGTCCTGCGCGAACTGGGCCGGGCCGCACCGCGCCAACTGGTGGTCCCGGCGGCTTTGTTCAAGTCGATCAGCGGCCTGGAGTCGCCGGCACAAATCGGCTTCGAGTTGCCTTATCAAGCCTCGCTTGAACTCAGCCCGGGGCAGGACTCGGTCGTGCTCGACCGATTGCAGGATGCCGGCAATGTCGGCACCATCCTGCGCAGCGCCGCCGCGATGGGTTTCCATCAGGTGCTGGCCTTGAAAGGCACCGCTGCGCTATGGAGCCCGAAAGTCCTGCGCGCCGGCATGGGCGCGCATTTCGCCTTGCAGCTGGTCGAGGGCCTGCAGCCTTCCGACCTTGATCGCCTGCAATTGCCGCTGGTAGCGACCAGCTCCTACGCCAAGGCGCAATTGCATCAAGTCCGCCTGCCCAGCCCTTGCGCCTGGGTCATGGGCCATGAAGGGCAGGGCGTGCAAGCAGACTTGCTGCAACGCTGCGCCTTGACTGTTGGCATCCCGCAGCCGGGCGGTGAGGAGTCGCTGAACGTCGGCAGCGCCGCAGCGATCTGCCTGTACGAATCGGCCAGGCAAAAGCTGAGCTGAGCGTCGCCTGGCAAGCCAGCCTTGAAGCAAGGTATGGCCGATGAAGGCTTTCAGTAAACGAGCCGGTCCGGCCGGATGTCGCGCAGGATGGTGGTGGCGATTTCTTCGATCGACTTGTTCGTGGAGGAGAGCCAGGCGATGCCATCGCGCTTCATCATCGATTCGGCCTCATTGACTTCGTAGCGGCAGTTCGCGAGGTCGGCATATTTGCTGCCCGGACGGCGCTCGTTGCGGATCTGTCGCAAGCGCTCGGGGTCGATGGTCAGGCCGAAGCATTTGCGCTTGTGCGGCAGCAGCATTGAAGGCAGCTTGCCGCGCTCGAAATCTTCGGGAATCAGCGGGTAGTTGGCGGCCTTGATGCCATGCTGCATCGCCAGATAGAGCGAAGTCGGGGTCTTGCCGCTGCGCGAGACGCCCACCAGGATGACATCGGCCATGTCGAGATTCTTGGCCGACTGGCCATCGTCATGGACCAGCGAAAAATTGATGGCCTCGATCCGGTCATGGTATTCCTGGCTGCGCGCCACATCGGAAAAACGCCCGACGCGGTGGTTGGATTTGACTTCGAATTCTTCTTCGAGCGGCTCGATGAAGGTGCCGAACATATCGAGCACACGGCCCAGGCAATGATCACGGACGATTTTCAGGACATCGCGATCGACCAAGGTGGCAAAGACGACCACGCGCTTGCCGTCGCGTTCTCCGACCTCGTTGATCTCCCGCACGACTGCATAGGCTTTCTCGACGGTATCGACAAAGGGGCGACGCACATGCCGTGGCTTGTTCGGGAATTGGGCCAGGATCGAATTGCCGAAGGTTTCGGCGGTGATTCCGGTGCCGTCCGAAATGAAGAAAACAGTGCGTTGCATGGTGGCCTGATCGCGGGGGAGTCTGGATTCATCATAAACGGGCTTGGTCGTAGAATTGGCAACAGCTTTCCTCCACATGCCATGCGCTCCTCCTCCACAAAACAAGAATCCAGAATGGACCGGGTCGTATTGCGCGGCAACTTGATGGGCGGAAATCCGGCCTCGATGGCGGATGCAATGAATTTTCAACATCACGGAGCTTTTCCATGTCTTCAACTATTGACCCGACCGCCCTGGTCGTTCCCTTTGAGAATCTGAGGATGACTGACGTCGAGGTGGTCGGCGGCAAGAACGCCAGCCTCGGCGAAATGATCTCGCAACTGACCGCCTCTGGCGTTCGTGTGCCCGGTGGTTTCGCCACCACGGCCCATGCTTTCCGCGAGTTCTTGAAACATGAAGGACTGGCCAAACGCATCGAGCAGAAGCTGGCCACGCTGAACACCGATGATGTGATTGCGCTTGCCGAAGCCGGTGCGGAAATCCGCGCTTGGCTGGAGGCGCAGCCGTTTCCGGCAGAACTCGAAGTTCAGATGCGGGCTTCTTTTGCTGCGCTGACGGCCGATCACCCGGAAGCCTCATTTGCAGTTCGATCGTCGGCCACTGCCGAGGATCTTCCGGACGCCTCTTTTGCCGGCCAGCAGGAAACTTTCCTGAATGTGATCGGTATCGAAGAAGTCTTGCAAAAGATGAAAGAGGTCTTTGCCTCGCTCTATAACGATCGCGCGATCAGCTACCGCGTCCACAAGGGTTATGCGCACAGCGATGTGGCGCTGTCTGCCGGCGTGCAGCGCATGGTGCGTTCCGATCTCGGTTCGGCTGGCGTCGTGTTCACGATCGATACCGAGTCGGGCTTCAAGGATGTGGTTTTCATCACATCGAGCTATGGACTGGGTGAGACGGTGGTGCAGGGCGCCGTCAATCCGGATGAGTTCTATGTCCACAAGCCAGCGCTGGCGCGTGGCAAGCTGCCGATCATTCGCCGCAGCCTGGGCTCCAAGCTGATCCGCATGGAGTTCACGACCAAGGAAGAAAAAGCGCTTTCAGGCAAGCTGGTGAAAACGGTGGACACGGCGCCCGAGGCGCGCAATCGTTATTCCTTGCTCGACTCGGAAGTGATCGAGTTGGCGCGCTACGCGATGATCATCGAGAAGCATTACGGCCGCGCGATGGACATCGAGTGGGGTCGCGACGGTGTTGACGGGCAGATTTACATTCTGCAAGCCAGGCCCGAGACGGTGAAAAGCCAGGCCGAGGGCCAGATCGAGCATCGCTACAAGCTCAAGGGTGACCCGGCCAAGAACGGCAGTTTGCTGGTCGAAGGAAGGGCCATCGGCCAGAAAATCGGTACCGGCCCGGTACGCCTGGTGAGCAGCATCGCCGAGATGTCGCGGGTCCAGCCGGGCGATGTGCTGGTCACCGACATGACAGACCCGAACTGGGAGCCGGTGATGAAACGCGCTGCGGCGATCGTCACCAACCGGGGCGGGCGTACCTGCCATGCGGCCATCATCGCGCGCGAACTCGGCATCCCGGCAGTCGTCGGCTGCGGTGATGCCACCGACAAGCTCAAGGATGGTCAACTGGTGACCGTGTCCTGCTCGGAAGGCGATACCGGCCATGTCTACGACGGTCTGCTGGAGACCGAAGTCAGCGAGGTGCACCGCGGCGAGATGCCTTATTGCCCGATCAAGATGACGATGAATGTGGGCAATCCGCAGCTTGCCTTTAACTTCGCCCAGATGCCCAGCGCCGGCGTTGGATTGGCAAGGCTTGAATTCATCATCAACAACAATATCGGCGTTCACCCGAAGGCCATCCTCGACTACCCGAATATCGATGCCGACCTGAAAAAGGCGGTTGAATCGGTAGCCCGTGGCCATGCTTCGCCGCGCGCGTTCTACGTTGACAAGGTGGTCGAGGGCATTGCGACGATTGCGGCGGCCTTCTACCCGCGGCCGGTGATCGTGCGGCTGTCGGACTTCAAGAGCAATGAGTACCGCAAGCTGATTGGTGGCTCACGTTATGAGCCTGATGAAGAAAATCCGATGCTGGGTTTCCGCGGTGCTTCGCGCTATATCAGCGGCGAGTTCCAGGACGCGTTTGCGATGGAATGCGAGGCGCTGAAGCGGGCGCGCAACGAGATGGGCCTGAGCAATATCGAGATCATGGTGCCATTTGTCCGCACCGTGCGTCAGGCTGAACGCGTCGTCGCGATGCTGGCCGAGCGCGGGCTCAAGCGCGGTGTCGACGGCCTGCGCATCATCATGATGTGCGAGGTGCCCAGCAATGCCATCCTGGCCGAGCAATTCCTCGAGCATTTCGACGGCATGTCGATCGGCTCCAACGACCTGACCCAGTTGACCCTGGGTCTCGACCGGGACTCGGGTCTTGAGCAATTGGCCGGAGACTTTGACGAGCGTGACCCGGCCGTCAAGGCGCTGATCTCGCGCGCCATCGCAGCTTGCCGCGCTGCCGGTAAATATGTCGGCATTTGCGGCCAGGGCCCGAGCGACCATCCGGATTTTGCCGACTGGCTTGCCGACGAAGGGATCGGGTCGATTTCGCTCAATCCTGATTCGGTGGTCGAAACCTGGCATCGGCTGGCGAAGCGATGAGTAGCTGAGGTTCAGGGCAGGGCGGCCTTGACGGGCCGCCCTGCGGGTTCATCGCTATCGACAGCGCGGGTGCTTTGCTTGCATGATCAGACGATTCTCCGGGCCGAGCGAACCTTGCCAATCCTCAATCCTGCAAAAAACCCGTCCGCTGTCAGCGAAGGCGGTCTTGCGCCGCAGTTGAACCGCATTTATGCCTGGTACCTGCTGGGCTTTGTGTTGTTCGTGCTGGCGCTGGCTGTGCTGGAGCAGCAGGGCATGCCCAAAGCCTGGATCGGCTTTTGTTTTCTGGCCGCGACCGTGATTGTCTATGCCGTCATCGGTGTGATCAGTCGCACCACCGATGCCGATGAATATTACGTTGCCGGCCGGCGGGTACCCGCCTTCTACAACGGCATGGCGGTGGGCGCCGACTGGATGAGCGCTGCATCGTTTATCGGTTTGGCCGGGTCTTTGTACCTTTCAGGCTATGGCGGGCTGGCCTTTGTTCTGGGATGGACTGGCGGTTTTTGCCTCGTGGCCTTGTTTCTGGCGCCCTATCTGCGGCAGTTCGGCCAGTTCACCATCCCTGATTTTCTGGCGGCCCGTTACGCCAGCCAGTCACTGCGGTTGATGGGGGCTTTTGCCGCAATCCTGATCTCCTTCATCTACCTGGCAGCGCAGATCTATGGCGTTGGCCTGATCACGTCAAGGCTGACCGGGCTGGCCTTCGAGATCGGTGTGTTCGTCGGCTTGGGCGGCGTGCTGGTCTGCTCGTTTCTGGGCGGCATGCGGGCCGTCACCTGGACCCAGGTGGCCCAATACATTGTGCTGATTGCGGCCTATCTGGTGCCGGTGGTCTGGCTCTGCGTCCAGCAGACCGGTGTGCCGCTGCCCATCTACGGCTATCAACTGCAGGCGATCAGCGAGCGTGAGACAGCGCTTTTGAATGATCCACGCGAACTTGAAGTCCGCGAGGTATTCAAGTTGCGAGCCGCCGCATATGCCGATAAATTGCGCGATGTGCCTAGCGCGCTGGCTGAGGAACGAGCGCTGGCGGCCCGAGAAGTCGCCTTGCTGAAAAATGCCGACGAATCCCTGGCCTTGATCCAGGCTGCGGAGAAGAAGCAGGCGGCTTTGCCACGCACGGCTGCGGATGCCGCGGAGCAATGGCAGCGCGGACAAACCGCCAACGAGTTGTTGGCATTGCCGCTGGCCGGGATGTTGCCGCATGCCCAGCAATTCGCTGGCGACCCGGATGGCAACCCGGCCCAGCGCCAGCAGTTTGACGAATCGCGGCGGAATTTTCTTGGCCTGGTGTTCTGCATGATGGTCGGAACAGCTGGCTTGCCGCATATCTTGATGCGTTATTACACGACGCCGACGGTGCGCGAAGCACGCGAGTCGGTGGCCTGGTCGCTGTTCTTCATCTGTCTGCTCTACCTCACCGCTCCGGCGCTGGCGGTGATGGTCAAGTACGAGGTCTTCAACAATCTGATCGGTACCCCCTTTGATCAATTGCCGGCATGGATTACCCAATGGGCCAGGGTCGATCCGACACTGCTGTCAGTCAGAGACGTGAATGGTGACGGCTTGCTGCAATTGGGTGAATTGCATATCGGCAGCGACATCATCATGCTGCTTACCCCTGAATTGGCCGGTCTGCCTTATGTTGTGTCGGGCATGGTCGCTGCAGGTGGCTTGGCTGCTGCCTTGTCGACGGCTGACGGTCTGCTGCTGACGATCTCTGCCGCACTCTCGCATGATGTCTATTTCCGCGTGCTGAATCCGGCGGCTTCGGTCACGCGCAGGGTGACCCTGTCCAAAGCCTTGCTGCTCGCGACTGCGCTGGCCGCCGCCGCGGTGGCGGCGCAGAAGCCGGCGGACATCCTGTTCCTTGTCGTTGCGGCCTTTTCGCTTGCCGGGTCAGCCTTTTTTCCGGTGCTGGTGCTGGGTATATTCTGGCGTCGAGCCAATGCCTGGGGCGCGATGGCTGGCATGCTGACCGGGTTGGCAGTCACCAGTTACTACATGGCCAGTGCCCATCCCGGCATCAGAGCCGCCATAGGTTTGCCGGGTCTGCCGCAACTCTGGTGGGGTATCCAACCGATTTCGGCCAGCCTGTTCGGTGTGCCAGCCGGATTTGCCGCAGCGATGCTGGTCAGTCTCTTGACGCCCGCGCTGCCGATGTCAATGGTCACGCAGTTGCGCAGCCCACCGCCGCCCTGATCGGTTTTGTCGAGCCTGTGATCTGGGCTATACTTGCGGGTTCCCCCTTGCCGTGACCACGTGACTGACGCTGTGGCGCGGCTTCCTCAGGCAAGAGAAATCTGTCTGGAACCCACAAGGAGTATCTATGCGTCACTATGAAATCGTTTTGCTGATCCATCCGGATCAAAGCGAACAAGTTCCGGCAATGCTGGAGCGCTACAAGGGCTTGGTCACCGCAGGTGGTGGCGTTGTGCATCGCGTTGAAGATTGGGGTCGCCGTCAACTGGCTTACCTGATCCAGAAGCTTGCCAAGGCCCATTACCTGTGCCTGAACATCGAGTGCGGCAAAGAAGTACTGGCCGAACTCGAAACGGGTTTCCGCTTCAATGACGCCGTGCTGCGCCACTTGACCGTGTTGAAGCCCAAGGCCGAGGCCACGCCTTCAGTCATGATGAAGACCGTGGAACGTGAAGAGTCCCGCAAGGCTCCTCATCCTCAGGAAGCGACAGCCTGATACAGGCTGAAGCAGCTCCAGGGTGCTTGAATCGGTAAACAGCGAACTGTGTTGCAGCGCGATATTCCAGTGACTCGCAATTGAATCATCTGGTTTTAGACGCGCAATTGCAGGAAATCGGACTCGTCAGATATACGCCGGCCGGGCTTGTTGCACTTGACCTCAGCTTGAAGCATGAGTCGCAGGTGCAAGAAGCCGGAAAACCACGCAAGGTTTCCATGGAAATCAAAGCAGTGGCGATCGGTGAAACTGTCAAGCGTCTGCAGGCGCTGGGTGTAGGAGGAACGGCCAGTTTTTCGGGCTTTCTCAGCAACCAGCGCAACGGACGTGGAACGATTTTCCACATCACGGCACTCGATACCGATCGAACACCGAATTGTTCGAATCCGGATTGAAACTTAAAGAGGTAACACTATGGCTCCGCCACGTGGTAAAGGTCGGTTCTCCAAGGACAAAAAACCCAAGCGCAATACCCAGTCATTGCTGTTCCGTCGCAAGCGCTTCTGCCGCTTCACCGTCACTGGTGTCGAGCAGATCGATTACAAGGACATTGACACATTGCGCGATTTCGTCGGTGAAACCGGCAAGATCACGCCCGCTCGCCTGACTGGCACGCGTGCGTTCTTCCAGCGTCAGCTGACTGTGGCCATCAAGCGAGCTCGTTTCCTCGCCATGCTGCCTTACAGCGACCAGCACAAGGTCTGAGGAGTAGCTGACCATGCAAATTATTCTGCTTGAAAAAGTCGCCAATCTCGGCAACCTTGGCGATGTCGTCAATGTCAAGAACGGTTATGCCCGCAATTTCCTGATCCCGACTCGCCAGGCACGCCGTGCCACCGAGTCAGCCATCAAGGAATTCGAAGTCAAGCGTGCAGAGCTCGAAAAAGCTGCTGCCGCGAAGCTGGCTACGGCAGCTGCGCTGGGTGAAAGCCTGGCCGGCAAGACCGTCCGTATCAGCCAAAAGGCCGGCGTTGACGGTCGACTGTTTGGTTCGGTGACGAACGCCGATGTGGCTGAAGCATTGACGAAACTGGGCTTTGCTGTCTCCAAGTCGCAAGTGCGTATGCCGCTCGGTGCCTTGAAGTCAGTTGGCGAGTTCCCTGTCAATGTGACACCGCATTCCGATGTGGTTGTGGAAGTCAACGTCCAGGTCGTCGCCGAAGTGGCCTGATCTGGAGAAACCGGCGCCTCGATGGCGTCGGATTGCCGCCCTTCCAGGGTTGGCGCAAAGCCGGTGCTCTTGACCAGAGTCCCGGCTTTTTTATTGCTTGCAAGAAACCCTTGCCGGGATGCCGCTTATACCGGCAGATCCCGGAGATTTCCACAGCTTTGTCCACAAGCACAGCGGCTGGCTGGCCGTATAGTTCATCTATGTCTGCGATTTTCTCCTCCCCCAATTTGCCTGGCGCCGGACGCCAGGACGACGAGGTGGCGCGCCTGCGCGTACCACCGCATTCTGTCGAAGCCGAACAAAGCGTACTCGGAGGCTTGTTGATCGACAACTCGGCTTGGGATCGCGCCGGTGACTTGTTGACCGAATCCGATTTCTACCGCTTCGAGCACAAACAGATATTTGCTGCTGTCGGCAAGTTGATCAACGCCAGCAAGCCGGCCGATGTGGTGACGGTCTTCGAAGAGTTGACCTCGGTCGGCAAGGCCGAGGAATGCGGCGGGCTGGCCTATCTGAACGCGCTGGCGCAGAGCGTTCCAAGTGCTGCCAATCTGAGGCGCTACGCTGAAATCGTGCGAGAGCGGGCCATCCTGCGCAAGCTGGTGAGTGCCAGCGATGAGATCGCGACCGCAGCCCTGAGCCCGCAGGGTCGACCTGTGACGCAAATTCTTGACGAGGCCGAAGCCAAGATTTTTCGCATCGGTGAAGAAGGCTCACGCAACCGCCAAGGTTTCCAGAGCATGGACAACCTGGTGGTCGCCTTGATCGACCGCGTCAACGAGTTGGCCGAAAACGGTGCCGAAGATGTAACCGGCGTGCGCACAGGATTTTTTGACCTTGACCGGATGACGGCTGGCTTTCAACCGGGTGACTTGATCGTGCTGGCCGCGCGTCCCTCGATGGGCAAGACGGCATTTGCGATCAATATCGGCGAAAACGTCGCGATCAATGAAGGCCTGCCGGTCGTTATTTATTCGATGGAAATGGGTGCCAACCAACTGGCCTTGCGCATGGTCGGCTCGATCGGCCGCATCGATCAAAGCCATCTCCGCACTGGTCGTCTGGCCGATGATGAATGGGGGCGGCTGTCCGAAGCGGTAGATAAATTGGGCAAGGCCAGCATCTTTATCGACGAGAGCCCCGGTCTGTCGCCGAGTGAGGTGCGCGCCCGTGCCCGACGTCAGGCTCGTATCTGCGGCAAGCTCGGCTTGATCATCATCGACTATCTGCAGTTGATGAGCGGCAATGGTGGCAGTGAAGAGAATCGTGCCACCGTCATCGGCGAAATTTCACGCAGTTTGAAAGCCCTGGCCAAGGAGTTGCAATGCCCGGTCGTGGCGCTTTCACAGCTCAATCGAAGCGTTGAATCTCGTCCTGACAAGCGTCCGATGATGAGCGATTTGCGTGAATCCGGCGCGATCGAACAGGATGCTGACATCATCATGTTCATCTACCGCGACGAGTACTACACCAAGGAAGAGTGCAAGGAACCCGGCATCGCTGAAATCATTATCGCCAAGCAGCGCAATGGCCCGGTGGGGACGGTCAAACTCGCTTTTCAGCGCATGCATACCAAGTTCGAAAATCTGGCGCCGGGCTACAGTTCAGGCAGCGATTACTGAGCGGCCGAGCTTAATGACCAAGCGCCGCAAGGCGCCCGGCGGTCATCAAGGCCTACTTGAACAGATCCTTGACCTTGTCGGTCCAGCTCTTGGAGTTCGGTGAGTGACGTTCGCCGCCATCGCGGAATGACTTGTCCAGCTCTTTCAAGAGCTTGCGCTGATGTTCGGACAGTTTGACCGGCGTTTCCACGTTGATGTGGCAATACAGGTCACCTGGATAGCTTGAACGTACACCCTTGATGCCCTTGCCGCGCAAGCGGAAGGTCTTGCCATGCTGGGTTCCCTCGGGGAGTTCAATTTCAGCTGTTCCGCCCAGTGTCGGTACGTCGATGGCACCACCCAATGCCGCCATTGTCATGGCGACTGGCATGGTGCAATGCAAGTCATCACCATCGCGCTCGAACAAGGCATGCGCCTTGATACGGATCTCGATATACAGGTCGCCGGCAGGGCCGCCATTGACGCCGGGTTCACCATTGCCGGCCGAGCGGATGCGCATGCCTTCATTGATCCCGGCTGGAATTTTCACCTCCAGCGTCTTGCTCTTTTTTACCTTGCCTTGGCCATTGCAGGCCGTGCAGGGGTCGGGGATGATCTTGCCGCTGCCTTGGCAATGCGGGCAGGTCTGTTGCACCGAGAAGAAGCCTTGGCGCATGTGCACGGTGCCGGCGCCATTGCAGGTGCTGCAACCCTTGGCGCTCGTACCAGGCTTGGCGCCGCTGCCATTGCAGGTCGCGCAGCCTTCCCAACTCGGAATGCGAATCTGTGATTCCTTGCCACGTGCGGCTTCTTCCAGCGATATTTCCATCGCGTAGGAGAGGTCGGCGCCTCGATAGACCTGCTGGCCGCCGCCGCCGCGCCGCCCTCCGCCTCCGCCATTGCCGCTGAAGATGTCGCCGAAAATATCGCCAAAGGCTTCGGCAAACCCGCCAAACCCTTCAGCACCCTGACCACCCGGACGGAAGCCGCCGACATTCGGATCAACGCCAGCATGACCATGCTGATCATAGGCCGCACGTTTTTGCGGATTCGACAGCATTTCATAGGCTTCTTTGGCCTCCTTGAACTGCTCCTCGGCCTTTTTGGCACCTTCACCCTGATTTCTGTCAGGGTGATATTTCATCGCTGCCTTGCGGTAGCTTTTCTTGATTTCTTCGTCGGAGGCGTTTTTTGCCAGACCGAGGATTTCGTAATAGTCACGCTTTGCCATGGGCTGATTCCGCCTGTATCAAACAACAGCGCCGCGTCGAGCTTTTAGGGCAAAGCCCTGGGCTCCAACGCGGCGGCGACAACTGCCAAACCCGTCGATCATTGCGGGCCCGGCATGTCTTGAACATCACTTCGGGTTCTTGACTTCCTTGAACTCGGCATCGACCACATTGTCGTCAGCCGGTTTGCTCGCGCCCTGTGAATCCTGCGCTGCCTGCGGCTGTTCTGCAGCAGCACCTGCCGCCGCTTCAGCAGCCTGCGTTTCAGCGTAGATCTTGTCACCGAGCTTCTGGCTTGCGGTCATCAACAACTCGGTCTTGGCCTCGATTTCGGCCTTGTCTTCGCCCTTCATGGCCAGATCAAGATCCTTGATCGCGGCCTCGATCGCTTCTCTTTCAGCAGCTTCGAGCTTGTCGCCATGCTCTGCAACGGATTTCTTCACGCTGTGCAGCATGCCATCCGCCTGATTTCTGGCCTGGACGATTTCGATCTTCTTTTTGTCTTCGGCTGCGTTGACTTCCGCATCCCTGACCATCTTCTGGATCTCGTCTTCGGTCAAGCCGGAGTTGGCCTTGATCGTGATCTTGTTTTCCTTGCCGGTGCCCTTGTCTTTGGCCCGGACATGCAGGATGCCGTTGGCGTCGATGTCGAATGAAACTTCAATCTGTGGCGTACCGCGTGGTGACGGCGGAATTCCTTCCAGATTGAACTCACCCAAGCTCTTGTTACCCGAAGCCAGCTCGCGCTCGCCCTGATAAACCTTGATCGTCACTGCGGGCTGGTTGTCATCGGCGGTGGAGAAGGTCTGCGCGAACTTGGTCGGGATCGTCGTGTTCTTGGTGATCATCTTCGTCATCACGCCGCCCAGGGTTTCGATGCCCAGGGACAGTGGGGTCACGTCGAGCAGCAACACGTCCTTGCGCTCGCCGCTCAGCACCTGGCCCTGGATCGCAGCACCCACAGCAACGGCCTCGTCAGGATTCACATCGCGACGTGGATCCTTGCCGAAGAACTCCTTGACCTTTTCCTGGACCTTTGGCATCCGCGACATGCCGCCGACCAGAATCACATCGTCGATCGAGTCGAGTGCAATGCCGGCATCCTTGACAGCCATGCGGCAAGGAGCGATCGTGCGTTCAATCAGGTCATCGACCAGCGATTCAAGTTTGGCGCGTGTCAACTTGACATTCAAATGCCTCGGGCCGCTGGCGTCAGCCGTGATGTAGGGCAGATTGACATCAGTCTGGGCCGAGTTGGAGAGCTCGATCTTGGCCTTCTCGGCCGCTTCCTTCAAGCGCTGCAAGGCCAGCACGTCCTTGGTCAGGTCGACGCCTTGTTCCTTCTTGAACTCGGTCACGATGTAATCGATGATGCGCTGGTCGAAGTCTTCTCCGCCGAGGAAGGTGTCGCCATTGGTCGACAGCACTTCAAACTGCATTTCACCGTCGACATCGGCGATCTCGATGATCGAGATGTCGAAAGTGCCGCCGCCCAGGTCATATACCGCGATCTTGCGGTCGCCCTTGCCATGCTTGTCCAGACCGAAAGCCAAAGCTGCAGCGGTCGGTTCATTGATGATGCGCTTGACATCGAGTCCGGCGATCCGGCCGGCGTCCTTGGTCGCTTGGCGCTGTGCATCGTTGAAATAGGCCGGCACCGTGATGACGGCTTCGGTCACTTCTTCGCCAAGGTAATCCTCAGCGGTCTTTTTCATCTTGCGCAGCACTTCAGCGCTGACCTGCGGGGGTGCCAAGCGCTTGCCGCGCACTTCGACCCAGGCATCGCCGTTGTCGGCCGCAGCAATCGTGTAGGGCATCAAATCGATGTCCTTTTGCACTTCTTTTTCGGTGAATTTTCGGCCGATCAGCCGCTTCACCGCGTACAGGGTATTGCGCGGATTTGTGACGGCCTGGCGCTTGGCGGAAGCACCGACCAGAATTTCGCCATCTTCCTGATATGCAATGATCGATGGCGTCGTCCGTGCACCTTCAGCGTTTTCGATCACTCGGGTTGTATTGCCTTCCATGACGGCCACGCAAGAATTGGTGGTACCAAGGTCAATGCCGATAATTCTGCCCATTTTTAAGCTCCTGAATCTGATGTTTCTAAACTGCGGATTAGTCGGTGCATTGCAAGAGCCACCGGCTCGATATTTTTTGCAACTGTCGCTGGGCCAGCCTGAGGTTCAGCGCGGTGCCGCGACCGTGACCAAGGCCGGGCGCAAGACGCGTTCGGCAATCGAATAGCCTTTTTGCAGCACGGTCACGACGGTATTGGCGTCCTGCTCAGCCGGCACCATGCTGATCGCCTGATGCTGATGGGGATCGAATTTCGTACCCGTCGCCGGGTTGATTTCGAGCACCCGGTTGCGATCCAGTGCCGCTGCCAATTGCCGTTTGGTGGCATGCACGCCCTCCAGCACGGTTTCGACTTTGGCGTCCGGCATGGCGATAGCAGCTTCCATGCTGTCCATCACCGGCAGCATTGACTCAGCGAATGATTCGACGGCAAACCGCCGCGCTTTGGAAATTTCGTCGTCAGCGCGCCTGCGGATGTTCTCCATCTCTGCCTTGGCGCGCAAAAAAGCGTCAGACATTTCGGTCAACTTGGCTTCCAGCTCGGCTTGCTGGGCTTCGGCCGTCAAGGGCAGGGCAGCTTCTGCCAAAGCGGACTCAAGGTCGGCCGGCGCAATTTCTTGGGGGGGGATTTTGTCGGTAGTCATGATGCTTATTGATTCAGACCACCAGATATTGGCGCTATACCCTGGATTTCAAGAGGGGGATTGTTCCGGACTGCTGTTTTCCAGAAGTCCCTCCCTGTTACTCGCTGTCTGCGCTGGCGCTCCAGCGGTCCCAGTCGGCAAGCCGGCGCCTTGCTAGTTTGGTCGGGCGACCCTGGGTGATCGCCTGTGCAGGCTCTGGCGCCAGTCGGCGTTGCTCGGCCGCTTTGTTGCGGGCCAGCAGGCTCGCCGGGGTTTCTTCGTAAAGGGTTTGAGCCTGCGCCGCCGGGCCCCGCAGATGGCTCAAGCCGCGCACCCAGACCTCGCGCTCTGCCTGCGCTTGGCGCAAGCGCAGCAAATCACCCAGTTTCAGCTCGCGCGAAGCCTTGGCCACCTGACCGTTGACCTGGACCCGACCGTGGCCGATTTCCTCGGCCGCCAGCGAACGGGTCTTGAAGAACCTGGCTGCCCATAGCCATTTATCCAGGCGCAGGCCGGTACTTCCTTGTTCACTTGCTTTCATGGGGTGTGCCGTTCAGTCAACGACTCGGGACCGCAGGTCATTGCGATGCGCCAGCCGCCAGGGCGAGCATGCGTTGGGCCTGCAGTTGTTGCGGGTCCTGAGTCTGCTGCGTCGGCCAGCCGAGCAAATGCCTTTCGGTCAATGCAGTCAGCGCAGCCATGCCGGCGTCGCTGTCATTGAGGCAAGGGATGTAGCTGAACTGCCGGCCACCAGCGGCCAGAAATGCATCGCGGGCTTCCATGTTGATTTCTTCAAGCGTTTCCAGGCAGTCAGCGCTGAAACCGGGGCAAATCACGTCGACGTTAGTGGTGCCTTCGGCAGCCAGCTTCTTCAGGGTTGGCTCGGTATAAGGCTGCAGCCATTTGGCCCGGCCAAAGCGG
>CAMDHE010000096.1 GCA_945898095.1 Roseateles toxinivorans | reverse complement strand
GACACCAGGGTGCTGCTTGCGGCGCGGCGCCGTGTTTCGGTGCTGTTCCAGGGCGACAAGCTGACTCTTGGCAACGGCACTGTTGAAGCGGCGCCGCCGGGTTCACAGGATGCTGCCAGCCAGTTCGTGCAATTGAGCTGGCTGTTTGCCAGCGGCCGCGAAGCGCTGCGCATCGGCCATGTGGTCGAGCTGCCACTGGCCTTGCCGAGAAAGCAATACCTCTGGCGTTATGAGGTGATGGGCGAAGAACTGTTGCAGACGCCGATGGGTCCCTTGGCGACCTGGCGGCTGAAACCTTCGACGGCAACCAGCGTCGATCTGAGCGCCGAAGTCTGGCTGGCGCCGAGCTTGCAATATCTGCCGGTGCGCTTGCTGGTCCGTCAGAACGAAGCCGCCTATATCGACCTGATGCTCAAAGCGCCGCCGCAGCAGGGTGCAGCTGAAAACGGTGCCGAGGTCAAACCGCCCGCAGCGCCCCGCAACCCACCAGCTTCAGACGCCGAACAAACGAAGCTGTGAGGGGCTGAGTCGCCGGTCATGTTCAGGCTCGCGGATTCCTCGGGGCTCCAGTGCACAATTGCGGGATCGGGCGTTGTTCAACAGTATTGGCTGCGCCGCCTAAGTGCTGCAATGAATCTGAAACAAATATGCCCGCTCGAACTGTTGAATACATGAAAGAAAAGCGTGAGCAAATTGTCTCCGCGACGATTGACTGTATCGGGCGCCTGGGATTGGCGCAGGCCTCGCTGAGCGAAATCTGTACGGCAGCGAAAATCAGTCGCGGTGCCTTTTACATTCACTTTGCCAGCAAAGATGAGCTTCTCGAAGCCATCGTCCAGCGGCTCGGTGAGGAGAGCAGCGCGGCACTCTCATTTGACAGCGTCGAATCCTTTCGGAAGTCGCTGGAAAGCCAGTTGAAGTTCATGCTGGCACCAGCCAGAATTTCGCAACGCCAGGTAGAACTTGATCTCATGATCGCGAGTCGCGTGAGTGAGCGGCTGCATTTCGAATTCAGTAAAGCTGTCAATCGGCGATTCGAACGCCTACGGGAGGGTGTTCAAAAACTTGCCGATGCTGGCCTGTGCAATGTCGGGGTAGACGCCACAGTTGCCGCGCATGTCATTGACTCGTTCTTGATCGGTTCCGTCAAGGGCGGCATGACCGTACAACCGGTAACGGCCAGCCTGAAGTCCTTGCGGTTCATCTTGGCGGCAATTTTACGAACGCACCAAGCACCAGGGCGCTGACGAGTTAAGGGACTGCCGTTCAGCGCAAGCGCGGCCTTCTCGCCAACTCGGCCTGCAAGCTGCCACCGGGATGATGGCGGCCTGATTTCCCGCAAGCAGGTTTCCCGTTCGATCAAAGGGCGCTTGCGGCGGGCTTTTTTGCGCCTTTGTCCCAACCTCGATACCGCATCGTCGAGTTCTGGCTTTGCCACGCACCGATTTGCGGACCAAGGCTTCAGCCCCGAGGCCGATGGGCGCCTCCATGCCGAATTGCCCTTGGTTCATGCCTGTTGTGTCGCAACCGGACGGGTGACTCTGCGGGCGTCCGCCTTCGCGCAATCCCGCACGGTACTGAGGTCGTCATAGTCTGATTCAAAGCAGAGTTGACATTTATAAAAAGACCGATTAGTATTTATAAAAGCGACCGATCGATCTTTTATTCGCTATGCTGATTCCCTCATCATCCCGTCACCTTATATGGAAGGATCCACGCTATGACCACGAAACGCACTTCGACACTGAGGCTGGCCAGCCAATTGTTCGCACCGAATTACGTGAGCCTGGCCGCGATAGCGTTCGGTTTGGTTCTGCAAGCCCACGCCGTTCAAGCGCAAGCTGTCGCAAACCCTGGCAAGTCGGATTCCGCGCCAACCCCGCCCCGAGCCAAGGTGGTGGAGGAGTTGGAGACCGTCATCGTCTCGTCGGGCAAGCGATCCCAGAAGCAGCGTGATGTTGCGGGTAGCGTTTCAGCATTGCAGGGAAGCGAACTGGAAGCCGCAGGTGCGCGTGACCAGGAAGATGTTTTCAAAATGGCGCCTGGCGTGCAGGTCAACAAAGGCGACCCGAATCAGTCTCTGCCGACCATCCGCGGCGTCGGTACCGTCACCAACTCCGCCGCGCTGGGCATGCAGCAGGGGACTACCGGCATTTACATCGAGGACATTCCGTTCACCGATCCCACGACCTTCATTGGCAATGCTGACCTGTCACCGTTTGACCTCTCTCGGGTGGAGGTCCTTCGCGGCCCGCAGGGTGCGCTCTTCGGTTCTGCATCCTTGGGTGGCGCGGTCCGCTACCTGGTAAACAAACCGAATTTGAGGTCGCAGGAATTTTCAATCGTCGGGTCGGTTGGCGCCGTGGCGGGCGGCGGAACCGACTACTCGCTGTACGCGATGGCCAACCTTCCGGTTCAGACCGACAAGAGCGGCCTGAGGGTCGTGGCGTTCGATCGGAGCGATAGCGGCTATATCCGCAACATCGGAACCGGCAAGGAGAGTGCCAATGCACTGAACCAGCGGGGCGGTCGCGTCCTCGGTAGCTTGGATCTGGGCCGCGGTGCCAAGGTGACTGCAATGCTGATGACCCAAACGACGGACATCGACGACGGATTTGCGGTCTCACCAGACCCGAACCGCTTGGAGATCCGTACCCCGACTGCTTCGTCGCGCTCGACTCAATTTTCGCTTGGAAACATCCAGCTTGAAGTTCCCTTTGGCAATCACACGCTCACATCAAACACGGGTTTCATCGAAAAGTACGCGAATGCCGTCACTGATCAGACGCGTCGCGGGTCCGACATCGGGCCGCTTCTTGGGTTGCCGCCGCTGCCTGTGATCTCGGGCGCTTCGATCACCAAGGGGCGAGCCTTATCGCAGGAACTCCGCTTGGCTTCAGGTGACAGCGGCCAGTTCAACTATGTCGGAGGTGTCTTCTATCAGCACTCTGAAATGGATTCGACCGCCCTGTGGATTGCGCCAGGCGGCGCCGCGCTATGGGGTGAGGCTGTGCTGCCCAAAAATACGCTCGCAACTGAAGTCGACAAGGCGGACACGACCGAAACCGCAGTATTTGCCGACGGCGAATACAGGCTGAACAATGGTTTGTCACTCGGCTTGGGCGGCCGTGCCTACAAGAACAAATCGCACTTCAAGGCTGACGCGAGGTTCCTCGAAGCAGTGCTCGGGGCAGTCATCGTCGACCAGAAATTCGAGGAAAGTGGCCTCACACCGAAGGCCTCGGTGAAGTACCGTTTCGGTGACCAGATGTGGTACGCGCTCATGTCCAAGGGCTACCGCTTTGGCGGCATCAACGCAGGCAACGGTACGCGCTTCAAGTCGGATTCACTTTGGAATTACGAGAGCGGTTTGCGGCTGACTCCGGCGCGCGACGTGAAGCTTGACTTGACAGCCTTCCGGCTCGACTGGACGGACGCCCAGGTCAATGCCCGCCAGTCCGGGCCGGTTCCCTTGAATGGCATCGCCAATGTCGGCGAAGTGCGCATTACCGGCCTCGAAGTCGCGGCGAAATGGCAGGCGTCCAAAGTGCTCGCTCTGTCCGCGACATTGGCGTACACCGATGCCGCCACAGCAACACCGTTCACATCGAACAACGGCAAAGTTATCGCTGCAGGGACGCCGATGCCGGGGACAGCAAAGCTTCAGTCCTTCCTGCAAGGCGCCTACTTCTTCAGTGGCCCGCTGGACACCTCAGGCAAGTTCTCGCTGACCCATTCCTTCACTGGAAGTCGTACTCTGAGCTTGGACAGTGGCGGCACAGCGCCAGCCTATGGACAACTGGAGTCGCGCATGAGTTTCTCGGGAAAAAATTGGGAACTTGGACTGTTCGTAAGCAACATTGCCGACAAGCGAGGAATCAACGGCGGCGCCCCGGTGTCGACGTTTGGCGGTTCGTCTTACACGGACTACTACCTGATCAAGCCGAGGGCGGCGGGCGTGACCCTGCGCTATGACCTCTGATTAGCGACGAAACCAAAGCTCTCCGGCGTAGCTGGCTGGACGCAGCGGCGGTGCTGTGCGCGCTGTTCTCCTACTCGATGTTGGAGACGATGATTGCGCCAGCCCTTCCTGCGTTCCAGCACGCCTATGGTGCAACGCCAGCCCAGATCGGCTTGGTCATGGCGGCCATGCTATTGGTCGGCGCTATTGCCATCCCGCTGGTCGGACGTTTGAGCGACCTCTATGACAAGCGCCATGTGCTGGTATGCATCTTGGCCATTGCCAGCGTGGGGATCGTCATCGCTGCATGCGCAGGCAGCATCTCGCAGTTGGCCGTGGGGCAGGCATTTCAAGGCGTGGCAATGGGCGTCATTCCGGTCGCTGTTGGCTTGATGAATGAGTCCTTTCCGCCGCGGATAGCCGCATTCGCCAATGGCTTGATCGTAGGGGTCATGTCGCTGAGCACAGCCATCGGCCTGGTGGCCGCCGGACCATTGATCGAGCTTCTCGGCTTGCGCGCGATCTATTGGCTGCCGCTTGCCTTGATCGTCCCATGCATACTTTGCCTTGCCAGGCCCGACGGTGGCCGCAAGGTAGCGCCGCGCGCAATGTCGATCGATGTCGGCAAAGTCGACTGGATCGGCTCAGGCAGCCTCGCGATCCTGCTGCTGGCGCTGCTGGCCGGGCTCGGCGGTGCGGCCTCAGCCGGTTGGCAGTCACTGGCTACCATGGGCCCGCTGGCGGCATTCACCCTGCTGCTGCCACTATGGGTTGTGTATGAAAGGAGGCAAAGGTCCCCGATCTTGGACACGCGCCTGCTGGCCTTGCCGGGTGTCGCCGAAATCTGCCTGATTGCCCTGTCTGTCGGCTTCGGCTCCACAGCCAGCTATTTGTTGTTGCCCATGCTGCTTCAAGCTGATCCTGCAACGGGCCTGGGGTTCGGCGCCAACACATCGACCATCGGTCTGATCATGCTGCCTCTTGGAGTCGCCAGTCTTGTGACCGCCCCGCTGGTTGGAATCTTCGATAGATGGTGGGGTGCGCGAACCGTTGTCTGTCTTGGCGTGTTGCTGGCGACCCTTGGTGCCGGTCTTCCCGCGCTGTTCCATTCGCAAATGTGGCATCTTGCCGTCAGCGCTGCGATCCTGGGTGCAGGCGTTGGCATTTCGCTGACTGCGGCCATGAATACGGTGGTGCGGGCAGTTCACCCTGACCGCGCGGCCAGCACATTCGCAGCGGTGATGCTGATCCGAACCTTCGGCGGCATGCTCGGATCCCAGGTATGTATGACCGTCCTGACAATTGGACTTCGCGGTGGTGCATCGGGGAGCGCTTCGTCTCGGTTTACCGATGCTTTTGCTCTTGCGGCCGGTGGCTGTGCCCTCGCCTTGATCGCTGGTTGGCGGTTTCCACGCGGCTCAATGGCGCGCGCGGGAGAGGTTCCCGGCGCCACTTCGGTTGGCGAAAAGGCAGCCGTAGGTCGCGCGCCCACTTCGTCCTAAATTTGCAGAATTTTTGGCTATGTCATTCAAGCGCGTCACCGATCTTGTTCCAGCCTATCTAGAGCTGCCAACAATTGATGAAATGAACGCCCGCACAGCGGCTCTTCAGGCGAGCCATGATCCGCTGGTCAAGATCAGACGAATCGGACAAAGTGGGGATGGCGAACCCATCGAGCTGATCTCCATCGGCCGGGGTCGGCGCCAGGCATTGCTGGTGGGAACTCCCCACCCCAACGAGCCGATTGGCTGCCTCACGATTGAATTTTTGGTCGACCGATTGCTCGCGGACCAGCAGTTGCGCGACGAGCTTGACTACACCTGGCATTTCATCAAGTCAATCGAGCCCGACGGCTTGCGCTTGAACGAGGGTTGGCTCAAGCAGCCTCTCGACCCTGGCTCATATCTCGAGAATTTCTATCGCCCCGCATTCGACGAGCAGGCGGACTACACGTTTCCCTTGCTTGTTCCCGGCTATTCGTTCACAAAATCGTCGCCGGAAAACCTGGCCTGGCAGGAGGCCATTCGGATGGTCCGGCCTGATCTGCTGGTTTCCTTGCATAACGCGGAACATGGCGGGGTGTTCTACATCGTGACAAGGGACCTTGGCGAGCTGACCGCCGAATTGGCTCGCCAACCCTCTCAATACTCGATGCCGGTCGACGAGTTCGGTGAAATTTTCACGGAAATGATCTCGATCGCGCCAGGTGTTTTCCAGGCGCCAGACATGTCGGCGATTGCCGCAGCCGGACCGGGGCCAAGTCATTACAACGCCGGCGATTCAAGCTTTGGCTACACCAGGTCACTGGGCACCTTCGGTTTGGCAATTGAACTGCCTTATTGGCGTGAAGCCGAAGGTTCGAGCCCGGGCAATACCGTCACGCTCAAAGCGGTCTTGGATCCAGCGCGGCAATGGGCGGACGATTCGGTGCGACTCATCAAGGCCTACCTTCCTCACCTGAAGCAACTGGCGCAAGGGCGAGAGGTTCGCTTCGCTCATGCGCTGCAGGAGATGCAAAGTCAGGTTGAGCTGCAGCTTTCCGTCTACTCGCAGTCGCCCGACCTTGTACTGCCGGCCATTGTTGGCCAGGCGCAGCAGCGCATGTTGAGATTGCTCCACCTTCGCCCGATTGCGATGCTTCGCCGCCTTGCTGCCATGATCTCGGCCCGCGGCGGGGATCCCGATCGATTGTCGGAACTGGCGCAGGAGCACTGCCGCCAATATCTGGATGAGGCTCTGGCGGATCCGATGTTGACTTCGGGCATGGACGCTGTGCCTCTTAAAACATCGGTGTCGATTCAAGTCGACGCAATCTTGACCGCTGCGTCCATGCTCCAGAGAGAAGCGGGTTCGAAAACTTGAGCATCCCTAGTGCGGACCTGGCCTCGATGCGCGAGTTGATCGCCAAGCCACCGCCCGCAGCGCCCCGCAATCCGCCAGCTTCAGATGCCGAACAATCGAAGCTGTGAGGGGTCGATGCCCAGCGCTACTGCAGCGCCGGGCGAGAACCCTGCCAAGCCCATCTGATGCGGGTGATCGACGCTGAGCCTTTGCTTGCCGACCCGCACCAGGTAGCGTGTCGCCATGCCCAGAAATTCAGCCGCTTCGACCTGGCCTTCGAGCCAGATGAAGCGCTCATCTCTGGCCTGCGCGGCCGGCGCCAGGCGCAGCGCATGTGGACGGACGCTGAGCTGCATTGATTCGGTCTGCGGGCTGTTTGCATCGATCGGCAGTTGCAGCAAGCCGACATCAGGGATGTCGAGCGTCAGCAGGCCGGCGCTGCGCGAGCGCACCTTGCCGGTCAGCAGATTCATCGTGCCGACAAAGCCGGCCACAAAGGCATTGACCGGATAGTCGTAGAGCGCGACCGGGCTGCCCACTTGCTGCACCAGGCCCTGGTCGAGCACGGCCATGCGGTCGGCCGTGGTCATCGCCTCTTCCTGGTCATGGGTGACGAAGATCGTCGTCAGGCCCAGGCGGCGCTGCATCGCCAGCAACTCCTGGCGCATTTGCACGCGCAGCGTCTTGTCCAGATTGGACAGCGGCTCGTCGAGCAGCAGCAACTGCGGCTCGGTCACCAGGGTGCGCGCCAGCGCCACCCGCTGCTGCTGCCCGCCCGACAACTGACTCGGCCTGCGCTGGGCATAGGGCGACAGATCGACCTGCTCCAGCGCAGCGCCGACCCTGGCCTTGATCGCTGCCGGGTCGACCCGGCGTTCGACCAGCCCGAAGGCGACGTTGTCCCAGACTGTCAGATGCGGCCACAGCGCATAGTTCTGGAACACCAGGCCGACCTGGCGCTGCCAGGGCGGTTGGCCGCTGACATCCTTGCCGTCGATCAGCAATTCGCCCTGCTGCTGTTGCTGGAAGCCGGCGATCAAGCGCAGCAGCGTCGATTTGCCCGAGCCTGAAGGGCCCAGCAGGGCGAAGAACTCGCCCGGAATGATGTCAAGGCTGACCCCCTTCAGCACCTCGGTGGCGCCAAAGGACAGGCGGATATTGCGGCATTGGAGCGAGACTTTTTTCATGGGCGTTGGTTTTATTCTGTGGCGGCTGCCGAGACGATCCGGCGCTTGCTGCCGCGTTCCAGCACCCAATGCGACAAGCCGGTACCGAGCGCGACCAACAGGATCGCCAGCACCCCCAGCGCCGCACCCGGGCCGCGGCCTGAAATGCTCTGCATATAGAGATAGATGCCGTAACTCATCGGTGCCTGCGACTCGCTCGATGACAACAAAATGGTGGCTGATAGCTCGACCGCTGCGGTGATGAAGCTGGTCACAAAACCAGCCAGGATGCCACCGGCCATCAAGGGCAGCAGCACCCGCCGGATCGTTCGCAGCTTGGTGGCGCCGAGGCTTTCGGCTGCTTCTTCGAGCGATTGATGCACCTGCTGCAGAGCCGCCACGCAGGAACGCAGCGCATAGGGCAGGCGGCGCACGGCATAGGCCAGCATGATGATGATCCAGCTGCTGGTCAGCAAGTCGTCGCTGCCTGGCAGGGTGACCCCCTTGAAGAAGCGCAGATAGCCAATCGCCAGCACGATGCCGGGCACGGCCAGCGATATGGTCACCGCCCAGTCCAGCCACTTGGCCGCCGGCAAGCGGGTGCGCAGCAACAAGTAGGCGATCGTCAGGCCCAGCAGCACATCGAGCCCGGCCGCCAGCCCGCAGTACAGCAGGGTGTTTTTCATCATGCCGCTGGCGTCCTGGAAGACCGTGGCGTAATGGGCCAGCGTGTAGGCATCGGGCAGGGGCGCGAAGCTCCAGACTTCGGCGAAAGACAGCAGCAGCACGCCGATATGCGGCGACAGCACGACCAGCAGCACCAGCAGGATCCAGCCATAGGCCGCCACCGTGCCCCAGGGCGAAAGCGCGCGCCGGGCCAGGCTGTTACCGCCTTTTTGCAAGGTCGAATAGTCCTTGCCGACCAGCAATCGGGCTGACAGCGCCATCGCGGCGATTGAAAAGGCGATCATGATCACGGCGATCACATAGCCCAGCGGATCTTCCAGCCCGACCTGGGTGATGCGCAGATAGGCTTGCGGCGCGAGCAGATTGGTCTGCCCCAGCACCAGCGGTGTGCCCAGATCATCGAAAACCTTGACGAACACCAGCGAGGCGCCGGCGACGAAGCCCGGCATGCTCAGCGGGAAGATGACCCGCCAGAACAAGCGCCAGCCGGTGCAACCGAGGTTCAGCGCTGCTTCTTCCATCGCGCCGTCGATATTGCGCAGCGCGACCGTCAGATTCATCAGGATGAAGGGGAAGTAATGGATCGATTCGACGAAGATCACGCCGTTCAAGCCTTCCATGATCGGCAGCGAGAAATCGAAATATTCAAGCAGCAGCAGGTTGACCGACCCCGAGCGGCCGAAAATCAGCTGCATCGCTGCCGCGCCGACAAAGGGCGGCATGACCAGCGGCAGCACACCCAAGGTCTGGATCAGCAGCGCGCCGCGAAACTCGAAGCGGACGGTGAAATAGGCCAGCGGCAGGGCGATCAGCGCGGCGCACAAGGTCGACAAGCTCGCCACCCACAGGCTGTTGATGAAGGATTCCTGCATCAAGCCCTGGCTGAAAAAGGCGGTGAAATGGCCGAAGGTCAAGCTGCCATCGGCGTCGACAAAGGCGCTGTAGACGACTTCCCCGATCGGCAGCAACAGGAACAGCGACAGAAAGGCCAGCACCAGGGCGCCGGCCAGCCAAGCGCCGGGGCGAACCTGCTCGAACCGGTTCGCTCCCAAAGCCGTTGAGAGCCTGCTGGCGAACGAACTCGACATGCCTTAGGTCAGCGTGCGCTGGCCTGCTTTGCCATTGCCTCGGCGCGGGCGTAGTTGTCCTTGGCCTTGGCGTTCCAGCGGTCTTCCAGACCGGTCAGCTCCTTGTTCGCTGAAGCATCTTTCTTGTTCGCGGTGAACAGCGCCAGAAAGCTCTTGTCGCCAGCCAGACCGGTGCCGACCACCGGGGTGAAGGCCAGGTCACGGGCCTGCTTGAGCAGGGCCAGCCCCTCGGGGTTGGGCTTCTTCTGCAGCGCCGCCGCCGCTTCGTGGATGGCCTTGGTCGCGGCCCGCAATTCCTTGTGCCGGTAGGTGATGGTCTGGTCAAACAGCGACGAGACGACGTTGTAGCGTGACTCTGACAGATCGGAATCGAAATTCACCTTGGCGCGCTTGGCGAGCTCGAACGGGTCGGGGTAGCCGGCTGGCACCTTGCCGCCCATCATCGAAGCCGGCAGCACCGGCAGGCGGGAAATTTTCGGGTCGAGCAGCAGCAACTGGCCTTCCATCGAGACGCTGTAGCGGATGAATTGCCTGGCTTCGTCGGCGTTCTTGCTGCCCTTGACCAGACCGATATTGGCTGGAACGATGGCGGTGACATCGGGGTAGATGAAGTCGACCGGGAAGCCCGAAAACTTGCTCGCCAAGCCGAAAAAGTCGATCACCAGGCCGATGCCGAACTGGCCGTTGTTGACACCATCGGGGACGCCGAAACTGCGCTCGGTGATCGCCGCGCTATTGCCCGCGATCTGCAGCAACTGGCTCCAGCCCTTGTCCCAGCCTTCGCCCTGCAACAGCGTCTCGACCGTCAGATGGGTGGTGCCGGAGCGCGACGGGGCGCTCATCGCAGCATGGTTGAAATACACCGGCTTCATCAGGTCGGCCCATTGCGCCGGCGCTGGCACCTTGTTGGCCGCCAGATAGCGCTTGTTCCACATCAGCCCGTAACCGGCCAAAGCCTGGCCCAGGTACAGGCCTTGCGGGTTGTTGATCGGGTAGTTGCCGACCTTGGCCGGCACTTGCTTGTTGGCCTGATCGGCGATGTTCTCGAGCAGATTCTGGCCGGCCATGACTTCAAAGGCATCGGGTGCCGAGGCCCAGAAGATTTCGGGCCGCTGACCGACAGGCAGTTCGCGCAGATAGGCGATGCCCTGGGTCGTGCTCTTGTTGAGGATTTCCAGCTTGATCGACGGATAGGCCTTCTCGAAAGCCGCCTTGTAGATGCCGGTCAGCTCCTTGGGGAAGGAGGTGATGACGGTGACCGTGCCGGCCAACGCGCTGGAAGCCAGCGCGGCGGCGGCAATGACCGAGAGGACGAATCGATTTGCGAATGGGCTCATGCTTGTCTCCTGCCTTGTTGATCGCGTGATTGGATCAGAAAGATGCCGCACGGTAACTCAAGTCGGTGCCTTTCAAGCCGCCCTATAGTCGAGGTCATCCAAATTGCAGGAGAAAAAGATGACTTATCAATGCATCATCACCGCCGTGGAAGGCCAAGGCGCGCGCAAGACCGGCCTCATTACCTTGAATCGCCCGAAGCAGCTGAATGCGCTGAACGACCAGTTGATGGACGAATTGGGCCAGGCTTTGCTGGCCTTCGATGCTGATGACGCCATCGGTTGCATCGTGCTGACCGGCTCCGAGCGGGCTTTTGCCGCTGGCGCCGACATCCCGACGATGCAGCCGCACAGCTTCATCAGTGCTTTCAAGAGCGGGCTGATTTCGAAGAACTGGGAAACCATCCTGCAGGTGCGCAAGCCAGTGATTGCGGCGGTGGCCGGCTTCGCGCTGGGCGGCGGCTGCGAGCTGGCAATGATGTGTGATTTCATCATCGCAGCCGATAGCGCCAAGTTTGGCCAGCCCGAAATCAAGCTGGGCATCATCCCCGGCGCCGGTGGCACCCAGCGCCTGCCGCGCGCGATCAGCAAGTCAAAAGCGATGGACATGCTGCTGACCGCCAGGATGATGGACGCCGTCGAGGCCGAAAGGGCCGGCCTGGTCTCGCGGGTGGTGCCGGCCGAGGCGCTGCTGACCGAAGCCCTGGCCGCTGCCGAGGCCATCAACAGCTTCAGCGGCCCTTCGGTGATGTTGATCAAGGAGCTGGTGAACCTGGCTTACCAGGGCCCGCTGAAAGACGGCGTCGCCGTCGAACGCCGCTATTTCCATGCGCTGTTCGGCACCGAAGACCAGCGCGAAGGCATGGACGCCTTCATCAACAAGCGCAAGCCCGAATTCACCCAGCGGTAACCAAACCGCCAGCCCGTAGCCCGCCAAGCAGCGCAGCGGATTGCGGGGTCCCAGTCCCCGTTCAGCCCTCTCTTCGCAACGCCGGAAACAGAATCACGTCGCGGATGCTCGGGCTGTCGGTGATCAGCATCATCAAGCGGTCGATGCCGATGCCGCAGCCGCCGGCGGGTGGCATGCCGTATTCGAGCGCGCGGATGAAGTCGGCATCGAAGAACATCGCTTCTTCGTCACCAGCGTCCTTGTTGGCCACTTGCGCATGGAAGCGCGCGGCCTGGTCTTCGGCATCGTTCAGCTCCGAGAAACCGTTGGCATATTCGCGTCCGGTGATGAAAAGCTCGAAGCGATCGGTGATCGTCGGGTTGCTGTCGGAAGCCCGGGCCAGCGGCGAGACCTCGACCGGGTAATCGATGATGAAAGTCGGCTGCCAGAGCTTTTCTTCGACCACTGCTTCGAACATGCCGAACTGCAGCTCGGGCAGATTCCAATGCTTGGGCGGCGCTTCACCGAGTGCGCCGAGGCGTTCGCGCAGCAATTCGGCATCGCCGGCCTGGCTTTCGCTGAGCCCGGCATGGACGACCAGCGAATCGCGGACCGACAGGCGCGCGAACGCCTGGTCCAGATGCACTGGCTTGCCGGCATAGCTGATCGCAGCCGTGCCCGCAGCGGCGCGCGCCGCATGGCGCAGCACTTCCTCGGTGAAGTCCATCAATTCATGGTGCGTCCAATAGGCCGCATAGAACTCCATCATCGTGAATTCGGGGTTATGCCGGACGCTGATGCCCTCGTTGCGGAAGTTGCGGTTGATCTCGAAGACGCGTTCGAAACCGCCGACCAGCAGCCGCTTCAGGTAGAGCTCGGGCGCGATGCGCAGGAACATCTGCTGGTCGAGCGCGTTGTGGTGGGTGGTGAATGGCTTGGCGTTGGCGCCGCCCGGGATCGGGTGCAGCATCGGCGTCTCGACTTCAAGAAAGTCATGCTCGACCATATAGCTGCGGATTGACGACACCGCTTTCGAACGCGCGATGAAGCGCGAGCGCGCTGCTTCGTCGGTGATCAGGTCGACATAGCGCTGGCGGTATTTTTGTTCCTGGTCGGCCATGCCGTGGAACTTGTCGGGCAGCGGACGCAAGCTCTTGGTCAGCAGCCGCAAACGGGTCACGCGTACCGACAACTCGCCGGTCTTGGTGCGGAACAAGCTGCCTTCGGCGCCGATGATGTCGCCAAGGTCCAGGCGCTTGAAATCGTCGTAGTTTTCCTCGCCGAGCGCATCGCGGGTGACGAACAGCTGGATCCGGCCGGTGGCGTCCTGCAGCGTGCCGAAAGAGGCTTTGCCCATCACGCGCTTGAGCATCAGGCGGCCGGCCACGCTGACTGCCACCGCCAGCGGTTCGAGCTCGTCGTTCTCCATGTCGCCATAGCGCTGGGCCAGGGGCAGGGCGCGATGCTGCGGTTTGAAGTCGTTGGGGAAGGGGATGGCAGTCCGGGCACGCAAGGCGGCGAGTTTTTCGCGGCGCTCGGTGATCAACTGGTTTTCGTCCTGGACTTGCGGGGCGGGGTGGTGCGGTGCGGCAGGATTGTGCTGTGTCATCATCAACTCATTGAATTTGCGGCGATTTTAGGCGCCCCTGAATGCTGGCGACGGCCGGCTCTTAGAATCCGGGATCCTTTTCCTCAGCCCGGACCCCGCAGGTCCGCAGCGATGCGCCATACAAGCCCCATCCTCGATCGACCGATCCGCTTCGCCCTGGTGGGCTGCGGACGCATCGCCAAGAATCATTTCGAAGCCATCGCCGCGCATCGCCCGCAGGCCGAGTTGGTGGCGGTCTGCGACAGCAAACCGGCGGCTTTGGCGGCTGCCATGAGCAGCACCGGCGCGGCCGGTTTTGACTCGCTCGAGGCCTTGCTCGCTGGCAGTGATGCCGATGTGATCGTGCTGGCCACGCCCAGCGGCTTGCACCCGCAGCAGGCCATCGCTGCGGCCAAGGCCGGCCGCCATGTGCTGAGCGAAAAGCCGATGGCGACCAAGCTCGACGAAGGCCTGGCGATGGTGCGTGCCTGCCGCGACGCCGGGGTCAAGCTGTTCGTCGTCAAACAGAACCGGCTCAACAAGACGGTGCAACTGGTCAAGCGTGCGATCGAGCAAGGCCGCTTCGGCCGCATCTTTCTCAGCACGGTCAATGTGTTCTGGACCCGCCCGCAGAGTTATTACGATGCTTCGCCCTGGCGCGGCCGCTGGGATCTGGACGGCGGCGCTTTCATGAACCAGGCCAGCCATTACGTCGACCTGCTCGACTGGCTGGTCGGCCCGGTCGACAGCGTGCATGCCTATACCGCCACGCTCGACCGCGACATCGAGGCCGAGGACACCGGCGTGCTGAGCGCCAGGCTGCGTCATGGCGGCCTGGCCTCGATCAATGTGACGATGCTGACCTATCCGCAGAACCTCGAGGGCTCGATCACGATCCTGGGAGAAAAGGGCACGGTGAAGATCGGTGGCACCGCGGTCAACCAGATCGACCATTGGCAGTTTGCCGACCCGCAGCCCGGTGATGACTTGGTCAAGAGCAGCAATTACGACAGCGGCAGCGTTTACGGCTTCGGCCACCCGCTCTATTACGACAACGTCATCAAGACCTTGCGCGGCCAGGCCAGCGCCGAGGTCGATGGCTACGAAGGCCTGCGCTCGCTCGAGATCCTGATCGCCGCTTACCGCTCGGCGCGCGATGGTCAGCGTGTCGGCCTGCCGCTGATCTTCTGAATCCATGAGCCACTGGCAACATCAATCCGCTTTTGTCGACGCCGGCGCACAGCTTGGCGAAGGTACCAAGGTCTGGCATTTCGTCCATGTCAGCGCCGGCGCCAGGATCGGCGCGCGCTGTGCGCTGGGGCAGGGCGTTTATGTCGGCAACGCTGTCGTGATCGGCGACAACGTGAGGATCCAGAACAATGTCTCGGTCTATGACGCGGTGACGCTGGAAGATGATGTGTTCTGCGGCCCGAGCATGGTCTTCACCAATGTCCACAACCCGCGCGCCGCGGTGGTCCGCAAGGACGAATACCGGCGCACGCTGGTCAAGCGCGGGGCTTCTTTGGGCGCGAACTGCACCATCGTCTGCGGCCATGTGATTGGCGCCTGGGCCTTTATCGGCGCTGGTGCGGTGGTGCAAAAAGATGTGCCTGACTTTGCCCTGATGGTCGGTGTGCCGGCGCGGCAGATCGGCTGGATCAGCCGGCATGGCGAGCGCCTGGATTTTGTCGATGGCCTGGCCCATTGCGCGCAGACCGGCGACCGCTATGAGCTGCAGGGCGACTGCTGCGTGCTGGTCAAGCAAGGACAGCTATGAGCTCGCTGCCCTTCATCGACCTGAAAGCGCAATATGCGCAGCTGAAAACCCGCATTGACGCGCGCATCCAGACCGTGCTTGACCATGGCCAGTACATCATGGGCCCCGAGGTCAAGGAGCTCGAAGTCAAGCTCGCCGCCTATGTCGGGGTCAAGCATTGCATCACCGTCTCGAGCGGCACCGAAGCGCTGTTGATCGCGCTGATGGCGCTTGATCTGCAGCCGGGTGACGAAGTGATCACCACGCCATTCACCTTTGCCGCGACCGCCGAAGTGATCGTGCTGCTCGGCGGCAAACCGGTCTTTGTCGACATCGAGCCCGACAGCTGCAATATCGACGCCGCGCTGATCAAGGCCGCGATCACGCCGCGAACTCGCGCCATCATGCCGGTCAGTCTGTACGGCCAGGTCTGCGACATCGACGAGATCAATGAAATTGCCGGGACTATTCCGGTGATCGAGGACGCCGCGCAGAGCTTTGGCGCCAGCTACAAGGGCAAAAAGAGTTGCGGTTTGTCGACCTTCGGCGCCACCAGTTTCTTTCCCAGCAAGCCGCTGGGCTGCTATGGCGACGGCGGTGCGCTGTTCACCGATGACGACCAGCTCGCGCAAGCCGCGCGCGAGATCCGCGTCCATGGCCCGAGCCAGCGCTATACCCATACCCGCATCGGCGTCGGCGGCCGCATGGACACGCTGCAATGCGCGATCCTGCTGGCCAAATTCGAGCGTTTCGACTGGGAAATTGCCCGCCGCCTCGAGATCGGCGCGCGCTATCAAACGCTGTTGCAGGACCTGCCCGTGGAGCGCCTGGCCTTGCGCGCTGACCGCGACTGCGTCTGGGCCCAGTTCACGCTGCAGCTCGACAACCGGTCCGCAGTTCAGCAATCGCTGCAACTGGCCGGCATCCCGACGGCGATCCATTACCCCACGCCGCTGCACCAGCAGTCGGCTTATGCCCGATATGGCGCCGGCCAGAGCTTCCCCCATGCCGAACGCGCAGCGCAGCGCGTGATGAGTTTGCCGATGAGCGCCGACCTGAGCGATTCGCAGCAGGATCTGGTGCTGCAGGCCTTGCGCCAGGCCTTGGCGGGTTGACATGGCCAAGGGCGGCTTGCTGCGCTCGACCCTGACGCTGCTGGCCGGTGGTGCGCTGGCGCAGGTTTTGCCGCTGCTGCTCGGGCCCTGGCTGACGCGGATTTACTCGCCGACCGAGTTCGGCCAGTTTTCCCTGGTCTGGACTTTGTCGACCAATCTGGCGGTGATCGGCTGTGCGCGTTACGAATTCGCCTTGCCGCTGGAGCGCGATGACAAGCAGGCCAGCTTGCTGATGGCTTTGTGCGGCCGCCTGCTGTTGACCATCACCGCGGTTTCAGTCGTCATCGCTTGGCAGCTGGCTGCCTGGCAAGATTTGCCCTTGTTCTGGCTGCTGCCTGCGGCTTTGCTGTCGGGCGGCGCCACGCAATGGCTGATCCTGTGGGCCACCCGGGCCCAGCGCTTTCAATTGCTGGCTTCGGCCCGGGTGCTGCAATATGGTGGTGGTGCGCTCTTGCAACTGCTGCTGGGCTTGCTGCAGTTCGGCGCGGTCGGGCTGCTGCTGGGGCCGCTGCTGGCCGGACTGGCCGCAGCCTTGCTGCTGGCCCGGCCGGCGCCACTGGGCGGCTGGTCTGCGCTCTGGCGCTCTGAGCATGGCGCGGTCAAGACAATGGCGCTGCGCCACCGCGACTTTCCGCTGCTGAACACGCCCCATGCTTTTGCCGGCGCCTTGCAGGACAGCCTGGCCATGCTGCTGATCGCCACCTGGACCGGCGACGCGGCAGCCGGCTATTGGGCCTTGGCGCTGCGTTATCTGAAGGCGCCTGCCAGCCTGGTCGGCGGTGCGCTCTCGCAAACGCTTTACCCGCGGCTTGTCCATGCTGCTGACGGGGCGGAGGCGCTGCATGTGGTGCGGCAGGCGATGGCCTTGCTGGCGGGCCTGGCGCTGGCCTTGATGGCGGCGCTGATGCTCTGGGGTCCCTGGCTGTTCGAGACCTTGTTCGGTGAACGCTGGCATGACGCGGGCTTGCTGGCGCGCGCCCTGGCGCCCTATATCGCGCTGCATTTCATCGCCTCGCCCCTGTCTGTGACGACGATGGCCTGGCGCGCGCAGGGCTGGGCCTTGCGCTTGGCCCTGGTCGGCCAAGTGATGTTCTTGCTGGGTCTGGTGGCCGGGCTGTACTGGGGCGGATTGATCGGCGCTGGTTGGGGTGTCTCGGCGGCGATGCTGCTCTACTTCGGCTATTTCTTCTGGTCGCTGGCGAACTGGAAAGAATTTCCCTATGAACCTGTTCATCAAAGCGCTGTTTAACCGCTGGCGTCGCCGGCTTTGGCGGGCGCTTTTTTTCCGCATCCGCTTTGGCGAATTTGCTTCTGGCGGCGGCCTGCTGGCGCACAGCAGAATCGCGCCGAGCAGTTGCATCGAGGGCGAGCAGGGCTTGGTGCTGGGCGATCATGTCTTTATCGGGCAGTTCAATTTTCTCGATGCA
>CAMDHE010000095.1 GCA_945898095.1 Roseateles toxinivorans | reverse complement strand
GCAGCGGAGAGGGGGCGCGACGCCCGATGGGTCGAACCCCCTCTCCAACTTCGGCTAGCCGGACAAGCTGGCAAGCCTGCGTATCCTCTCCCCTCCGGGGCGAGGAAAGGGATGGATTAGATGACCGACAAGCCGACACTGGACCAATGGGCCGCCGCTGCCGCGAAGGAAGTGAAGGGCAAGGATTTGACCTGGCAGACCCCGGAAGGGATCGCCGTCAAGCCGCTCTATACCGCCGACGATGTGACCGCCGATCCCGGCCTGCCCGGCTTTGCGCCCTTCACCCGTGGCGTGAAGGCCAGCATGTATGCGGGCCGCCCCTGGACCATCCGCCAATATGCAGGCTTTTCGACGGCGGAGGAATCCAACGCCTTCTACCGCCGCAATCTGGCCGCCGGGCAGAAGGGGCTGTCGGTCGCGTTCGACCTGGCCACCCATCGCGGCTATGACAGCGACCATCCGCGCGTCACGGGCGACGTCGGCAAGGCGGGTGTGGCGATCGACACGATCGAGGATATGAAGATCCTGTTCGACGGCATTCCGCTCGACAAGGTCTCGGTCTCGATGACGATGAATGGCGCGGTGCTGCCGGTGCTGGCTGGCTATGTGGTCGCGGCTGAAGAGCAGGGTGTGGCGCAGGACAAGCTGAGCGGGACGATCCAGAACGACATTCTCAAGGAGTTCATGGTCCGCAACACCTATATCTACCCGCCCGAACCATCGATGCGGATCATCGGCGACATCATCGAATACACCGCACGCAACTGCCCCAAGTTCAATTCGATCAGCATCAGCGGCTATCACATGCAGGAAGCTGGCGCGAATCAGGCGCTGGAGTTGGCATTCACGCTGGCTGATGGCAAGGAATACGTGAAGACCGCGCTGGCCAAGGGCTTGAACGTCGACGAATTCGCACCGCGCTTGTCGTTCTTCTGGGCGGTCGGCATGAATTTCTATCTGGAGATCGCCAAGATGCGCGCCGCGCGCCTGCTCTGGTGCCGGATCATGAAGGGCTTTGACGCGAAGAATCCGAAGAGCCTGATGCTGCGCACGCACAGCCAGACCTCGGGCTGGTCCTTGACCGAGCAGGATCCCTACAACAATGTCGTTCGTACCACCATCGAGGCGATGGCCGCGGTGTTCGGCGGCACGCAATCGCTGCATACCAATTCGCTCGATGAAGCGATCGCTTTGCCGACCGAGTTCTCGTCGCGAATTGCCCGCAACACGCAGTTGATCATTCAGGAAGAAACCCATATCACCAGCGTGATCGACCCTTGGGCCGGCAGCTACATGATGGAGTCCTTGACGCAGGACATGGCCGACAAGGCCTGGAGCATCATCGAAGAGGTCGAGGCGATGGGCGGCATGGTCAAGGCGGTGGACTCCGGCTGGGCCAAGCTGAAGATCGAGGCCAGTGCGGCCGAAAAGCAGGCCTGTATCGATTCGGGCAAGGACGTGATCGTTGGTGTCAACAAGTACAAACTCGCCAAACATGATCCGGTTGAGTTCCTGATGGTCGACAACGTGCGGGTGCGCGATGAGCAGATCGAGCGGCTGACAGCGATCAAGGCGAGCCGGGACAGCGCGGCGGTCGAGGCCGCGCTGGCCGCTTTGACCGACGCTGCGCATTCAGGGCAAGGCAATCTGCTCGACCTGAGCATTCAGGCGATGCGCTTGCGCGCCACCGTGGGCGAAGTCAGCGATGCGCTTGAGGCGATCTATGGCCGGCACCGCGCTGACACCCACAAGGTTTCGGGCGTCTACGCCGCAGCCTATGACTCGGCTGAAGGCTGGGCCAAGTTGCAAGAAGAAATCAAGGCTTTTGCCGAGGCTCAAGGCCGCCGCCCCCGCGTGATGATCGCCAAGCTCGGCCAGGATGGCCATGACCGGGGCGCTAAGGTGGTGGCCACTGCCTATGCCGATCTGGGCTTCGACGTCGACATCGGCCCGCTGTTCCAGACTCCCGAAGAGTGTGCGCGGCAGGCGATCGAGAACGACGTCCATGCCGTCGGCGTGTCGACTCTGGCTGCCGGTCACAAGACTTTGGTGCCGGCCATCATTCAGGCCTTGAAAGACCAGGGCGGCGACGACATCATCGTCTTCGTCGGCGGGGTGATCCCGGCGCAGGACTACGACATGCTTTACGAGGCGGGAGTGAAGGGCATCTACGGCCCGGGCACGCCGATCCCTGCCAGTGCTAAGGATGTGCTGGAACAGATCAGGCAAGCTGTGGCGGCCTGATTGACCCCAGCCAAGAACCGCCCGTGAAGCCATTTTTCGTCTATCTGCTGCGCTGTGCTGATGGCTCGTATTACGCCGGCCATAGTGATGATCTTGGCTTGCGCGTCGCCCAGCATCAGCAAGGCGAAATTGATGGGTACACCAGCAAGCGTCGACCGATCGAATTGGTCTGGTCTCAGGAGACATCGTCACGTGAAGAAGCGCTTGCGGCTGAGCTGAGGCTCAAAGGTTGGTCGCGTGCGAAGAAAGAAGCCTTGATCAAGGGCGACTGGGCGCTTGTCAGCAAGCTGGCACATCAACATGGAGTCAAGGCTCATGCCATTCCTTCGACGAGCTCAGGACCCCAATTCGATCGCGATGAGGCCCTTCGACAGGCTCAGGGCGAACGGATCATGGGTGAGCCTGAACCGATAACCAAACCCGTTCGTCCTGAGCTTGTCGAAGGACATGTGGGATTGGCAAACGAGACCGAAATCAAACCCGTTCGTCCTGAACTTGTCGAAGGGCATGTGGGATCGGCGAACGAGACCAAAACCAAACCCGTTCGTCCTGAGCTTGTCGAAGGGCATGTGGGATTGGCGAACGAGACCGAAATCAAATCCGTTCGTCCTGAGCTTGTCGAAGGACGCGCGAATGCGCTCACCGGGGTATTGCTGGCCGGACCGAGCTCAGCCCAGCGCCGCGCCATCGCCAAGTCGATCACCTTGCTGGAGTCAACCCGTGCCGACCATCGTTTGCAAGCCGATGCCTTGTTGACCGAGTTGCTGCCGCATACGGGCAAGTCATTTCGCCTCGGCATCTCGGGCGTGCCCGGCGTCGGCAAAAGCACCTTCATCGAAGCCTTGGGGCTTTATCTGATCGAACGCGGTCATCGCGTCGCGGTGCTGACGATCGACCCGTCGAGCAGCGTTTCAGGTGGATCGATTCTGGGTGACAAAACCCGCATGGAGCGGCTCTCGATGGATGAGCGGGCCTATATCCGGCCCAGTCCGAGCAGTGGCAACCTGGGCGGTGTGGCCGAAAAAACCCGTGAAGCAATGCTTGTTTGCGAGGCTGCCGGTTACGACATCGTGATCGTCGAGACGGTCGGTGTCGGCCAGAGTGAGACCGCCGTCGCCGGCATGACCGATATGTTCGTGCTGATGCAACTGCCCAATGCTGGCGACGATCTGCAGGCGATCAAGAAGGGCGTGATGGAGTTGGCCGACCTGGTCGTCATCAACAAGGCCGATCTCGATGCGATTGCCGCAGCGCGGGCGCAGGCGCAGATTGCGTCGAGCTTGCGGCTGTACCGGATACATGGCGAGCATGAGGCGCAGCAATGGCAGCCTCAGGTCATGCAGCTCAGCGCCTTGAAGGGCGAAGGACTCGATGCCTTCTGGGGCGCGATCAAGCAGTTCCGGCAGTTGCAAGACGCCAATGGCGGACTGCTGGCCAAGCGCCGCCAGCAGTCGCTGGCCTGGTTGTGGGAACGCATTCAGGCCGGCTTGCGCCAGCAATTTTCATCTTCCCCGGCCGTGCGCGCATTGCTGGCGCAGACCACCGAGCAGGTGCTGCAGGGGCGGCTCGCGCCGTCAACTGCGGCGCGCGATCTGCTCACTATTTTTTCAGGAGACAAGCATGCATGACATCCAACAAAGGCTTGAAGCCAAGCGCGCATTGGCACGCCTCGGCGGCGGCGAAAAGCGCATTGCGGCCCAGCATGCCAAGGGCAAGCTGACGGCACGCGAGCGGCTCGAATTGCTGTTCGACGAAGGCACATTCGAGGAATGGGACATGTTCGTCGAGCATCGCTGCGTCGACTTCGGCATGCAGGACAACAAGATCCCCGGCGATGGTGTCGTCACTGGCTACGGCATGATCAACGGCCGGTTGGCCTTCAGCTTCAGCCAGGATTTCACTGTCTTCGGCGGTGCCTTGAGCGAGTCGCATGCCGAGAAGATCTGCAAGGTGATGGATCAGGCGATGAAGGTCGGCGCACCGGTGATCGGCTTGAACGATTCCGGGGGCGCAAGAATCCAGGAAGGTGTGGCTTCGCTGGGCGGTTATGCCGATGTGTTCCAGAAGAATGTGTTGGCCTCGGGTGTGATTCCGCAGATCAGCATGATCATGGGGCCCTGTGCTGGCGGCGCGGTCTATTCGCCAGCGATGACCGACTTCATCTTCATGGTCAAGGACAGCTCCTATATGTTTGTCACCGGCCCCGAGGTGGTGAAGACGGTGACACATGAGGAAGTGACTGCCGAGGAGTTGGGCGGCGCCATTTCGCACACGAGCAAGAGCGGCGTGGCCGATCTGGCTTTTGACAATGACGTCGAAGCGATCCTGATGCTGCGGCGTTTTTTCAATTACCTGCCGCTGAACAACCGCGAAAAAGCGCCGACCCGGCCCAGCGGCGACCCCGGCAACCGGCTCGACCATTCGCTCGATACGCTGGTGCCCGAGAACGCGAACAAGCCCTATGACATGAAGGAGCTGCTGTTGAAAGTCGTCGACGACGGCGACTTCTTCGAGCTGCAGCCCGATTACGCCAAGAACATCATCACCGGCTTTGCCCGCATGGAAGGCCAGAGCGTCGGCATCGTCGCCAACCAGCCGCTGGTGCTGGCCGGCTGCCTCGACATCAAGAGTTCGATCAAGGCCGCGCGTTTCGTGCGTTTTTGCGATGCCTTCAACATCCCGGTGCTGACCTTCGTCGATGTGCCTGGCTTCATGCCCGGCACGGCGCAGGAATACGGCGGCATCATCAAGCATGGCGCCAAGCTGCTTTATGCCTATGCCGAATGCACGGTGCCCAAGGTCACCGTCATCACCCGCAAAGCCTATGGCGGTGCCTACGACGTGATGTCGTCCAAACATCTGCGCGGCGATGTGAACTTCGCCTGGCCGAACGCCGAGATCGCCGTGATGGGCGCCAAGGGCGCGGTGGAGATCATCTTCCGTGAAGACAAGGGCGACCCCGAAAAGCTCGCCGCCAAGGAAGCCGAATACAAAGCCCGCTTTGCCAACCCCTTTGTCGCCGGCGCGCGCGGTTTCATCGACGACGTGATCCAGCCGCATGAAACCAGAAAGCGCATCTGCCGCAGCCTGGCAATGCTCAAGGACAAGAAGCTGGAAAACCCGTGGCGCAAGCACGGCAACATCCCCCTGTAAATCGGGACCTGGAGAGCCGCAAAATGTTTAAAAGAATCGTGATCGCATACCCGATGGAGTCCAGCCATGTTTGAAAAAATACTGATCGCCAATCGGGGTGACTACGGCCGCCTTGCGGCTGTAGCGGCGCAGCCAGATTGCCTGCAGCGCGCAGCGCAGGCAGGTGATTTCAACCCGATGGAGTCTCGCCATGTTTGACAAGATATTGATCGCAAATCGGGGTGACTACGGCCGCCTTGCGCCTGTAGCGGCGCAGCCAGATTGCCTGGCGAACATAGTGAGTGGCGATCGAGCCGCGGGAGCCCAATGATGTTTACCAAAATCCTTATTGCCAACCGCGGCGAGATCGCCTGCCGCATCATCAACTCCGCCAAGAAGCTCGGCGTCAAGACGGTGGCCGTTTATTCGGAGGCCGACAAGGATGCGCGTCATGTGGAGTTGGCGGACGAAGCCGTGCTGCTGGGTGCAGCGCCTTCGCGCGAGTCCTACTTGGTCGCGGACAAGATCATTGCGGCTGCCAAGAGTTGTGGCGCGCAGGCGATCCATCCGGGCTATGGCTTCTTGAGCGAGAACGCCGAGTTCGCGCGCCGGGTCGAGGCCGAGGGGCTGGTCTTCATCGGGCCGAAACACCCTGCGATCGCCGCGATGGGCGACAAGATCGCGTCGAAAAAACTGGCCAAGGCGGCCCATGTGACGACCATTCCCGGTCACAACGAGCCGATCCTTTCGGCCGAAGAGGCGGTCGGCATCGCGCAGAAGATCGGCTTCCCGGTCATGATCAAGGCCAGCGCCGGCGGTGGCGGCAAGGGTCTGCGGGTCGCTTTCAACGACAAGGAATGCTTCGAAGGTTTCACCAGTTGCCGCAATGAGGCGCGCAACAGCTTCGGCGACGACCGGGTCTTCATCGAGAAGTTCGTCGAGCAACCGCGCCATATCGAGATCCAGGTGCTCGGCGATGCCTTTGGCAACATCGTTTATCTGAATGAGCGTGAATGCTCGATCCAGCGACGCCATCAAAAAGTGATCGAGGAAGCGCCTTCGCCCTTCATTTCCGACGCCACCCGCCGTGCGATGGGCGAGCAGGCGGTGGCGCTGGCAAGAGCGGTGGATTACCAGAGCGCAGGCACGGTCGAGTTTGTCGTCGGCAGCGATCAGAGTTTTTATTTCCTGGAAATGAACACCAGGCTGCAAGTCGAGCATCCGGTAACCGAATGCATCACCGGCATCGATCTGGTCGAACAGATGATCCGGGTGGCCGCCGGCGAGGCCTTGACCTTCAAGCAGGAAGACGTCAAGCGCGAGGGCTGGGCGATCGAATGCCGGATCAATGCCGAGGATCCGTTCCGCAGCTTCTTGCCTTCGACTGGCCGCCTGGTGAAATACCAACCGCCGGAAGCGACTTTAGAACAAGGGCGCGAAACGCTGCAGGGCTTGGCCTACGAAGGCGCTAACTACGGTGGCGTGCGGGTCGATACCGGGGTCTACGAAGGTGGCGAGATCCCGATGTATTACGACTCGATGATCGCCAAGCTGATCGTCCATGGGCGTGACCGCAAGGAAGCGATCGAAAAGATGCGCGCTGCGCTTGACGGCTTCGTCATCCGCGGTATTTCCAGCAATATCCCGTTCCAGGCGGCCTTGCTGGCCCATCCTGACTTCGTCTCGGGCAACTTCAATACCGGCTTCATTGCCGAGCATTACAGCGGCGGCTTCCGTGCCGAGGAGGTGCCGCATGAGGATCCGCTGTTCCTGGTGGCCTTGGCGGCCTTCATCCGCCGCAAGACGCGCGAACGCGCAGCTGGCATCAGCGGCCAGATGGCCGGCCATGAAGTCCAGGTTGACAGCGACTATGTGGCCCTGGTCAGGCAGGGTGAGGGTCAGCAGCGCCATCCCTTGCAGATCACCGAATACCTGGGCCAGACCGGGCAGGCGACGATCAGGATCGGCGACCGGGTCTTCAGGATCGAATGCCGTTCGCGAATGAACGACATCCGCATGACCGGCAGCGTCAATGGCCAGCCGTTCACAGCCCAGGCCGAGCGTGGCACCAGCAAGAACCCGCTGGCTTACCGCATCAATCACAAGGGCTATGCGATCGAGGTCAACATCCTGTCGCCCCGCGCAGCCGAACTGCATGCCTTGATGCCATTCAAAGCGCCGCCCGATACCAGCAAGTTCCTGCTTTCGCCCATGCCTGGGCTGCTTGCCCAGATTGCAGTTGAAGTCGGCCAGGTGGTGCTGGCCGGTGAGCGCTTGGCGGTCATCGAGGCGATGAAGATGGAAAACATCTTGCTGGCCACGCAGGACGTCAAGATCGCCGAGGTGCTGGCCAAGACCGGCGAGAGCCTGTCAGTCGATCAACCGATTTTGAGGTTCGAATGATCAAGAAGCCTTACAAGATTCTCGGCATCCAGCAGATCGCCATTGGCGGGACCGACAAGCAGCGTTTGAAGCAGCTTTGGGTTGACATGCTCGGCCTGAGCGTTACCGGCAACTTTGTTTCCGAACGCGAGAACGTCGACGAGGACATCTGCAGCATCGGGCGCGGCGCCCACAAGATCGAGGTCGATCTGATGCAGCCTCTCGACCCCGACAAGAAGCCGGCCGTCCACAACACGCCGCTGAACCATGTCGGCCTCTGGGTCGATGACCTGGTCAAGGCAGTTGAATGGATGAGTGCGAATGGCGTGCGCTTTGCCCCCGGCGGCATCCGCCAAGGCGCAGCAGGCTACGACATCTGCTTCATTCATCCCAAGAGCAATGATGAATTTCCGATCGCTGGCGAGGGCGTATTGATCGAGCTGGTGCAGGCGCCCGCCGAGGTCATCGCGGCACTCGGTTGATGATTCGTTGATGGCGAAGGCTAGCTTGATGGATTGGGATTAGGTCCAATCTTGGCGAAGGCTTATGCTTCGCCTGATGCGTTTCGACCTGACCACCCTCAACCTCATCCTGGCGATAGAGCAGACCCGCTCGATCACCGGCGGCGCCGAGCGTGAGCACCTGGCCTTGGCAGCAGCGTCGAAGCGGGTTTCTGATCTGGAAGCCAGGCTCGGCGTGCAGTTGTTCGAGCGCCATGCGCGTGGTGTCGAACCGACCGAGGCCTGCCGGGCGCTGGTGCGCCATATCCGTACCCTGCAGGCGACCTTGCATGAGTTGGAAAGCGAGGTGGTCGAGTTCGCCCATGGCATCAAGGGCCATCTGAGGATCGCCGCCAATGCCGGCTCGATTGCCGAATGCCTGCCGGTCGACCTGGCGGCTTTCAGCCAGGCCCATCCGCAAATCCGTATCAGTCTGGAAGATCTGACCAGCGCCGAGGTACAAGCCGCCGTGGCTGAAGGACGCGCCGATGTCGGAATTTTTACTGCGCCCCTGCTCGACAACCGTTTGGATACCTGGACCTACCGGCAAGGGAGGCTGGCTGTGCTGGTGCCGAGCGCTCATCCTTTGGCTCAGCAGGCCGGCGTCAGCTTCGACGACTTGCTCGACTATGACCTGATCGGCCTGCATGCCGGCGCCGCTGCGCAGGAGTTGATGCGTGAACAGGCGCTGGCGCGTGGCCGCACCCTGAACGCCAGGCTGCAGGTGAGAGGTTTTGATGCGATTGCTCAGTTGGTTGAAGCGGGCTTGGGCGTGGCGGTATTGCCCGAAGCGCCTGCCGACCGCTTCGCCAAGGTCTTTGATGTCAAGCGACTGCGCCTCGAGGAAACCTGGGCGCAGCGCGACTATGTACTGGGCGTGGCGCCACAACAGCGCCTGCCGACCGTTTTGCAGCGCTTTGTCGACGCGCTGTGCCCCGTAGCACCCGAACTTTTCCAAGGACTCAAGCAATGATTGCAAGAACGCTTTACGACAAGCTCTGGGACGAGCATGTCGTCCATACCGAAGAGGACGGCACGGCCGTGCTCTATATCGACCGCCATCTGCTGCATGAAGTTACCAGCCCGCAGGCTTTTGAAGGGCTCGATCTGGCCGGGCGCAAGGTCTGGCGCTTGTCGAGCAATCTGGCGGTCAGCGACCACAATGTGCCGACGACCGACCGCAAGCTGGGCATCACCGACCCGATTTCGCGCCTGCAGATCGATACGCTGGACCAGAACTGCGACCGGCTCGGCATCACGCAGTTCAAGATGAATGACCGGCGCCAGGGCATCGTGCATGTGATCGGGCCTGAGCAGGGTGCGACCTTGCCCGGCATGACCGTCGTCTGCGGTGACAGCCATACCTCCACCCATGGTGCATTCGGTGCGCTGGCCCATGGCATCGGCACGTCAGAAGTCGAACATGTGCTGGCGACACAGACGCTGCTTGCGCGCAAGGCCAAGAATCTGCTGGTCAGGGTTGATGGCGTGCTGCCCGCCGGTTGCACCGCCAAGGACATGGTGCTGGCGATCATCGGCCGCATCGGCACGGCCGGCGGCACCGGCTACACGATCGAATTCGCCGGCTCGGCCGTCCGCGCCTTGAGCATGGAAGGCCGCATGACGGTCTGCAATATGGCGATCGAAGCGGGTGCCAGGGCCGGGCTGATCGGCGTTGATGAGACGACGATCAATTATGTGAAGGGCCGGGCGATGAGCCCTGGCACTGATCCGGTGACAGGCAGGTTCATCGGCGGGCTCGAGTGGGATCTGGCGCTGGCTTATTGGCGCGGTCTGCACAGCGATACCGACGCGCATTTCGATGCCGTGGTGACCCTGGACGCGGCGCAGATCAGTCCGCAGGTCACCTGGGGCACATCACCCGAGATGGTGCTGTCGATCGAGGACCGCGTACCCGATCCCGACAAGGAGCGCAATCCGGCCAAGCGCGACGCGATCGAGCGCGCCCTGCAATACATGGCGCTGACGCCGAACAAGCCGATTGCCGATATTCGCATCGACAAGGTCTTCATCGGCTCCTGCACGAACAGCCGGATCGAGGACATGCGCGAGGCAGCGGCGGTGGTGCGCCGCATGGGTGGCGGCAATGGCGGGCGGATCGCCAGCAATGTGCTGTTGGCGCTGGTAGTACCTGGATCGGGCCTGGTCAAGTCGCAGGCTGAAGCTGAAGGGCTGGATGTCGTTTTCAAGGCCGCAGGCTTTGAGTGGCGCGAGCCGGGTTGTTCGATGTGCTTGGCAATGAATGCCGACCGGCTCGAGCCGGGTGAGCGTTGCGCATCGACCAGCAACCGCAATTTCGAAGGCCGCCAAGGCGCAGGCGGTCGCACCCATCTGGTCAGCCCGGCGATGGCTGCAGCGGCTGCCATGGCAGGCCATTTCGTCGACATTCGAAGGCTCGTTTAAGCATGGACAAGTTCACCATACACAAGGGCCTGGTCGCACCGATGGACCGCGAAAACGTCGATACCGACGCGATCATCCCCAAGCAGTTCCTGAAGTCGATCAAGCGTTCGGGCTTCGGGCCGAACCTGTTTGACGCCTGGCGTTATCTGGACCAGGGGGAGCCCGGCCAAGACCCTTCGACACGTCATCCGAACCCCGACTTCGTGCTGAACCAGGCCCGCTACGCCGGCGCGTCGGTCCTGCTGGCGCGCAGCAACTTCGGCTGCGGTTCGAGCCGTGAGCATGCGCCCTGGGCCCTGGAACAATATGGGTTTCGTGCGCTGATCGCGCCGAGCTTTGCCGACATCTTTTTCGAGAACTGCTTCAAGAACGGTCTGCTGCCGATCAAACTGCCTGTGGACCAGGTGGCGAGGCTGTTTGACGAGGCAGCGGTGTTTCCGGGCTATCAACTGACCATCGATCTGCTGCGCCAGGTGGTGGTCAAACCCGATGGCGCCGAGCTGCCATTCGAGGTTCAGGCGTTCCGAAAATATTGCCTGGTGAACGGTTTTGACGACATCAGCCTGACGCTTCGCCATGCGGACAAGATCAAGGCATTCGAGGCACAGCGTATCGTCACCAAGCCCTGGTTGAACAATCGCTTGATCGCCTGAAGCCAGCCTCCTGCTGGTCGATGGCTGGCTTGCGGTGAGTGATACAGCCTTATCCACCTTGCGCTTGACGGCAGGGTGTTGACTTGTCTTTCCAGCGGCCGTTCGGCCAATGGACAAAAAATCTGAAGATTGAAGGATGAAATGAAAATGAAAATTGCGATCCTGCCCGGCGACGGCATCGGTACTGAAATCATGGCCGAGGCGGTCAAGGTTCTGAAGGCCGTTGATCTGCCCTTCGAGATGGAGACAGCCTTGGTCGGCGGCGCGGCCTTCGAGGCATTTGGCCATCCGCTGCCGGACGCAACGCTGAAGCTGGCCAAGGAAGCTGACGCGATCCTGTTCGGCGCTGTCGGTGACTGGAAGTACGACAAACTGGAGCGTTCGCTGCGCCCGGAGCAGGCGATCCTCGGGCTGCGCAAGCAGCTGAGCCTGTTTGCCAATTTCCGTCCGGCGATCTGCTATGAGCAGCTGACCCATGCCTCGAGCCTGAAGCCTGAACTGGTGGCCGGCCTCGATATCCTGATCATCCGCGAGTTGACGGGTGACATCTATTTCGGCCAGCCGCGCGGCCGCCGTATCGCTGTCGATGGCCATTTCCCTGGCGCTGAAGAAGCCTTCGACACGATGCGCTACTCGCGCCCCGAAATCGAGCGGATCGCCCATGTCGCGTTCCAGGCGGCACGCAAGCGCGACCGTCGCGTCACCAGCGTCGACAAGGCCAATGTGCTCGAGACCTTCCAGTTCTGGAAAGACATCGTCACCGAAGTCCACGCCGACTACCCGGATGTGGCGCTCGACCATATGTATGTCGACAACGCGGCAATGCAGTTGGTCAGGGCCCCCAAGCGCTTTGACGTGATCGTCACCGGCAATATGTTCGGTGACATCCTGTCGGACGCTGCAGCGATGTTGACCGGCTCGATTGGCATGCTGCCTTCGGCATCGCTGGATGCGAACAACAAGGGGCTTTACGAGCCCAGCCATGGCAGCGCGCCAGACATCGCCGGCAAGGGCATCGCCAACCCGCTGGCTACAATCTTGTCTGCCGCAATGATGCTCAGGTTCAGCCTGAATCAGCCCGAAGCTGCCGAGCGGATCGAATCTGCCGTCAGCCAGGTGCTGGCTGCAGGTCTTCGCACTGCAGACATCTGGAGCGAAGGCACACAAAGGACGAGTACTTCTGAAATGGGTGATGCCGTCCTCGCGGCGATCTCCCGGTAAAGGCACAAGCGATGACGACATTGACAGGATTGGTGGGCTGGCGCGGCATGGTCGGGTCGGTGCTGATGGACCGGATGACGGCCGAAGGCGACTTCGACCTGATCGAGCCGATGTTCTTCAGTACCTCGAACGCCGGCGGCAAGGCGCCAGCGCAAGCCAGAAACGAGACCCAACTGCAGGACGCTTTTGATATCGAGCAGCTCAAGCGCTGTGACATCATCATCACCGCTCAGGGGGGCGATTACACCAGCGAGGTGTTCCCGAAACTGCGCGCTGCCGGCTGGACCGGGCATTGGATCGATGCCGCGTCGACGTTGCGCATGGAAGACGATGCGGTGATCGTGCTTGACCCGGTCAATCTGCCGGTGATCGAAGCGGCGCTGCTCAAGGGCGGGCGAAATTGGGTTGGTGGCAACTGCACCGTGTCATGCATGCTGATGGGGGTTGGTGCGCTTTACAAGGCTGGTCTGGTCGAATGGATGAGCACGCAGACTTACCAGGCTGCGTCAGGCGGCGGCGCTCAGCATATGCGCGAGTTGCTGACCCAGTACGGCACGCTGAACGCCGAAGTCAGGGACTTGCTCGACGATCCGAAGAGCGCAATCCTGGAAATCGACCGCAAGGTAATTGCCAAGCAGCGCTCGCTCACGCAATCTGAAACTGCCAATTTCGGTGTGCCCTTGGGCGGCTCCTTGATCCCGTGGATCGACAAGGACCTGGGTGACGGTATGTCCAAGGAAGAATGGAAGGGCATGGCCGAGACCAACAAGATTCTCGGCCTGGGCGATGCTTTCGGTAACGCTGCGATTCCGGTCGACGGCTTTTGCGTGCGCGTCGGCGCGATGCGCTGCCACAGCCAGGCCTTGACCTTCAAATTGAAGCAAGATGTGCCTTTGGCTGACATCGAGGCGATGATCGCCGCCGACAATCAATGGGTCAAGGTGGTGCCTAACAACCGTGAGGCGACTATCCAGGATCTGACACCGGTGGCAGTAACCGGCACGATGACGATTCCGGTCGGGCGGATTCGCAAGCTGGCTTTCGGGCCCGATTACATCGGTGCGTTCACGATCGGCGACCAGTTGCTTTGGGGCGCGGCAGAACCCCTGCGGCGGATGTTGAGAATTCTGCTGGCAGATTGATTTCCCATTGGGAAATCAGGGTAAATTGATTGAGCCGGCTGAACTTGTTGTTGTGCAATGGCTGAAAAACTGCTTCTCTTATGCTGGGTTGCTGCTTGATTCGTGACGAAATTTCTGCAATGAAGGATTTCGTCGACAGGGGCGGAATACTGATTGGTCTGCCTTGTTGCATTGGGGAATGCCTTGAAACTTGAATCCAGTTCGATCGGGCGTTTTGCCCTGACTCATCTTGGTGCGGCCTTGCTGCTCGCGGTAAGCAGTGGTGCCTGGGGCTTGGGCCTTGGGCGGCTGACGGTGCAATCTGCCATTGGCGAGGCTGTCAAGGCCGAGATCGAGATTGCCAGTCTGAGCCAGGAAGAGGCCGGAACGCTGAAGGTCAACATCGCTTCAGTGGAGGCCTACCGTACCGCCGGTGTCGAGTACAAGGCCTTGCTTGCCAATATGCAAGTGCAACTGATGCGCAGTGGCGAGCGGAACTTTTTACTGGTCAGTAGTGACCGGGTGGTACAGGAGCCATTTGTCGATGTGATTCTGGAATTGAGTTGGGCCAGTGGCCGTCTGGTGCGCGACTTCAGTCTGCTGTTCGACCCGCCAGCCAATACGCTTGCCGCGGTGCCGACTGCCCTGGCAACACCGGTGATCGCGGCGCCAGTCAGCGCGCCTGAAACAATGGCAACAATGCCGGTGCCCGTGCCCAGCGCAAATCCGCCGTCAGCGTCGGCAGAAACATTGCCCAAACCCGCTGCGCCGACTGCCGCTGACTACAAGGTAAAGAGTGGCGACACGCTTTACCGGATTGCCGTGAAGACGCAGGCGCCAGGCATTTCTCTGGATCAGATGCTGGTTGGTCTGTTCCGGAACAATCCTGACGCTTTCGTCGACAGCAATATGAATCGCCTGAAATCCGGGGCTGTTCTGCAACTGCCGACCAGTGATTCGATCGGCAGCTTGCCACCTGCGGAAGCGCGCCAGATGATCCATGCGCAAAGCGTCGATTTCGACAGCTACCGCCAGCGATTGAGTGAAGCCGCGCCGACCTTGAAGCTGGCGCTGAGCGATCGACAGGCCAAGGGCAATGTGCAAGCTGCCCCCGGTGAAAGTCGCACAACTGCAGTTCCCGACAAACTGACACTGAGCGCAGCAGCCGCCGCCAATGCTGAAGCCAAGTTGTCCAAGGACAGCGAGAAGAAGGATAGCGCGGAGCGCAAGGCTGAATTGACACGCAATGTCGAAGCCTTGAAAAAACTGGCGGGTGCCGCCAACCCTGCGAGTGCCTCGTCCGCTGTCGTGACATCAGGGGTGGCAGCAGCACCGGCGGCTTCCGATGTAAAACCTGATCTGCTTGAGCAAATGCTCGCCAGTCGATTGGTGCTGCCGCTGACCGGTTTGCTGCTCGCCGCTCTTGGCACCATCGGTTTCATGCAGTGGCGCAGCCGCAAGGAAATCGCCAAGACCCAGGCGATTTTTGAAACCGATGGAACCGATGCCGACAGCGCTGCACTCGGTGCAGAAAAAGTCGTGAGTCCGGACAAGGATGAAAGGCTGTCGCTGGCCCTGGGCCAATTGGACGCCAGCGGTTCTGCCGATCCGATCGACGAGGCGGCTGCTTACCTCGACCATGCGCGCGATGTCCAGGCTGAAGAGGTGCTCAAGGAAGCCCTGCGTTCGGACCCCGAGCGCCTCGCGCTCAGGCTCAAGCTGCTGGAGGTCTATGCCTATCGGCATGACATCAAGTCCTTTGAAGAACTGGCGTTGCAGGTCGAGCCCCTGACCCCGGCTGAGGACTGGGTCAAGGTTCAGGAACTCGGCCGCCAGATCGACGCAGACAATCTGCTTTATATGCCGTCAATCGTGTCGATCGAACCGGTCTCTGAGGCTGTTGTTGAAGCAGTCGTGAGTAACAATTCGGAGGCGATTGAACTTGATCTCGATCTGGGTGCTCCGGCCGATTCATCGGCAATGGACGCGACCCAGGTTTTGATGACCGGCGTCGAGAATGTTCTGCCGGAAATCGACCTCGATCTGTCGGTTCCGGCCAGCTTGGGTTCCGATCAGACGAATGTGGTTGACTCGGACCTCGATGACATGGCAGCGTCCAGTTTCGAACCAGGCCATCCCTTGATGTTCGATCTGTCTTCGATCGATTTGAACCTGACCCTGCCCGAACCCAAGGCTGAATCGCAGCCCGACTCGCAAGCACTCGACCTCGGCGCGCCGCTCGAACTTGCAACCACAACAGACAGCGCGGCCGCAACAGCGGTTATCGAGGTCCAGGAGGTCGACCCCTTGAAGGCAAGGTTTGAGCTGGCCCTGGAATTCCTGAAAATCGGCGACACCGAAGGCGCTACTGCGTTGCTGCAGGAAGTTGTCGCCCAGGGCAACGGCGAACTCCGCGAAAAAGCCGCAGCAATGCTGAAAGAGCCGAGCTGATGCCCAAGACGCCATGAGCCGGCGCGTGGCCCTGGGCGTCAGTTATCGCGGCCAGGCCTACCATGGCTGGCAGAGCCAAAGCTCGCTGAAGACGGTGCAGGACGCGCTGGAGGCCGGCCTGAAGCAGTTTGCAGCCTGCGATCTGCGTACGGTCTGCGCCGGGCGCACCGACAGTGGCGTCCACGGCCTGAACCAGGTCGTTCATTTCGACACCGACGTCTTGCGCGAACCCATGTCCTGGGTGCGCGGCACCAACCGCTACCTGCCGCCTGATATCGCTGTGCAATGGTGCTTGTTTCCGTCTGAGCAGTTTCATTCGCGCTTCTCGGCGCAGGGCCGGCGCTATGCCTTCTTGTTGCTTGAGTCCGCAGTGCGACCGGCGATCGAGGCGGGTGTCTGCGGTTGGGTTTTCAGGCCGTTGGATCTCGAAGCGATGCGTGCTGCCGCAGCAATGCTGGTGGGTGAACATGACTTCAGCGCTTTTCGCTCCTCCCAATGCCAGGCGCTCAGCCCGGTGAAGACGATGCGGTCGATCGAGATCAACCGGCACGGCGCCTACTGGCGTTTCGACTTTGATGCCTCGGCCTTTTTGCACCATATGGTGCGCAATCTGATGGGCTGCCTGATCGCCGTGGGCAATGGCTCACGCGATCTGGACTGGCTCGCAGCCGTGCTGGCAGCGCGCGACCGCAAGTTGGCGGCCCCGACATTCCCCCCTGACGGGCTCTATTTCGTCGGACCGTACTACGATGTCCTGCATCAAATCCCGGAACATACGGCAGCGATGGACTGGCTGCCTTGAACCTGGATTCAGCAGTTGACCGATCTCCATTGCCTTGCCTTGAACCAAACCATGCACCGAACCCGTATCAAGATCTGCGGCCTGACCCGCGAAGCTGACGTCGCTGCCGCTGTCGAGGCTGGTGCCGATGCAATCGGCTTCGTCTTCTATGCCAAGAGTCCGCGCTATGTGACTGCGCAGCGGGCTGCCGAACTGGTGAAACTGCTGCCGCCGTTCGTGACGCCGGTCGGCTTGTTTGTCAACGCAAGTCAGCATGAACTCTCCGATGCCCTTGCGGTCTTGCCGAATATGTTGTTGCAGTTCCATGGGGATGAGACGCCAGCAGACTGCGAGCGGGCAGGGCGGCCATTTTTGCGCGCTGCGCGCATTGCTGCGGGTTTTGATTTGTTAGACTTCACCCGTCAATATTCAAAGGCCCAGGCGATATTGCTCGACGCTCATGTCGACGGTTTTGGCGGTGGTGGAAAGGTTTTCGATTGGTCTGTCATTCCAAAAAATCCGGGCTGTCCCCTCGTTTTATCTGGTGGGTTGCATGCCGGAAATGTGCGAAGCGGGATTCTTCAGGTACGGCCCTGGGCCGTTGACGTCAGCTCTGGGGTTGAATCAGGCAAAGGCCTGAAAAACACCGATCTGATGCGTCAGTTCTGTGCTGCTGTTCGCCTGGCGGACGAGCAGATCCATGCTTCCATACCCTGAAATGTCAATCAAGATGACTAGCTATCAACAACCCGATGCCTCCGGGCATTTCGGTCCGGTCAACGGCCAGACCTATGGCGGCAGCTTTGTCGCCGAGACACTGGTGCATGCGCTCGACGAGCTCAATGCAGCCTATGCGCATTACAGCCGTGACCCTGACTTCATTGCCGAATACAAGAAAGAGCTGGCCCATTTCGTCGGTCGCCCGAGCCCGATCTACCATGCTGATCGACTCAGTCGAGAGCTTGGCGGCGCGCAGATTTTTCTCAAGCGCGAGGACCTGAACCATACCGGCGCCCACAAGATCAACAACACGATTGGCCAGGCTTTGCTGGCCCGGCGCATGGGAAAGAAGCGCGTC
>CAMDHE010000094.1 GCA_945898095.1 Roseateles toxinivorans | reverse complement strand
CAGTGCAACCTTCCTGACCGGGATTCATTTCTGGAGCACCCAGAGTTCGGCTGGAGACTACACCGGCTCTCTGGGAATCAGTTTCTACAGCGACAACGCCGGCACACCGGGCAATCTCCTGGCCGGCAGCGCAAGCGCCGTTGCCGCCATAGCCACCGGCGCGACGACCCCGATTGGATATGTCGAGTATGTCTTCCAAGGCCCATCGGCATTGAGTCTGGCTGCGGGCACCTACTGGCTTGGGTTGGCTAATCTCCCGTCGAACTTATCCACCCCGAGCGAGATGTTGTGGGAAACAACCGGTACCGGCAGCGGTGCGACCGCCCGTTACTTCGATTCGGTTTCATGGCAAGACAGCACCCAGAACCTGGCCTTCAGCCTCGACGGGCAATCTGTCACTCCGGTCCCCGAGCCCAGCGCGCTGGCCCTGCTGAGTCTCGGCCTGGCAGTGATCAGCCTCGCAAGACGCAAGGCTTGATGACTGCCTTCCCCAAACAACAGAATGGAGCAAATCATGCGGAAAATGCTTATTGCGTCCTTGCTTGCGTCGACCGGGGCGATGGCCCAGGTTTCAGCGCCATTGGTCTCGCAGCCCACCTTCACCGGTGTATCCGAGCCGCTGAACACGATTGCCATGCGCGCCCAGACCAGTGCCTTCGCCGTGAGTGAATTTCGGATCGGCCGAGACCATACGCGCGTCAAATTGCTGACCGAGGAGTTGTTGACCAAGGCGCCGACCATCTCGGCGGTCAGCCTGAATGCGCCGGCCGCCTACAACCAGACCGTCACCGTGCAGGCCCTGGGCGCGCCGATCGGCGCCAACTTCGAAGCGCTCGGCCTGGGCACCCCGGGCTTCACCATCCTGGGTGCGCCGCCCGACACGACGCTGGCCGTCAGCCCGACGCAGATCGTGCAATGGGTGAACTCGCAGGTCGCCGTCTACAACAAGGCTGGTGTACCGCAACTACCGGCGCCGGGCTTTGTGCTCGGCAATGCCTTCTGGGCCAATATGCCCGCCACCAGTCTGTGCAAACAATTCAACCGGGGTGACCCGCTGGTTCTTTACGACCGCATCAACCAGCGCTGGATCCTCTCGCAATTCGCCTTCACCGCTGATGGCACCAACAACGCCCAATGCTTTGCGGTCTCGCAGACCAGCAATGCCCTGGGAGCCTACAACCTGTATGAGTACAACTTCGGCGCCGACCTGCCCGATTACGGCAAGATGGGCATCTGGCCTGACGCCATGTACATGTCCTACAACATGTTCGGCCCGTCGACCTTCAACGGCGCCAAGGCCTGCGCCTATGACAAGGCTGCCATGTACGGCGGTGCTGCTGCCACACAGATCTGTTTCACCAGTGCAAACGACTTCAGTTTCCTGCCCTCCGACCTGGACGGCACGACCCTGCCGCCGCCGGGAACGCCGAACATCTTCGTTTCCTGGAATTGGTACAACGTCTTTCCGCCCTACACCATGCAGTTGCGCAAGTTCGTCCCGAACTTCGTCAGCCCGGCGCTGTCAACCTTCAACGACGGTTTCGGCGGCCCCACCTTCTCCTCCGTCAGGATTTTGCTGGACGCCAACACCCTGGCACCCTGTAACGACGGTTCCGGCAGCTTTACCTGCGTCCCCCAACTGGGCACCACCCGCCAGCTGGACACGCTGGGTGACCGGCAGATGTACAGGCTGGCTTATCGCAACTTCGGCGCCTACCAATCGCTGCTGGTGACGCAGGCGGTCGATCCGGATGCGGGCGGCACAAAGAAGGCGCAATTGCGCTGGTGGGAGATCCGCAACCCGGCATCCAGCCCGCCAATCGTGTACCAGAACAGCACCTACAACCCGAGTGCTGACTCGCGCTGGATGAGTTCGGCCGCCTTCGACAAACTGGGAAATATGGGCGTGGGTTACTCGGCTTCATCGGCCACCATCAATCCGGGCATCCGGGTCAGCGGCCGCTTGAAGAACGACCCGAAGAACATGCTGCGCACCGAAGTATTGGTGCAAGCGGGTGGCGGCAGCCAGACGGCCACCAACCACACGCGTTGGGGCGATTACTCGACGATGCAGATCGACCCAGTCGATGACTGCACCTTCTGGTACACGACGCAATACATCGCAGCCAGTGGCTCCTTCGTCTGGCACACCCGCATTGCCTCGTTCAAGTTCCCGAACTGCAACTGAAGACGGCTTGAACTCAAGCTCAGAGGCTGACGGCTCAGGCTGTCGGCCACCTCCTAATTTTCTTGATCCCGGAGATTTCATGATTCGTCCCATCACCCTAGCCCTTGTATTGCTCTGCAGCATCGCAGCCCAGGCTCAGCTCAGTGACAACAGTCCCATCATCGAGGCCAGCGGGCTGTCCATCACCAAGGGCGATTTCGAGCAGATGCTGGCTGGTGATGCCCGCCTGGCGCGAGCCCAAGCCGATCCGTCAGCAAAGCTTGCGCTGGGCAATGAGATCGGCCGTGCCTTCGCTATGGAGGCCGAAGCACGCAGCCGCAAGCTCGACCAGTTGCCTGCCGTGCAGTTGCGCATCCGCAACTTCACGAACCAGTTGCTGGCCAACCAGCTCTTGCTGAGCCTGCGCAGCGAATATCTGAAGGACGAGGCTGCCCTTGCTGCCGCCTACGAGAAGAACAAGCAATCCTTCCAGGAACCCCATGTGCGGCAGATCCTGATACGCGTCAAGGGCTCTGAAGTGGCGCTGCGCAAGGGCAAACCCGACCTGACGCTCGAGCAGGCCGACGCCAAGGCTCAGAGTCTGCTGGCCAAGCTGGCCAAAGGCGCAGATTTCGCGGCGCTGGCCAAAGCCGAATCGGACGATGTCGGGTCGATCCAGTCGGGCGGCGACATCGGCTTTGTGGTCAAGGGTTCGACCGAAGCAACTTTCGAAGACATCGCTTTCAACCTGCCAATCGGCAAGGTCAGCCAAGCGATCCAGACCAGGCACGGCCTGCATATCATCCGGGTCGAAGAGCGTCGCGCCATGCCCCTGCCAACCGTCAAGGCCGCGCTCGCCAACGAGATGGCACACCGGGAGATGGACCGCATCATCCAGGATGGCTACAAGATCAATCAGGCCTACTTCGGCCAATAAGCGGTAACAAAGCCGGTGATTGCTCCGGCTAGTCTGCGTCACAGGCCGGTGCCATGGCGAGGACAAAACCCGCCAAGAACTGCGAGCCGGCGACAGCACGTAGCAGCAAATCGGCGACAAAGGCGAATCGGCAAATTTTCAGCCTAGGTTCGGTAGTTGGACGCGGACGATTGGGCTGCGATGCTTGCGCTGGCAGGGCGCGCCGACGCAGTGGGCTGATGCCCATCAGGAGAAGCAACGCAGCCAGCGTGCCGTGCCGTAGCGCAGCTCAATCGGCTGCGTAGCGTTCTCACCCATTGGGTGAAGGCAGGCGGGCAGGGAAATCACACAAGGCATGAAGCCTCCGAGACGATCGGGAGCGATCAACTGAATCGAGGTTCAGGGCAATGCGGCATGGTCCGGGACCTTGATCATCGGCGCTTGGCGAAGCATTGCCGGATGCACCTGTACCACTTTCGGCCTGCACCATCGCAGCGCGTGACAAGACCGGAGGCCGTTTGCAGAAGTATTACTTGAGCGCCGGCCTGGCGCCTTTCAGGGCTCGAGCAAAGGGGGTCAAGTTGCCATCGGATGGCAGAGCCTGCAGGCCGAGCAGCTTCATCATCAGCGGATAGACATCGACATTTTCGAACGGTGCCAGGACCACCTGCCGCTCGAAGGCCGGACCGGAAGCAATGAAGAGTGCCTCCATTTCCGGCGCCAGATTGTCATAGCCATGCGTACCGCCAATGGTGCGATCAGCGGCTTTGGCATTGGGCGCGATCACCCAGCCCAACTCGGCCAGGCAAAAGAAACTCGGCACACGGGGATTCTTTCCGTAATGCAGACGCGGCGGAATATTCTCCTTGCGCCAGCATTGCATATGGTCATGGGGCTTGAGAATGGCCTCGGCCAGGATGCCGTCCTGACCTGCCGCCGCTTCGATACCCGCATAGGGGCCGCTGGTCACCATGCGATAACTGCCCGCCGGCGCAATCAGGTCAAAGCGGATCGCCCGGGCAGAGGAGATCGCCGCCATGCCATGGTCTGCCACGATGACAAGATTGGCGTCGATATGCAATTTTTCCAGGCCTTGGAGCAAACGGCCAATGGCCGCATCAACGAGTTGCGCAGCTGCTGTCGTTTGCCTTGCATCCGGGCCGAATTCGTGGCCGGCATGGTCGACATTATCGAAATAAAGGGTCAAGAAACCAGGCCGCTGTGCAACCGGCCGATCCAGCCAACCCAGCAAGGTGTCAACGCGATCATTGGCAGGCAATTTGCCGTTGAAGACCTTCCATTCGCTGGGTCGAACGCCCTGGATTGGCGCTTCTGATCCGGGCCAGAACATGGTCGCTGCCCGGATGCCATTTTTCTCGGCGCTGACCCAGATCGGCTCCGCCTGATCCCACCAGCGCCGGTCGGTCACTGCAGCCTGATTCGAGTAGTGAAAACGCACACCCGGAATGGCGCTGTCTTCCATCGTGTTGTCGACGATTCCGTGGCGGTCCGGACGCAATCCGGTCACCAGCGTGTAGTGATTGGGAAAGGTCTTGGAAGGAAAAGAGGGATGCATCGCTTCAGCACGCACGCCTGTTGCTGCCAGGGCATTCAGATTCGGCGTGACATTCCGGTTCAGATAGTCGGGCCGGAAACCATCGATCGAAACCAAAATCAGCGGCGGTGGACCATCCGAGGATGGCATCTGGGCTTGAATGGCCGGCGCTGTCAGAGTCGCTACAGCCAATGCCGTCGACAGAAACAGGCGGCGGAAATTATCATGGAATCGGCTTTTCAAAGCGTTTCCATGACCATTTTTCCGGCTCATCAGCAAAACTCCCGTAAAAATTTCGAGGCAAATTTTTGGCATTTCAAGGCACCGGATTTTTCAAAATCAATGCGGTCGCCTCGAACCATCCATTGCCTTCAGCTCGAAGCCAGAAGCATGATCTCGGCCTTCATTTGAGCGACGACGAATAGGAATTCAAGCGCATTTGCTCGGAGTATGACTGATCGGCACAGCGATCAAGCCAGGCAACAAGCCATCCGACTTCCTAAGCAATGCATCGGCTGGATGAGTGATTTCATGACCGGGCGATGAACAGGCTCTGCTTGTGATTCGCCGCGAGAGGCCACTGCAAACAACTCATGCCAGGGCAGTTATGCCCGCTCTGCCACGCGCGACTTCTTTGCTGCACCCCCACCCATGGCGGCATGGCCGGGAATTGCAAGCCCGATAGCGCCGCGACGCGCTAAATGGCTGGGCATCCTCAGGCCTGCATTCCCCAACGCCTGATGGTGCGGGCTTCGATGTTGCGGAACAAAATGTTTTCTACCAACAGGCCGATCAAAATTACAGAAAACAGGCCTGCAAAGACGTTCGGAATCTCAAGCTGATTCTTGTTTTCATAGATGAACCAGCCAAGGCCGCCCGAGCCCGCGGTGGCGCCAAAGACAAGCTCTGCCGCGATCAGGGTTCGCCATGCGAATGCCCAGCCAATTTTCAAGCCACTCAGGATATTGGGGAACGCGGCCGGAATCAGGATTTGCCAGATCAACTGGACACTCGTGAGGCCGCAGTTGCGCCCCACCATGCGCAGCGTGTTCGAAACCGAGAGGAAGCCCGAATGCGTATTGAGCGCGACCGGCCAGAGCACCGAGTGGATCAACACGAAAACGAGGCTGCCGTGACCCAGGCCAAACCAGATCATGGCCAAAGGCAAGAGCGCAATGGCCGGTAGCGGATTGAACATGGCGGTCAGCGTCTCGAGAAAATCCTTGCCGACATGCGACACGCTAGCAAAGGCTGCCAGTACAGCGGCGGCCAGAATGCCCGCTCCATAGCCGACCAGCAAGAGCCTGACAGACACCCAGCCACGCTTGAACAAAGTGCCGTTGGCCATGTTTTCGTAAAAGGCCTGCATGGTCGCGGAGAACCGCGGCATCAAAAACGGGTTGTTCAGCAGGGTTGCATAGAGCTCCCAGGCGCTTGCAAGCACAAGCAACAGCACCACTTTGCGCAGCCAGGGATTGGCCACTGCTTTGGCAGTCCATGGAAGCGGTTTCTCGATGATGCCGAATGACTCCTGCTGAACATCGCGAATGAACTCAGGTCGCGCGCCGGTTTTACGCATGGATCGCCGCCGCTTCTTCCACTTGATCCGCAAACAGCAGATCGTGAATGCGCTCCGACAGCAGCTTGCCATCAGCTCCTTTCGGATCGCTGCCGTCGCTGTCAAGCTCTGCCTTGACGCGCCCCGGGTGCGGGCTGAGCAAAAGAATCCGGTTGCCGAGCAAGACCGCCTCGGGAATCGAATGCGTCACAAACAGCATGGTGAAGCGCGTGTCTTCCCACAATTGAAGCAACTCCTCCTGCATCTTGCTGCGCGTCAAAGCATCCAAGGCGGCAAAAGGCTCATCCATCAGCAGGATCTCGGGCTCCATGGCCATCGCGCGTGCAATCGCTACGCGCTGTTTCATGCCGCCAGACAATGTGTGCGGGTAGTTATCCGCGAACTTGGCCAAACCCACTTTTTCGATGTACTGCATGGCCTTCTCTTCAGCGGCATGGCCCGCCAGTCGTCCGCTCGAAATCAAGGCGAACATGACGTTGTGCTTCACCGTCTTCCAGGGCAGCAACTGATCGAACTCCTGGAATACGAGCATTCGGTCCGGTCCGGGTTTGCTCACAACCTTGTCCTTCAAGCGGATCTCCCCTTCCACCGGCGAGATATAGCCGCCCACCGCCTTGAGAAGCGTGGACTTGCCGCAACCCGATGGCCCGAGGATCACAAAGCGATCCGACTTGAATACATCGAAATCGACTCGGTATGTGGCGGTCACCAGGTGGTCTGGCGTCCTGTACTGAAGCGTGACCCCGGCAACTTGCAGCAGGGGTACAGCCGAATCCTCAGGCTTGTCATTGGCGTCCATTGCAAACGACCGCGAGTCAACTGCCAGGTAGGGCATGGATTTCGGGAAAGAACAGATCCTTCCACGAAGCCGGTTTGTTCTGGATCGTTTTGGCTTTGGACATGAACTCCGCAAAGCGCATGGTGTGAAGTGGTGTGGTGCTGAAGGTGATCGGGTTTTTCTTGTCCTCCAACCCTTCCAAGACTTCCAACACGCTGGCCTTGCTCTTGGTGGCCTTGACAAAGATCTCGGCTGCGGCCTTCTTGTCCTTGGCAATCATGTTGATCGCCTCGTTCAGTCCGGCCATGAAGGCAGCATAGGTTTTGGGGTTGGCTTCGCGAAACTTTGAGCTTGCCACGACCAAGCTGACTGTTGCCGGGCCACCCAGCAGATCATAGGACGACAGGATCGAGCGAATGCCGGGCTGTTTCAGCTCCTGCGCAGCAAAGGGTTCGGTCGCCATATGCACCGTCACGTCGCCAGACTTGGAGAGCAGCGCATCGCGCGCGACGGCATGAGGCAGACCCACAGTGAGCGTATCCAACTGTGCATAATTGGCTTCGCCGAAGGCCTGAGCGGCCGCCATCTGGACGATGATCGCGTGCACCGAAACTTTGACCGCCGTCACAGCAATCCTGTCCTTGGCGGTCAGATCCTTGACGCTCTTGACGTTGGGGTTGTTGGTATTCATGAACACGGGCTGTGAGTTCAGAGCAGCGGCTGCCTTGACCTCCTGAGGGGTTCCTCGCGTCTTGGACCATAGCGTGAGGAACGCAGGCACTGCCACCGATGAGAACTCGACTGCGCCGGACAGAAGCGCGTCATTCATGGCCGCTCCGCCGGTAATCTCGACAAAGCTTACCTTGACGTCGCCCAAGCCGGCCGCTTTGGCATTCTTTTCGAACAGTTTGTGTTGATCCATCACGTAGTAAGGCAAATAGCCGATCGAGGGTCCACTGGCCACCTTGATGTCGCCGATTTCAGCGCACACCGGCGCAGCCGCGAAGGCGACCGAGGCAAAAATTACCCTCAAGCTTCTGGACATGGTCATCATTCTTGTCTCCTGGTTGGGCTCTGTGAAATGGGTTGAAAAGATGCTGTGATCAGCCATAAAGCTTTGCGTCATAGGTCATGCCGAATAGCTGGGCCTGGCGCTGGTCAAACGCGCGGCAGTTGCCGTCGTAATGGTCGCCGAGAATACCGCCGCGAACCGCGCCTGCCTCTACGGCCCCATAGACGCCTGCCCAGCTTTCTGGCACCGGGCCGCTGTCCGGGGTTGACAGCCACAAGCGGAACATCAGCCGCTTTTGTAGCGGATCATCGCCATCCATGTAATTGGTGCGCGCATGCAAGGTCGCGTTGCCGTTCAGAATTTGCATGTCGCCGGGTTGCAAGTACATGCTGAACTCGATGTCCGGCTCATGCAATATCGCATCGAAGGTATCGAGCGCATGCCAGAAATCGGCTTCAATCCGAGGCACGCCCGGTATTTCCTGCGCTGTCATTACGCGGTTGCGGTTCCAGCGCACGAACCTCTGGCCCTCAACCTCCGTCACGACTGGATGAACGAAGGTTGGGCCTTCTCCCGAGCGCATTTCGCCTTGGCGACTGAAATGGATCGGGCGGTACATGTACTCGAGCAAGCCCGGATGGCGTTCGGCGAAGCGCTTGAATGCCGCTGCGGTACTGACCACCATGCTCTTGCCGCCTGACTCGGCCTTGTTGTAGCAACTCAGCACGATCACATCGGCACGGTCTGTATGGTAGTCAAGTTCGGCATTCGACGAATACCCGCGCCCCTTGGCGCTACGGTAGTCGACGCCAACATCACGCACTGGCGAAATATATTGACTTGCCTTGCCCTGCGGCCGCGCAACACCCTGGTGCAGTCCGATGCCCCATGTCATAAGTTCGAACTCCCTCTCGGACAAGCTGCCGCGCGGCAGGTTCCTCAGGATCGCGAGGCCGCGCCCGTGTTTGGCTTGCTGAAACGCTTGCTCGATGACCGGAGCCGCACTTGCAAAATTGAAGTCTTCCTTGCGATAGTCTAGGAGTTGCTTGCCCGACTGCGCGGCGGAGCGCACGGCAGCCGCCATGTCGATACTTGCGCCAACATCGAGTGAATAGATCCAGCTTTTATCGCCGGCCAACTCTGGCGACAACCAGGCTGCTGCGTGTGATGTCTGTTCTGCTTGCATAAGTCTCCTGATTAGCGTTTCGCCCACCTTGGCCCCAAGTTCGCGCTCAAAGGATGGAATTTCCGTAAAGCCGAACGGCGAGATGAGTACTGCACACTATCCGGCGGCAACTTCAAGAATATCTGTTTTGTTTTTTATTTTGGCCATCTTTTGAATTCAAATTTTGGCCGGATTGTAGTATTTTCAGATAATCTTGCGGACAATATCAAAAATAGCCTGATTCCAAGCGGATCGAGTATTTTTTTGAAAATTAAAACTACCCACTCTGATTGACTGGAGACAGTGCTGAATGGTCATCGACGCCCGCCAGACCCTTGTTCCGCTTGCCGGCGTTTCATCGGTTCATTACTACAGCCTGCTGGCCGCCGAGCAACAGGGCCTGGCTGGCATCGGCCGACTGCCGCGATGCCTTAAGAACGTACTGGAAAACCTCATTCGCCAGCATGCCGAGGGCCGTTCCGACGGCAGCGACATTGCGCGACTGGCGGATTGGCTCCGGTCGCGCGGCGCAGACAGCGGTGAAATCGCCTTCCGCCCAACACGGATGATCATGCCGGAATCGTCCGGCCTGCCCCTCTTCGGCGATCTGGCGGCAATGCGCGACGCGATGGCCGCAGAAGGAGGCAACCCGGCCGAGATCAACCCGCAGCTGCCGGTCGATGTGATCGTCGACCACTCAGGCGATGTCGAAGTCCACGGCCGACCCGATGCAGTCGAGTTAAACCTCAAGCGAGAAGTCGAACGCAATGGTGAGCGTTACCGCTTCTTGCGCTGGGCTTCACAAGCGTTCGAACGGCTGCGCGTCTTTCCGCCAGGTGCTGGTATCTGCCACCAGATCAATCTCGAATATCTGGCACGCGTAGTCTGGACTGAAGTGCATGACGGCCGCACGATCGCTTTCCCAGACTCGCTGATCGGCATGGACAGCCATACCTCAATGATCAACAGCCTGGGCATCATCGGTTGGGGCGTGGGGGGCTTGGAGGGCGGATCGGTCGCTCTGGGCGAACCGGTCAGTCTGCTCATTCCGCCCGTGATCGGCATCCGCCTTTCCGGGCGGCTTCCAGCAGGCGCCAACGCCACCGATCTGGTGCTCACCATCACCGAGCGACTGCGCCGCGAAAAACTGGTCGGGAAATTCATTGAATACTTCGGCGAGGGCCTGTCCGCACTCGCCCTGCCGGATCGCGCGACCGTGGCCAATATGACGCCCGAGATAGGGCCAACCATGAGCTTCTTTCCGGTGGACCAGCAGACGCTGACATTCCTGCGCCTGACTGGGCGCAGCGCGGAGCAGATCGCGCTGGTCGAGGCCTATGCCCGCGCTCAGGGTCTCTGGTGGGAACCCGGCGCGGCAGAGGCCGACTACACGGAAGTCATCGATATTGACCTCAGCGCGGTGGAGTCCAGCATGGCCGGTCCGAGCCGACCGCAAGACCGCGTGACGCTGGCCAAGGTGCAAGGAGCGTTCACTGCTGCTTTTCCACCCAGGCCGCTTTCTGAACCAGCGGCAGAGACCAAAGTCCCCAGGCCACGCGACGGCGATATTGTTCTGGCTGCCATCACAAGTTGCACCAACACTTCCAACCCCTGGGTCATGCTGGGAGCAGGCCTGTTGGCGCGCAACGCAGTTCAGCGCGGACTGCGCACGCAGCCCTGGGTCAAGACTTCGCTCGCACCTGGCTCACGCGTGGTGGCCGGCTACCTGCGTGATGCCGGCCTTCAGGAGCCACTCGATGCACTGGGCTTCAACGTCGTGGGCTTCGGCTGCATGACCTGCATGGGCAACTCAGGGCCGCTCGTGCCGGGCGTGGCCGAATCCATTGAAAAGCATGGCAGCACCACCGTCGCCGTGATTTCTGGCAACCGCAATTTCGAAGGGCGTGTGCATGTGGCGGTGCGAGCGAATTTTCTGGCTTCACCGCCGCTGGTGGTGGCGTACGCGCTGGCTGGCAGCATTCTCATCAATATGGAGCAGGAGCCTCTGGGCACCGGTTCTGACGGCCGCCCCGTGTTCCTGGCTGACATCTGGCCAAGCGATACAGAAATCCAGGACTTGATGCAGCACCTGCTCGCACCTGCGCGCTACACAGCCAATTACGACAATATCCTCGAAGGTAGCGCAGCGTGGCGCGCGATCAGCGGCAGCAAGGGCACGTTAATGGAATGGGACGAGGCCAGCAAATTCATCCGCCGCCCGCCATTCTTCGAAGGCTTCCAGCGCTTGGCCGAACCCAGCAAAGATATCCGGGGGGCGCGCGTGCTGGCCTTGCTGGGCGATATGGTCACGACCGATCACATTTCGCCCATCGGCGTCATCTCGCCGGGCACGCCGGCCGATCAATACCTTCTGGCTGAAGGTGTACCGCGTGCCGACTATGTGAACTATGCGGCGCGCCGCCTGAACCACGACGTGATGATCCGCGGCACTTTTGCCAACATTCGCTTGCGCAATGAAATGACGCCCGAAGTCGAGGGCAGTTCGACCGTGCATTACCCGAGTGGCGAGCGCTTGTCCATTCCGGATGCGGCCGAACGCTACCGCGCGAGTGGCGTAGCGCTGGTGATCGTGGCTGGTCTCGAGTATGGTGCGGGCTCGTCGCGCGACTGGGCGGCCAAGGGCACTCGACTTCTGGGAGTTGGCGCCGTCATCGCCGGGTCATTCGAACGCATCCACCGCTCCAACCTGGTGGGCATGGGCGTGCTGCCGCTGGAATTTACTGGCGGCGACACGCGCAAGAGCCTCTCCATCGACGGCAGCGAAACCTTCGACATCCTGGGCTTGTCCGGCGACCTGAAGCCAGGCCAGGAGGTACGCGCCATGGTGCACAAGGATGGCAAGGTGCAAGAACTAATACTCAGGCTGCGCCTCGACACGCAGCTCGACCTGTCTTACTTCCGCCACGGGGGCATGTTGCCCTACGTGCTTCGCCGTTACCTGAACAGGGGAAAAAACCATGACACCACGCCAATGCCTGCGTAAGCTGATCAACGACCCCGCCTACACCATCATTCCTGGCGCCTACGACCCGCTGACTGCGCGGCTGGTTCAGGTCGCCGGCTTCGGGGCGGTGTACCTCACCGGCGGCGGCTTCTCACGCGCCCAGGGCTACCCGGACCTCGGTCTCCTTACCATGACCGAAAACGTGGCTCACATCAGCCGCACGGTAGACATCGTAGATATTCCAGTCATCGCCGATATGGACACCGGCTATGGCAACGCGCTGAACGTGGTGCGCGCGGTGCGCGAGTACGAGAAAGCGGGCGTCTCGGGCTTTCATCTGGAGGACCAGGTTGCACCCAAGAAGTGCGGCCACTACGAGGGCAAACAGATGATCACCACCGCCGAGATGACCGGCAAGATCAAGGCAGCGGTGGACACGCGCCGCGACGCCGACATGGTCATCATTGCACGCACCGATGCACGTGCCACAGAAGGCTTCGAGGCCGCGGCTGAGCGCATGCAGTGGTACCTGGAGGCCGGCGCTGACGTGGCCTTCTTGGAGGCGCCTCAATCAGTGGCGGAACTCGGCCAGATCCCCAAGACTTTTGCCAAACCCTGCATGTGCAATATCTTCGAGGGTGGCAAGACACCTGCGCTGCCCGCCAAACAACTGGAAGAGATGGGTTTCGCTTTCGGCATCTACCCCTCGCAGACACATCGCGCCGCCATCTTCGCTGCGCAGGAAGTGCTGGCCATGCTCAAGCACAAAGGCGACACCGCAGAGATGGAGCATCGCCTGGCGAGCGTCAGCGATCGCGAGCTCGCAGTGCAAACAGCGCGTTGGAACGAAATGGACCAGCGCTACGCCGGCAGGTGAAAGGCAATCGCAGGCAAGGCCCGGGCCAATACCCCCGGCGCCAGCATCGTTGTTGCCACATCCTGGAGCAGTCAGGGGACGCGCACTGGCCGCTCCGGTGCACGGAACATGGACTCGATCAACTCGACCTCATGGCGGAAGGCATCGATGAACGGGGCGGATGCCGCTGGCGGGATCACCCCCCTGCGACTGACAACGTAGAGATCGAGTTCCACGCTCGGCTTGACCAGGTCCGTCACCCTGACCTGAAACTGGCTGCATGCTGCTCGAACAAAGGATGGCAAGACAGCGCAACCCAAGCCGGCTCCCACCATGCCGAGGATGGTGAGCATATTCTGGTAGGTCAGTCGTGCATCATCGTTTCGACCGATGCGCTCCAGTTGCTCATCGACCAACTGCTGGACCGTGTTGCCGGCAGGCAAACTGAACAATGCGCCCTCGCGCAGATCGGTCCATGGCATGGCGGTTTCCGGATGGCCACCCGGCGCCGACAACCCCGCCGAGGGCTGCACGCAAACCAACGAGAGCTGATGAATGGGAGAGAGCAGCAACCCTGCCGACGGCTGGAACAGAATGCCCAGACCAAGGTCTGCCGACCCGGACTCCACCATTTGCTGCACCACCGGTCGCTCTACATCGCGCACCTCGATCTGGATGCTCGGATGGATACCACGCAATTTGCTGATCACGCCGGGAAGGATGGTGGCACACACCAAAGGCGTCGCAGCCACACACAGTTTGAGGTGCGACTGTTCCTCGTCACGCGCCAAACGCAAAGCCGCTTCCTCGATGTCATGCAACGCCCTTGTCACCACGGGCAGGAAGCGTTCGCCGGCGTCCGTCAGCCAGACTGCCCGGGTCGTCCGATCGAACAGGCGGTACCCGAGTTGCTCCTCCATCTCCTTGATCATGATGCTCAACCCAGCCTGGGTGATGCTGATCTCTTCTGCAGCACGCGTAAAGCTGCTGAGGCGCGCTACTGACACAAAAGCCTGGAGTTGCCGAAGCGATATATTAATATTCATTTGATATGAATCTATAATATATCAAAAATTGACTTATGAGTTGACATCCTTTGGAATCAAGCCCCGGAGGAAATTGAATGTCAGAACCCAAGCCTATCGTCATCGCAGGGGCCGGCATCGGCGGTCTAACGCTCGGGCTGGCGCTCCTGCAGCGCGGAATCGCCGTGAGGATTCACGAACAGGCGCCTTCACTGAGCGATGTTGGAGCCGGCCTGCAATTCAGTGCCAACGGTACCCGCTGCCTGTTTTCGCTCGGTCTGGAGAGCGCGTTGCAGCGCGTGGCTACCGCACCCGAGGGCAAGGAAGTCCGCCTCTGGAACACCGGGCAACGCTGGAAGCTCTTCGACCTCGGCGCTGAATCCCGGACGACTTTCGGCTACCCTTACTTGATGATCCACCGCGGGGACTTGCATCGCATCCTGCATGAAGCAGTGCGGCAGGCTGACCCCCAAGCTATCCGGACTGGCAGCCGCTGTATCGGATTCACACAAGACGGCAACGGCGTCACTATCGATCTTGAAGACGGATCCCAGGTGCATGGCGCGGCCTTGGTGGGTGCGGATGGTGTGCACTCGATGGTCCGGGGCCTCCTGTTCGGTCAAGAAGCGCCGCAGTTCACCGGTTGCCTGGCCTGGAGAGGACTGATCCAGGTGGATCAATTGCCCAAGGGGTTCCTGCGCCCTGTCGGTGTCAACTGGATTGGGCCGGGCGCCCACGTGGTCACCTATCCGCTGCGCGGCGGCCAGTTGATGAACTTCGTCGGCATCGTGGAGCGCGACGATTGGCAATTGGAGTCATGGACCGAACCCGGCAGCGCGGAAGAATGCGCGCGGGACTTCAGGGGCTGGCATTCGGACGTACAAATGATGATCGAACGGATCAAGCAGCCGTACAAGTGGGCCTTGATGGGGCGGGAACCTCTCACCGCCTGGTCGCAGGATCGAGTGACCGTGCTCGGCGATGCGGCACACCCCACACTGCCGTTCCTGGCGCAGGGCGCCAATATGGCGATTGAGGACGGCATCGTCCTGGCCCGCTGCATCGAAGCCTTTGGTTCGAGTCTGCCCGAAGCCCTCAAGCGCTATGAAAGCCTGCGCATCGAGCGAACCTCGCGCATCGTGCGTGGATCGGCTGAGAATGCGCGCCGCTTCCACAACCCCGCACTCGCACAAGCTAGTTCAGCGCAACGCTATGTGGACGAAGAGTGGTCCGAGGCAAAAGTCCGCGCACGCTACAACTGGCTGTTCGAGTACGACGCCCTCGGTTTACCCCTTGGCGAGCCACAAGTTTCCACGACCACATCACCGACCCCCTGAGAGGAAACAACGTGTCAGCCGTACTACTGGAATACCCTGCAAAGCACGTCGCCCTATTGCGTATCAATCGCCCCGACGCGCTCAACGCGCTCAACGCCGAGGTGAGGGAAATCATCAACACGACGTTGCCCATGCTCGATCAGGACCCCGAAATTCGCTGCGTGGTGCTAGCCGGCAGTGAAAAAGCCTTCGCCGCAGGCGCCGACATCAAGGAAAGGTCGACGATGAGCGCCGTCGACGTGATGAAGATGAGCACCACTCGGGGCATCGCAGCGTTCTCCAAGCCTCTGATCGCCGCGGTCAACGGCTTCGCCCTCGGGGGTGGTTGCGAATACGCGATGCAGTGCGACATCATCATCGCCAACGACAAGGCCCGCTTCTCTCAACCGGAGGTCAAACTGGGCCTGGTGCCGGGTGCCGGTGGCACACAGCGTCTACCACGCGCCGTCGGCAAGTACAACGCGATGTATATGGTGCTCACCGGTCGAATGGTGAATGCCTCCGATGCACTGCGCATGGGCCTGGTGTGCGAAGTTGTCCTGGGCAACTGCGATGCACGCGCCATAGAAATCGCGATTGAAATTGCGGCCCTGCCGCCCTTGACCACTCGGTTGATCAAGGAAGCCGTCAACGCCGGATCGGATATGTCGCTGGATGCCGCCTTGCGGCTCGAGACCAGGGCGCACCAACTGGCGTTCGCGACAGACGATGTCCGGGAAGGCATCGCCGCATTCATTGAAAAGAGACCCGGCCAGTTCCATGGTCGTTAAACATCGTTAAACAGGAGACCCACCATGCAACTCAATCGCCGCACTGCTCTCAAAGCCCTCACCTCGCTTGCCACCTTGCCCATGATGCCGGCGCAGGCTGCTGGTTTTCCGACACGCCGGGTCACATTGTTGGTGGTTTTTCCTGCCGGAGGCCCAGGCGATCTGCTTGCTCGTCAGCTCGCACCCGCACTCAGCGACAAGTGGAAGGTGCCGGTGATCGTGGAGAACAAACCCGGCGGGGCCGGCTCGGTGGCCGCGTCTGCGGTCCTCAGGGAAGCGGCAGACGGTCACACCCTGCTGTGCACCTCGACCACGCACATCCAGGCCTCGGCTCTGGGAATGAAGCTCGCCTACGATCCGATCGCGGATTTCGCCGCCATCACACCCACGGCGATGGCACCGCTGGTGCTCATGGTGCGCACGGATGGCCCGAAGACGCTGGATGAACTCGTCGCACGAGCAAAGTCCAGCCCGATGGCCTTCGCGTCCTTTGGCGCCGCATCAACCGCCCAGATTTACGGTGAAATCTTCAACAAGGTCGCGGACGTGAAGGTGACCAACGTGCCTTACGCGGGCGGTGCGCCGGCGGTGTCCGCCTTGCTGGGCGGGCACGTGGATGCATCCTTCGTGGAAGCAACGCAGGCGCTGGCGCAAATGCGCGGCGGCCGATTGCGTCCGATTGCCGTGGCCGGCACCAAGCGCTACGCTGGCATGCCTGATGTCAAGACGTTCAAAGAGCTAGGCATGAAGGGCTTCGAGTTGGTGGGATGGCACGGGGTCATGGCCAAGAAAGGTACGCCTTCGAATATTGCCGATCAGATCGCAGCCGATATTCGCGAGGTCTTGAACCAACCTGCCGTAAGCAGCTTTCTGGCCAGCCTGGGCATTGAGCCCTACAGCAGCACGCCGCAGGAGTGGGGTCCCCAATTGCAGAAGGAACTTCAGGACTGGACGGAGCTGATCCGCCAGAGCGGCGTGACCAGCACCCAGTGACCCGGCAAGAGGTACTGTACGCAATGGGCTACATCAGCTTTCCAGACCAAGGGCAGACGACAGCTGTGTTCGAGGAACAAGTCAGCAAGGTGATGACCGGACTCAGCAGACTGGGAGTTGGCGAGGCGGATGCGGTTCTACTGCTGCTTCGCAACGACTCGGCCTTCTTGCAGGCCGCAACCGCCATCTCGCGCTTGGGTGCCTCACCGGTACCTTTGAACTGGCATTGCACGACCGATGAACTGAAGCTCATCATCAAGAACGCTGGCGCCCGGCTCGCCATCGTTCACGATGACCTGGCACATTTGCATGCTCAGGCCTGGCCCCCAGCACTGACATTGGTCGGGGTGGACAGCGCCGATGTCTGCGTTTTCGAGCCTGCCCTGCGGTGGTCCCGCTTGCTGGCCGACTGCCCTGCGTACGATGGCCAACGGGTCGCCCAGCGCGGTGCACTGATCTACACATCGGGGACCACCAGTGCGCCTAAAGCCATCGACCGCGAGGCTCTATTGGACGAGCGTCTCTCTGCCATGATGGAGTCGCAGCGCCGGACCTACGGCTTCCGCTCAGGCATGCGTGCCCTGATCTGCGGCCCCCTTTATCACTCCATGTCGATGTCATATGCCAACACGGCGCTGGCAACTATGGGAGCAGACGGGGCCTTGTTCGTGGAAATTCGCTTCGACGCGCAACGCGTGCTCGAGTTGATCCAGACGCAGCACATCACGCACTTGCTGATGGTGCCAGTGATGTTCGTGCGACTGCTGCGATTGGATCAAAGCCAGCGGCGATCGGTTGATCTAAGCAGCATCGAATGCGTGACCCACTCCGCTGCGCCTTGCGCGCCTGACATCAAGCGCGCCATGATCGACTGGTGGGGACCGGTGTTGCAAGAGTTCTACGGTGCCAGCGAAACCGGCCCCGTCACCATGATCACCAGCCAGGAATACTTGCAGCGTCCTGGCTCGGTGGGCCGACCACTGCCCGATTGCCGGGTGGCAGTGCTGGACGAATACGGCGAACCCTTGCCCGCGGGTCACACTGGCGAGATCGCTGTGCGTAACAAGAACTACCCTGACTTCACTTACCGAAACCTCCCCGCGGAACGCGCTGCTCTCGACCGGGCTGGTCTCATCGCCACCGGTGATATTGGCCAACTCGATCCGGCCGGCTACCTGTTTTTGCTCGACCGCAAGAAGGACATGGTCATCACCGGCGGTGTGAACGTGTACCCATCGGAGATCGAGGGCATCCTGCTCAACAACACCGCAGTGCGCGACTGCGCTGTTTTCGGCATTCCTGACGCCGAATACGGTGAATCGCTGGCGGCCCACATTGAACCGGTGCCAGGAGCGGCACTGGACGAGCGCTCGGTGATTGAGTTCCTGAAGGCCCGGTTGCCATCCTTCAAGGTCCCCAAGCTGGTCCGATTCGGAAC
>CAMDHE010000093.1 GCA_945898095.1 Roseateles toxinivorans | reverse complement strand
GCAGATCAATTCCATGTCGTGGCAGTCGATACGCCGGGTTATGGCGGCTCTGATCCGCTGCCGATGCCGCCGGCTTCGCTGGTCGACTATGTGGCGCCATTGCATCAACTGCTCAGCGATGTGATCGGCCAGCCCTTCCTTCTTTACGGCTCGGCCACCGGTGCGCAATTGGCCATCGCCTATGCCTTGGAGCATCCGGCCGGGCTGTTGCACCTGCTGCTCGACAACGCTGCGCATTTCGAGCCTGCTGAACATGAACATATCGTCGCCAACTATTTCCCCGACCTGAGCCCGCGAGATGATGGCAGTCATCTGCTCGAAGCCTGGCGCATCAGCGCTGGCATGCTGCAGTATTTTCCCTGGTTCGAACAAGACGATGCGCATCGCTTTCGGGCTGATCCTCCATCAGCTGACGAGATTCACGCCACCTTTGCCGCGCTGCTGGCCGCCGGGTCGGACTATGCGCTGGCCTACCTTGCCGCCTTCGACCATGAACGGGCAGAAAATGTGCAGGCGCTGCGGGTGCCGACAACGATTTTTCGCTGGCAGGGCTCGATCCTGCTGAAACAGATCGACGCCTTGCTGGCCAAGCAGTTGCCGCCTCAGGTGCGCTCGCTCGATATTCCCGCGCCGATGGTTCAGCGCATGGCGGCGATGCAGCAGCATTTGCTAAGCCTTCGCGAGACCTGCCTGAACCTCAAGCCAATAGCTCACTGAAAGCCGCTTGCCGATGCACATCGAACAAATCACGCTGCAACGCACACCGGTCGGCCTGCCCGACGCCAGCGACTTTGCTTTTGGCCATGCCGAACTGCCACAGCCCGAAGACGGGCAGGTACTGGTCCGCGTGCTGGCGCTGTCGCTCGACCCCTATCTGCGCAGCGCGATGGCCGGCCGCCACCTCAGCGCTTCGATCGGCATTGGCGACCTGGTTCGCGGCGAGGGCCTGGTCGAGGTGCTGGCCTCGCGTCATCCGGCCATGGCCGCCGGCGAGCAATGGGTCGCTGCCTGCGGTTGGCGCAGCCATGCCTTGCTCGACGCTGCAGCGGTGGCGCAGGCGCGCCGCGTACCGGCCTGGCTGGATCGGCCGACGCTGGCCCTGGGCGGCCTGGGTATGCCGGGCTTGACTGCCTGGGCGGGTTTGAACCGTCTGGCCGATGCCCGGGCTGGCGATACGCTGGTCGTTTCTGCTGCGAGCGGGCCGGTCGGTGCAACCGTCGGTCAATTGGCCAAAATCAAGGGCTGCCGGGTCATCGGCATCGCCGGCGGCCCGGAGAAATGTGCCTGGGTCACCGGGGTGGCCGGCTTTGATGCCTGTATTGATTACCGCGCTGAAGACCTGCGTCAGGCGCTCGACCGGCTTTGCCCTCAGGGTGTCGATGTGTATTTCGACAATGTCGGTGGCGATACGCTGCTGGCCCTGCTGGAACGTCTGGCGCTGGGTGCGCGGGTCGTGCTGTGCGGGCTGATGGCGCAGTACAACGGCGCTGCGCCGACAGCGATCAATCCGGCCTTGTTGATCCGTGCCCGCGCCACCATGCGCGGTCTGGTCGTCTATGACCATTGGGATGCGCTGGAGCAGATGCTGACGGAAATGAAGGCGCATTACCTGGCCGGCAGATTGCAGTTTCGCGAAGACATCGCCGAGGGCCTGCAAAGCGCGCCGGCTGCCTTTGTGCGCTTGATGCAGGGTCGCAATCAGGGCAAGGCCTTGGTGCGGCTCTGATCGCTGAATGACCGATTACCCACAGTTCCATCGATGAGAAGCTGAAAAATGATGAAACCAGGCGACACCTCAAATCCCAGCCCCGGCAGCTCTGAATTCCGGCTTGGTTGGGGCGTTGTTCTCTCAGCCCTGGTCGGAATCGGTCTGGGCCTTTCGCCGGTGCCTTTTTACACCATCGGCATGCTGGCGCCGGAGCTGCACAAGGCCTTCGGCTGGGAGTTCGGCGCCATCATGGGCGGACTGCCGATCATGACCTTGGGCGTTCTGGTCGCCAGCCCGGCAGTCGGCATGCTGGCTGACCGCTTTGGCGTGCGCCAGGTCGCGTTGATCTCGATTGTGTTGTTCAGCTTGTCCTTCATGAGCTTTGCGCTCAGCAATGGTTCGATCGAGCTGTTCTACCTGAACTGGGGCGTGATGGCCTTGTGCGGGGCCGGCACCTTGCCGGTGACCTGGACGCGCGCGGTGAACAACCGATTCGATCGGCACAAGGGCCTGGCGCTCGGACTCTCGCTGCTCGGTACCGGCTTGTTCGGGTTCTTCGTCAAGCCATTGACCGCCTGGCTGATCCTTGCCTATGGCTGGCGTTCGGCCTATCTGGTGGTCGGGGCGATGCCGCTGCTGCTGGCGCTGCCGATTGCCTATTTCTTTTTTCACGATGTTGAACATGTCGGGGAAGATGCCGCACAGCGCCGGGCTTCAGCGGCTTTGCGCAGCCAGGCCACGCCGGGCCTGACAATGCGCCAGGCCTTGCGCGACTGGCGCTTCTGGTGCCTGGCAATCGCCTTCATGCTGATTGCCTTCGCGGTTGGCGGTCCGATACCCAATATGGAAAACATCCTCAAGGTGGCCGGGTTCCAGCGCGACGATGTGGTCAGCCTGGTCGCGCTGATCGGCTTGTCGGTGATCGCTGGGCGTGTCATCGGCGGCTGGTTGATCGACCGTTTCTGGGCCCCCGGGGTGGCGTTTTTGCTGCTGAGCATGCCCGCCATCGCCTGCTGGTTGCTGGCCGGCGGAGAGCTCAGCCTGGCTTCAGCGCAACTGTCCATCATGCTGATCGGATTTGCTGCCGGCGTCGAATATGACCTGATGGCCTTTCTTGTCGCACGCTACTTCGGCCTGAAGAGTTATGGCGCCATTTACGGCGCCCTGTATGGTTTTTTTGCGCTCGGCGCAGGCATCGGCCCGGTTATCTTCGGCAAGTCATTTGACCGGAACGGCTCCTACAGTGAAGTGCTGCTGATGTCGGCCTTGCTGTTGCTGGCAGGCTCTGCATCGCTGCTGGCCCTGGGACGTTACCGGCGTTTTTCTCAGGATTGAATTCTGCTCAGACCTTGGCATCAAGCTCGCGGTGGCGTTTCAGTACCTGGCCATGGCCGGCGAATTGCCTGGCCAAGGTTTCGACCAGGTAGACCGAGCGGTGCTGGCCGCCGGTGCAGCCGATGGCAACCGTCAGGTAACTGCGCTGGTCAGCGGCGAAATTCGGCAGCCAGCGGGTCATGAATTCGCCGATTTGCTTGAGCATCAACCCGACTTCAGGTTGGGCATCGAGATAGGCCGCCACCGGGGCATCGCGGCCGTTCAGCGGGCGCAATTCGCGGTCGTAATAGGGATTGGGCAGCACCCGCACATCGAAGACGAAATCGGCATCGCTGGGCACGCCATGCTTGAAGGCAAAGGATTCGAACACCAGGGTCAGCGAGCCGCTGGCAACGCCGACCAGATCGCGGACCCAGGTGCGCAGCAGGGCGGGGCGCAGCAAGCTGGTGTCGATGACGGTCGACTCGACGCGCAGCGCTGCCAGCAATTCGCGCTCAAGCGTGATCGCTTCGAGCAGCGCCAGATGCGCGTCATGGCCCGGCTCATCGCTGGCGTGATCCTGGCGCAGCGGATGCGGCCGGCGGGTTTCGGAGAAGCGCCGCATCAGCGCCTCGGTATTGGCATCGAGAAAAATCGAGCATACCGACACCCCTGAAGCCCGCAATTGCTTCAGCAGAGGCAGCAGCAGTGGCAGCGAGCCAGCACTGCGCACATCGACCGAGATCGCCACGCGGCGTTTGCCGCGCTGTTTTTCAAGCGCCAGGAAATCGAGCAGCAACTCGGCTGGCAGGTTGTCGACGCAGAAAAAGCCGGCATCCTCCAGTGCATGCATGGCCACCGATTTGCCGCCGCCCGCCATGCCGGTGACCAGCACGACTTCGCTTTGCCGCTTCTCGGCAGCTTGCCCTGGCGCTTGATTGATCATTGGAGAATCCTTGGTGCTGCAGCAACATCGTTCGACAAGTCGAGCATTTCCTGGGCATGGGCCAGGCTGGTGGTGGAGATCCGCTCTCCGCCCAGCATCCGCGCGATTTCTGCGACCCGGGCTGCGCCGGCAACCGGCTGTACATCGCTGCTGGTCAGTCCGGCATGTGAAGTCTTGGAGACCAGCAGATGCTGGTCGGCGCAAGCCGCGACCTGGGGCAGATGGGTGACGGCCAGCACCTGCACCGAGCGACCGAGTTGCTTCATCAGGCGGCCGACTGTTTCGGCCACCGCGCCACCAACGCCGGCGTCGATCTCGTCAAATATCAGCGTTTCAACCCCGGCGTGCTGCTGCAGGCAAGTCGTCACCGAGATCGCCAGCGAGATCCGCGACAGCTCGCCACCCGAAGCGACCTTGGACAAAGGCCTGGGCGTGCTGCCGGCATGGCCGGCGACCAGAAATTCAGCCGACTCCAGGCCGAAGCTCTGCGGCTGTTCCTGGGCTGCCAGATTGATTTCGAATATTCCACCGTTCATGCCCAGATTCTGCATTGTCTTTGTGACAGCCGCTGCCAACTCTGGCGCCGCTGAAGCGCGCGCGCTGCTGATGCGGCCGGCCTCGGCGTCGAACGCTTGCCGGGTTGCCGTCAAAGCCAGCTCCAGCGAGGCCAGGTCGCTGGCGGCGTCGAGCGCTTCAAGCTCTTCGCGCCATTGCTGATGCATGGCTGGCAACTCGGCGGGCGGGCGGCGGTAGCGGCGCGCCAGCGTCAGCCAGGCCGAGACCCGCTCGTCCAGCATCCGCATCCGCTCGGGCTCGACCTCAGTGCGGCGCAGATAGGCATTCAATTCATGGGCCGCATCCTGCATCTGCGCCTGCGCGCCGCGCAGCGCTTCGACCGCAGGCTCCAGCAAAGCGTCGTAATCGAGTACGTTTTCGAGCTGGTTCAAGGCGCTGACGGTCAGCGATTCGGCGCTGGGCTCGGCGTCGCTGACGGCTTCGAGCGCTATACGCACCGCGTCGAGCAGCGACTGCGCGTGCGACAAACGCTGATGCTCGGCATTCAGGCTTTCCCATTCATCCTCGCCCGGCGCCAGGCGCTTGATCTCGCCGATCTGCCAGGCCAGGCGCTCGCGCTCGCGCGCCAGTTCGCCCTGGCGCGACCGGGCGCTGGCGAGCAAATCCCCCGCCTGTTTCCACTGCCCATAGCGTGCCGTCAACGCCGTCAGATCGATGCCGGCAAAGCCGTCGAGCAGCGCGCGCACCGATGCGGGCCGGGTCAGGCCTTGCCAAGCATGCTGGCCATGGATGTCGAGCAGGCTGTCGGCCAGCTCGCGCAGCTGCGTCACGGTGGCCGGGCTGCCATTGATCCAGGCGCGGCTCTTGCCCTGGGCGTCGATCACGCGGCGCAACAGCAAGGCATCACCTTCAAGCTCGAAACCGGCCTGATCGAGCCAGGCTTGAAGATGCGCGGGGCGATCGAACTCGGCCGAGATGTCAGCACGCAGCGCACCTTCGCGAACCACGCCGGAGTCGCCGCGGCTGCCAAGCGCGAGTTGCAGCGCATCGACCAGAATCGATTTACCCGCGCCGGTCTCGCCGGTCAGCACCGCAAAACCGGCGCCGAAGTCCAGTTCCAAGGCGGGCACGATGACGAAATCGCGCAGGCTCAGGCGGCGCAGCATGCTTTTTACTCGCCTTCGTGCCAGCGCAGCTTGCGCCGCAGGGTGGCGTAATAGCTCCAGCCTTCGGGGTGCAGGAAGCAGACCTGGTGGGCGGAGCGGCGCACGGTGACGCGGTCGCCATGTTGCAGGCTGGCCAGGCTTTGCATGTCGAAATTGACGCTGGCGTCGCGGCCGGCAACGATCTTCACGCTGACGGCCCCGGTATCGGGCAAAACGATCGGCCGGTTCGACAAGGTATGCGAAGCAATCGGCACCAGCAACCAGCCGGCGATGCTCGGGTGCAGGATCGGCCCGCCGGCCGACAGCGAATAGGCGGTTGAGCCGGTCGGCGAAGCGACGATCACACCATCGGCGCGCATATTGGCGACGAACTCATTGCCAATGTCGATGCGCAGCTCGACCATGCTGGCGGTGGCGCCGCGGCTGACCACCACATCGTTCAGCGCCAGACCTTCGAAGATGCTGACCTCGTCGCGCCAGACAGCGCCTTCGAGCATGGCGCGACGTTCGGTTTCGAAGTCGCCGGCTAGGATAGGTCCCAGCGTTTCGCGGAATTTCTCGATGGAAATATCGGTGATGAAGCCCAGCCGCCCCTGGTTGATGCCGACCAGCGGCACGCCGTAGCGCGCCATTTCTCGGGCAAACCCGAGCATCGTGCCATCACCGCCGACGACGATGGCCAGATCGCATTGAGCGCCAAGCTCGTCGTTGGACAAGGCTTCGAATTCGGTGATGCCGGTATTCAAGGCGGTTTCGCGTTCCAGCGAAATTTTGATGCCCAGACCGGTCAGGAAGTCTGCAATCTCTTGCAAAATCGGGCGAATGCCTCTGGCCTGATGCTTGCCGACAATCGCTACATGCTGGAATCGCTTGACCATGGCCGGAATTACACCACAGCGCTATGCCTGCCCCATGAACAACGAGGCCCTTTCGCCGCAGTCCCTACAATTGAACCATGCTTGACGAGCGTTCCCGATCCCTGCTGAAAACCCTGGTCGAACGGTATATCGCCGATGGCCAGCCGGTGGGGTCGCGCACGCTGTCGCGTGCCTCGGGTCTCGAGCTGAGTCCGGCGACGATCCGCAATGTGATGGCCGACCTCGAAGACCTCGGCCTGATCGCCAGCCCGCATACCAGTGCCGGGCGAATTCCGACCGCGCGCGGTTACCGTTTGTTCGTCGACACCATGCTGACCGCACAGCCGGCCCTGATCAGCGCCGACTCGCGCTCGATCGAATCGCGCTTGCAGCCCGACCAGCCGCAGCGGGTCATAGCCAGCGCGGCCCATCTGCTTTCGAGTCTGTCCAATTTCGTCGGCGTAGTGACTGCGCCGCGCAAGCCCAGTGTCTTTCACCATATCGAGTTCCTGCGCCTGGGCGACCGGCGCGTGCTGGTGATCATGGTCTCGCCCGATGGCGATGTGCAGAACCGGGTGATCTTCACTGCACAGGATCTGAGTCAGTCCGAACTGGCCGAAGCCAGCAACCGGCTCAACGCGAACTACGCCGGGCTGAGCTTGGAGGCGGTGCGCGAGCGACTGAAGAGCGAAGTCGATGCGCTGCGCAGCGAGATCGCCTGCCTGATGAATGCCGCCGTGCAGGCCGGCGCCGATGCGATGACCGACGACGAAGAGCGGGTCGTGATCTCCGGCGAGCGCAACCTGCTGACCGTGCAGGACTTCGGCAACGACATGGGCAGCTTGCGCCGCCTGTTCGACATGTTCGAGCAGAAGACCCAGTTGATGCGTCTGCTCGACGTTTCCAGCCGCGCCGAGGGCGTGCGCATCTACATCGGTGGCGAAAGCCTGGTCGTGCCCTTTGAAGAACTCTCCATCGTTTCGGCGCCTTATGAAGTCGACGGCCAGGTCGTCGGCACGCTTGGCGTCATCGGCCCGACGCGGATGCCCTATAACCGCATGATCCAGATCGTCGACATCACCTCGCGCATGATCAGCCAGGCGCTGTCGCAGAAGTAGCCGCCGCACCTATACAATCCGGCCTCTTCGGCGCAATGCCGGAAACAGTTCAAAGGGCCGTTAGCTCAGTTGGTTAGAGCAGAGGACTCATAATCCTTTGGTCCGCGGTTCAAGTCCGCGACGGCCTACCAAATATCGTAATTAAATCAAGCACTTGGCGCGTAAAGCACGAAGTGCTTTTTTCTTGGCTTGTATGGAATGGCCACCAGACATTTGGGACGAAAAAGTCAAATGTGCAGGGATGCGACGCTCAAGCGCAGGCCTGCAGCATGAAATACCTTGGTCACGGTGTCGATTGTCGGATTCCGTTTCCGCCTAGGGCTAGGCATAGGGTCTTGTCGCCTGCTCTGGCGCCTCCCGGTCCCGTGACGGCATCGATATAGGCGGCGGCCTCGTCACGGTCGGTCAACGAGTCGTCGTAGCTCTTGTCACCTGCTGCTCTCATGGTGAGCGGCTTCGTTCCTTGTCATTCAAATACGCGATCGCTTGAGATTCGACCAGCGATCCGCGGCGGATGTTGCTGAATATTTTAATTTGCGAATACTCAAGGCGTTGACTTGGGCTTGCGGCACGATTGATCACCTCAAGCCGTTTTGGGAAAGGTGGTCAGCTCGATAAAACCAATCTCGAAATTCCGATCAAGGTATTGATATTTTATTAATTCTTAAAACCTCAAGAAAGGTATCTTATGAAATTACTGAAATTACCGCTGCTTCTAGCCATTGCCGTTGGATTGGGTGGCGCAGCAGTGCAAGCCCAAACTATGACCGATAAGCAGGCGGCGGCACCAACGACCCGTCAGCAGGTCAAGATGGAGCGCGACGAGTTCCTCAAGCTGCATAGGTATGACGCAGCTAACGAAGAATGGATTCTGCGCCCGAATATCGATCCCCCTGCCGGCATGAAAACCCGAGCTCAGGTACGCGCCGAAAGAGACGATTTTCTAAAGGCGAACAAGTTCGACAGCGTCACCGAATCATGGTTGCCGCTTAAGGGCGTACCCAAGTCGACATTGACGCGTGCCGAAGTGCGCGCCGAGACTGCCCAGTTCATGAAAACGCATGAATGGGACGAAATGAATGAACGTTGGGTCGAGAAAGCCCCGCGCAAGGCCAAAGCGAAGTAATCGTTTGCCGTTGCATCAATCGGCTTACGGATTGATTCCGCAGCCGTTGAAAAAAACAAGCCCAGCCTAATTGGCTGGGCTTGGCTTTTTATGGACCAGACTTTCGCCTCAATCCTGGGTTTGGCAAAATCAGCGGTTCGCTATATCACCACATGGCCACCAATTTAAATCGAGTGATCAAAGGGTATCTTGAAATATTCGGTGGCACTTTGCACGGTCTGGTGCAGGTCGATGAACGGGGCCATTGTCAGGGCTGACGCGCCTCTTGATACCACCCGCTCCTTGCCCACGAAAAATGATATTTCCATCAAATTGAAGTGGAATTCGCGGGCCCGCAAGAGCGCGACGGTGCGCATGATATGGGGCTCTTCCATATACCCATGGCGTACGGTCACCGAATGGAAGTTATGCGCAAGATGTTCAACCTACTCGTCCGCGTCCAACTACCGAATCCAGGGTAACAGGGCGATAGAGAGATCAGCTATTTCTCAAGGTCGGCCTTTGGCGCCAGATGTGAGGCGTTGGGCAGAGCCTCCCCGACGCAAGCAGGATGTCGCCGATCGGTCGATCGGCGAAACCGTCTGTGCCTTCAGGGCGAGGGCGTCAGGTGCCGGCAGTTGCCGTTGCTTTCGGGTACCACCAGGGCGAAGCGCCGCCGTCGTTGATCATGAAGGCCTGCTGGCGGTAGAAGCGCTGCAGGCTGGCAGCACCCATGCGTGAACCGCCGAGGCCCGAGCTCTTGAAAGACTGTTTGACCGCGTCATGCACGATCGCAGTCAAGGAAGCGTCATTGATCGATACGGCGCCTGCCTGCAAACGGGCCGCCATCCCGCGGGCTTGATCAAGGTTGCGGGAGAAGATGCAGGCCGACAAACCAAAAACCGTCGAATTGGCCAATGCGACCGCCTCGTCATCGTCGTCAAAGGCCATCACCGGCAGGATCGCCGCGAAGGTCTCTTCGTTGATGATCGCCATGTCATGCGTGACATCGACCAGCACCGTGGGCTCGCACCAGAAGCCGCCGCCTTGTTCCAGCACCTTGCCGCCAACCGCCGCGCGGGCCCCCTTGTCGATGGCATCTTGCAGATGCCGACGCACGATCGGGACTTGCACCGCAGCGATGATCGGGCCGATCTGGCCCTGATCGATGTCGGGATAGTTATGCCGCAGGGCGGCAACTTCGGCAACCAAGGCTTTGACGAAGGGGGCGTGAACGCTCCGGTGCACGTAACAGCGTTCGATGGACTGGCAGGCCTGGCCAGCATTGACCATGCTGCCCCAGGCCAGCGCGCGCGCGGCCAGTGCAATGTCGGCGTCGGCGCAGACGATCGCAGCATCCTTGCCCCCCAACTCGAGGTGCGCAGGAATGAAGGCCTGTGCCGCCAGTTCGCAGACGCGACGGCCCGTGCGAACGCTGCCGGTAAAACAGATCAGGTCGCTGTTGCGGATCAGGGCCTCGCCGGTCGCAGCCGCGCCGGTCACGAAGGCCAGCACGGCGGCGAGTTCAGGCACCTTGGCGATCGTGCGCTCGATCACCGGCACGAATCGAGGCGTTGCCTCCGACGGCTTGATCAGCACAGCACAGCCGACCGCCAAGGCTGGAATCGCATCGATCATCGACAGCATCAGCGGAAAGTTCCACGGGCTGATGACTCCGGCCACCGCATAGGGCCGCTTGTGCTGTTCAACCTGCACCGTGGGAATTCGCGAACGCCGCGGTGCTTCATCGACGAGCAATGCCGGTGCATCGTTCAACCAGCGGCGGATCGTGTTTTGCACACCGGTGACTTCCATCATCGATTCAAGTCTGCGTCCGGTATCTGCGCTGAGCGCCTGCGCCAAGGCCTCGCGGTCGGCTTCGATTGCATCGGCCAAGCGGGCCAGAACAGCCAGCCGCTGGGTGGCGCCGAGCGCACACCAGGCGGGCTGGGCAGAACGCAGGCTGGCGGCACAGGCGGCCACCGCTGCATCGCTGTGCACTGGCATTTGATAATCGATCTGGCCGGTTCGCGGGTTGCGGGTCGGCAGGCTTGTCGCATCAGTCATGGAATAAATCTCGGATTTTGACTCCGCCAGCCGCGCAAACTTGCCCGGCTTGAGGCGGAAATTCAGAGCGCCCTGGTGCGCTCCAGTTCGGTCAGGTAATAGCGTCGAATGGCCGGGATCAGCAGCAGCGGCACCAAGCCGTAAATCAGCGGCACGGCGGAAATCGCCAGATGCAGGTTGGCTTCGCCGAACACTCGCGTCGAAAGCCAGCCGACCGATGTTGGCCCCAAGCCCAGCCCGGTAATGCTGATCACCATGTAATACAGCGCCACCACCTGTCCGCGGATGGCCGCCGGTGTGATGTCGAGCAGCGAGACCATGCCGGTGACGCTGACGGTGCCGATGCCGACCGTACCGAGGCCCAGCATGACAAACGCGGTCAACGCGGTCGGCATCATCAAGGCAGCAATCGAGGACAGGAGCATCAGGACGAAACCGATCCAGAGCAGGCGGAACGGCGCGTCATGCTGACCGGCCTTGCGCCAGCGGTCACACATCGTGCCGACCAGGGCCACCGTGATCGGGCCGATGGTCAGCGTCATCAGGCCGTTGATCCAGGCATAGTCACGCGGCAACCAGCCGAACTTGCGGGCGAAAGCGCTTGGATTGAAGCCATGGCTGTAGGCGATGATCGTCATCACGCAGATCAGCGAGAACAAGCCGATGAAGGCTCCGGCATGTTTTTTGACATGGCTTATGCCACCTGAAAATCCGCCTGCGGCCGGCGCCGTGCGGGTTTCGACTGAACGGCGTGCGGGTTCGGGAACGAACAGGAAGGCGACCGCCAGCAAGATGCCGGGCAGGCCGACGACCAGAAAAGCGAACTGCCAGGGTTTGATCGCACCGAGCAGTGGCAGCTCTATGCCTTCGGACGTCTTCGCCCAGGTCAGTACGATGGCCCCGATCAATGAGGCTATACCCGAGCCCAGCGACAGGGCGGCTGAATAGACTGCCACCGGCTTGCCGCGGCGCTCGGGCGGAAAGCTGTCGCCAATCATCGACATCGCGCAGGGACTGAGCGCCGCCTCACCGACGCCGACGCCCATGCGCGCCAGGAACAGATGCCAGAAACCGCGTGCCAGCCCTGAGGCTGCTGTGGCCGCAGACCAGAGCGCGATGCCGGCCGCGACGATCCAGGTGCGGCGACGGCGATCGGCCAGCCAGCCCAGCGGCAAGCCCATGGTTGCATAGAACAGTGCAAACGCAGGCCCGATCAGATAGCCGAGGTCTTCGTCCTTCAGGTTGAGATCGGCCTTGATCGGCTCGATCAGCAAGCCCAGGATGCCCCGGTCGACGAATGAAAACACATAGGCAATGGTCAGCAGCACCACCATCGACCAGGCAGCGCGGGATTGGGGCCAAGGTTGCTCAGTCTGCGTTGTCATGAAGAAACTCCTGTGATTTTGTAGATAACGACGAGGTTGTCATCAAAGTCGACGATGCCGATTTCGCGGCCCAGTCGGCCATCATGGGTTTTCAGCAGCTCTTCGGCGTAGACCTGCAGACCCAGCGCACGCGCGCCGGCCATCACCGCGTCGGGATCATCGACTTCGAGCACGACGGCATGGCGGCGCGGATGCGGCAATGGTGCCAGGTCGATGCCCGAGATCTCGGTCAAGGCCAGCACGCGCGGCTGGCTGCTGGTGGAGAGCACGCAGAACCGCATGCTGGCCGTTCGCGGTATCTCGAAAACCGGGTAGGAATAGCTGGCGGGGTTGGGTGGCAGCGTGAAGGTGACCTCGAAGCCGAGGACATCGCGATAGAAGCTCAACGCAAGGTCGAGATCGCGCACCATGTAGTTGGCGCGTTGAAAGCGCAGGCCGCTCATGACCAGGATTCCGGTTCGCCCCGGACATCGCAGATGGCGGCGCCACGATTGAGTCCGGCATACATCCTTGCCAGCGCTTTAGGCATCCTTTCGAAGCCTCGGGTCACATCGTTCTTCGGTATCAATTTCCCCTCCAGAATCCAGCTTGCCAATTCGTCCATCACCGACTCCCAGCGGGCGATGTGGTTGTAGACAAAGAAGCCTTGCATCCTGGCGTCCTTGTTGCGAAGCCGGGTGTAGTTGCTCAGCGCAAATGGCTGTTCAAGCGTGTACTCGGAGATCGACCCGCAAAGGACGATGCGCGCCCGCAGCGCCAGATTCTCGAGCACGGTCGAAAGAGTCTGGCCGCCGACGTTGTCGAAATAGCAATCGATGCCCTGGGGGCAGAGTTCGGCCAGCCGCTGGGCCAGCACATCCGACTTGTAGTCGATCGCTGCAGAGCATCCTTGTTCCAGAATGATCGAGCATTTCTCGGCACCGCCGGCGATGCCGATCACCTCGCAGCCGGCGACATTGGCGGCCAGCTGGCTGACGATGGAGCCAACGCCCCCTGCAGCGCCGGAAAGCACGAACTTGTCGCCGCGCCTGGGCTCGCCGCAGGCAAACAACCCTGCATGGGCCGAAAGCCCGGTCATTCCCAAGGTCTTGCAGGCATACAGCGCAGGCAGACCTTGCTTGGGAACCCGGAACATCTTCTCGGCGGCGGTCATTGCCGAGACCTTGTAGGTCTGCCAGCCGATCTGGCCTTGCACCATCTCGCCCTCGCGCCAGTCGGGATGGCGCGAACGGATGATCTGCGCCACGCCCCGGCCATGGATCACGTCGCCCGGCCGCAGCACCGCTTCGCCGGCGGCACCGGTGCCCTGCATATACATCCGCATGACCGGGGCCAGGCCCAGGTAATGGGTCTTCAGCAGCACTTCACCAGGGCCGGGTTCGGGTATCGGCCGCTCGCGCCATTCGAAGTCATCAGGACTGAGCTCGCCCGCCGGTTGGCGCGTCACGCACCATTGGAAGTTGCTCTCGTCGTGGATCGCTTTGCCAACGGCGAAAGCGTCAAAAGTCGCAAGACTGCTCATCCGACCGCCTGGTTGACTTCATAAAAATAGCCATCCAGATCAAAGAAGCTGGCGCCGATCATCTGCTTGGGCTGGCCGTTGGCGCCGTTGACCGTCCAGGGATGCGGTTGGCAATACACATGAGATCCCGCAGCGGTTGCGCGCTCGGTGGTGGCAACGCAATCCTGCGCGGCAACCACGAAAATCGGCGAGCCGAAGGCGACGCGTTTCGGGATTTCGACCGGTGCCTCCTGTTTTGGCTCCAGCCATTCGAGCAAGCCGATCATGCCGATGACATCGTGCTCGGCCTTCATGATCACCAGCCTGGTCTGGTCGCCTTTGCTGCCGACAGCGAGCATCCGGCCCGACAAAGTGAACGGCACATCCATCCAGCGCGTCATTCCGAAAACGCTGGCATACCAATTTGCGGCGGCCTCTACATCCCGCACCATCAGGGTCGTGCGTTTGACAATATCCATCTGCGTTCCTTTTCCTTGCAGTCTGGCAAGACTCGCTGTCTTGCCCTGGTAGAGCGAATGTTGCCGATCCGATCGTCAACTCGACCGGTTTCCCAAGTCTGCCCTTATTCGGCTGGAGTGACAAAGGGATGGCCGGCGACTCAGGATTGCTGACCTCCTCCTCACTGTAAGGGGCAAGCCTTTGCAAAGAGTCATCACTGAATTTTCAAAAAGCCCAGGATCGCAGGAGTTACCTTTGATCCTGAGCTTTTTTGGGGGGTGGCCAGCGCGCGCCAACCCCGTTTTGCAGCTCACTGGCTGGCGCCAGCTTGAAGGGCTTAGAAGTCGTAATTGACCGTAGCACCGAACTGACGCAGACGCGGCAGGAAATCGACCGCCGAACGGCGATATGTCGACGGATCGAGGTAACGGAAACCGTTCAGCGAAGTGTCGTCGTTGGTTGCGTTCTTGAGCCACAGGGTGGCGCGCCAGTTCTTGCCGCGAACACCGCCACTCAGGTTGACATGGGTGAAGGGGTCGGCCCAGATCATGTTCTGGATTTCGGCGTAACGGCGTGACTGAAACACCACATCCATGCGCCCGAAGGCTTTCATGCCGCTGCTTCCGACCGGCAACTCGACCGCTGCAGAACCTGCGGCCGAATGCTTTGGCGTGCGCGGCAGGATGAATCCGGTGGCTGAGCGATTGCCACCGAAGACCGTGCCGTTGGTGATCTCGGTACCGTCGATCACTTTGGCATCGGTGTAGGCGTAATTGGCATTCATCGTCAGCCAATCGGTGGCGCGCATCGACAGGTCGAACTCAAGGCCCTGGGTGCGTGCCTTGCCCACATTGTTGACGATGGTCGTTGTCGCTGGCGTGCCAAGGAACGGGTTTGTCACGGTCGAGATGTTCGACAGCTGCAGACCCTGGATTTCGTTGCGGAAGGCTGCCATATTGAAGCCGATACGGCCGCCAGCCAGCACTGTCTTGAAGCCGATTTCGGTCGAGTTGATTTTCTCTCCGTCATAGGCGAAGACGCTGTCGGGCAGTCCGGCGGTCGTGTTGAAACCGCCGGTCTTGCTGCCCTTTGCCGTCTGTCCATAGATCAGCATGTCTTTGCTGGGCTTGTAGTCGATGGTGAAGCGTGGCGAGAAGTCCTTGAAGGTCTTGTCGCCCCTGATGTAGCAGACTTGTCCGGCGGTACATGTGCCCACGGTGACGATGGCAGTGCCCAAGGCCGTGCCGCCGACCTGCACGCGCTCCGAGCTCGAACGACCCTCGGCCGACAGGCGCACTGTTTTGCTCAGTTCGTACTGAAGCCGGCCGAAGAAAGCCTGGTTGTGATTGTGCGATTCAGACTTCGGCGTCAAACCCTGCGGCGCGATGATCACCTTGCCGGTGGCATCCTTGGCAATCACGCCGTTGCCGGACAGACCATCGCCATCCTCGTGGTACAGGAAGGCGCCGACCAACCAGGTCAGCGGTCCCTTGTCGGGCGAGCTCAGGCGCAATTCCTGTGAGTAATAGCTCAGCCGGTCGCGGTCGTACGAAGTCCAGGAGGATCCGCCCAGGAAGGAAGGTACAAACTGTGTGCCGTTGTACGACTGATCAGCGCCCAGATTGGTCTGCTGCTTGGTCATCGCCGTCTGCGATGTGAGGGTGTAGCCGCTGGCGAAACTCTTGTTCAATGTCAGCGAGGTACGGTTGATCTGGCGCTCCAGACCGCCGATGTCGCCATAGGAGACCCCGGTTACCGGGTTGATGTAGTTGGCCAGATCCTTGGTGTTTCGGGTGACCGTGGTGCCGGTGAAAACCGAGGCGCCGCAAGGCCAGCCATTGAGTATGGTCGAGGCTGATGCGGGGACGCTGGCGTCGGGAAGGCCGGCCGCATTGTTGCCGACGATATTGACCGTACGGCCATCGCAAGACGCGCCATTGGCGATATTGGTCGATCCGTTCTTGCTTGTCACCACCCCACCGGCCTGAGTCGGGATGCTGCGCAAAGTGGCGGCAAACATGCCATCACGGTCACCCGATGTATCCAGGGTCAGCAAAGCGTCGAAATCCTGTGACGGCGTAAAGAAAACCTGCAGACCTGCTGAAGAAGTGCTTTCCTTGCCGATTTTTTCGCCGGTCTGGGTGTTGGTGTACTGGCCGCCGTATTCGTATTGTTTGAACTTGACCCGCGCTGACAGCACATCCTTGAGGAGTGGCAGGCTGACGGCGCCAAAGACTGATTGTTCTTCCGCCGCGGCCATCGTGACCGCCACGGTCCCTTTCAGTTCGTTACCGGGTCTGACCGTGATGTAGTTGATTGCCCCGGCATAAGTGGAGCGGCCGTACAGAGCTGACTGTGGCCCCTTGATGACCTCGACGCGCTGTGCATCGTCGAGCGCCATACTCAGCGCCCCATCACGCATGAAGACCCCATCGACAAAAACCGAGACCGGCTGCGGAGCCTCAGGCCGGAGTGCTGAAATCCCGCGGATGACAGGCCGCTCGGCGGCTCTACCGAGGTCAGGCGAGTAGCTCAAACCGGGGGTGAACAATGCGAGGTCGGTGATCGAGGTGATGGCGCGCTCGACGAGATCCTTGCCCGACAAGGCCCGGATCGACAGCGGCACATCGATCAAGCGTTCGTCGGTTCGACGCGAGGTGACGATCACCGTTTCGAGCGTGTCAACTGCGGCCGCGGCTTTGTCGCCTGCGGCCGCATTGGTTGGCGGCGCAGTCTGGGCGATGACCTGCAAGGCGGCGAGCGCGGTTGCACTAAGCAGAAAGGACTTGATCAAACGCATGGTGTTGTCTCCGATGGATTGTGAATGACGCGGTTAGTTGTCCGGACAAATAATAGCAAGATCAAAAAATGCTGTCCAGACAAATTAAAAGACTTTTGTAGGATTTTTTGTATCTTTTGCACATCAGGCCGGGCTGGCCTTGCAACCCTGTTGCCACGTTCGCTGCCCGGCAGGCAAGCCAGATGCTTGTTTCGGGGCGGCTGGCGAAACCTGATCCGCCATGGGTGGCGGCGCTCGATTTCCTGGGCGGGCGCAACTGCCCGGCGTTTACTACGCGGGTCGAGGTGTGCAGCGGGCGCCGGCTGTGCGCGAGGTTAATGTGCTGCTGATGCCGGATCGCGGGTTTAGGCGATAGGAGCGAGGATATTGCGCGCTCCTATCGCGGCTCCTGCAACCTTATTTCAGATTGTCTATGGTCTGATTATATTCAACCAGATAACCGTCCGGATCGTAAAAGCGCGTCACATTGACCTTGATGGTGCTGCTGCCGTCATAGGACGGATATTCGGCGAGCACCGGCCCGTTCAAAATCTCGACACCCGGCGCAGCGGAGATGATAGGCCAGCGCTTTTCAAGCTCGGGTGTGTTGAATAAAACGACGGTACTCCCCGGCGTGAAACCACCCTTTACAACCGGCTTGCTATGGGTTGGGTGGCTGGGATTATTATGCTCATAATCCGCCAGCCCCAATACGCCGATAAAGTCGTTATTGGCTTTCAGGAACACCAACCGGATTTCCTGCATCCGCTTCTCTGTCTTGTGCGGGCGTTTGATGATATTGTCATAAATCACAGTCATGCCAATCGCGTCGCGGTAAAGCGCCAGCGATTTGTCCATATCCCGCACGATCAATGTGGTGCGCCTGAGCGCCAACGGCCCCAAATCCTTTGCCAGTTCAAATGCAACTGCAGGCTTGGCGGGCCCTGGTTCGGCGGCATAGGCCAAAGAGCCTCCGGCCAATGGCAAGACAAGCGCGGCCAAAACAGAAAGTGCAGTCAGGCGACTTGCCAATCGCACGCGAAACTCCGGCATGTGAGCATCTCCCAAGGGCCGTGGATGGCGGATAGCTCTAAGCAGAAAGGACTTGATCAAGCGCATGGTGTTGTCTCCGGGGAACTGTTATAGACGCAGCTAGTTGTCCGGACAAATAATAGCAAGATCAAAAAATGTTGTCCAGACAAATTAAAAGACCTTTGTTGGAGATTTTGTATTTTTTGCATATCGGACAGGGCTGGTCTCGCTGCCGGTCAGGCAAGCCAGATGCTTGTAGCGGGGCGAGTCGGCAAAACCTGATCCTCCCTGGGCGCCAGCGCAATTTTTCAGTCCAGAGCCAAGTTGGACTGCCCGATCTACGGGTTTCCCCGGTCCAGGCTGAGCCGCAGCGCCACGACCTTGTAGATCGGCCGCATTACCAGCATGTCGGCCTTCAGCGCTTGTGCTTCGAAGAATTTCAGCGCGACAGTCTTGTCGGCCGAGAATTCATGCACCAGCAGCAGGGCCCTTATGGCTGAGTTCTGGTTGCCTTTGGCGCAGAAGAATTCGGCAATCGAAATCCACGACTTTGGGCGGCGTGAATCGATGATCAGGGAGTTGACCAGCAGCAGGCCGGCTTCGTTGAACTTGTTGGCCAGCAGCATGGCCCGACCCAGATTGGCGGTGATTGCCAGGTCGAGGGGGTCAACAATCGTCGCCTTGCTCAGCAGATCGATCGCTTCGGCCACATGGCCGGTGTCGAGCT
>CAMDHE010000092.1 GCA_945898095.1 Roseateles toxinivorans | reverse complement strand
ACTCAACGCGGATGTGTGCAGTGCGGACCGGGATGGGATGCAAGGCGCATTTTGCGGCCAATAGCGCGTGCTATTGGCAATAAATGCAACGCCGCAGACCGCCCGGGGCCGCGCTAGCACAAGCCGTGAGGGGTTATGCAGAGCATCCTTAGGCTAACAAAAGCAAATCAATCCGTCTCTAAAGTTCATATAACGGACAATTAAAAGTATTCGTAAGGCGCATCGTTATAGTGAATACGTTCACCTAAGGAAGGATATTCTGCGTGCCGAATCAAGCCCCCTCCCAAACCGAAAGGCCAGGCGCGCTGACTGGTTTGCGCGTCCTCGACCTGTCCGGCGATCTCGGCAATTACTGTGGCAAATTGTTTGCGGACATGGGCGCTGATGTCATTCTCATCGAGCCCCCAAGCGGCTCGGAACTGCGCTTCGAACCCCCGTTCATCGGCAACATGCCGGCGCTCGAGAACAGCCTGTCCTTTGCGTATCACAACACCAGCAAGCGTGGTGTAACGCTGGACTTGGACACAGCCACCGGCCAGGCCATGTTCAAGGAACTGGCGGCACGCGCAGAAGTAATCATTGAAACCAGCAAGCCAGGGACCATGGCCCGCCGCGGCTTGTGTGCCGAATCAATTCATCACCTATACCCGCAAATCGTCTATACCAGCATCACCCCGTTCGGATCAACGGGTCCGTACGCCCACTACGAAGCCGACGACATCACTGCTCTCGCGATGGGCGGCCTGCTGTATCTGGGCGGCTATGCAGATACAGCCCCAATCCGTGTCTACGGCAAGCAGGCAATCCTGTGCGCCAATATGTTCGCCTCGGTCGCCACAATGCTGGCCGTGCTCGAGGCCGAGGCCGGTGGGCTTGGCCAACACGTCGATGTGTCGATGCAGGAGGCCGTGTCGATGGCGCTGGAGACCTCGGTGCAATACCTTGACCTGGAGGGTTTGGTAAGAAAGCGCCACGCCGGTGAGCAGCGCTTCGCAGGCACTGGGGTGTATCCGTGCCTCGACGGCCAGATTTACCTGATGGCCGGCGGCGTCGGTGCGAACAAATTCTGGGAACGCACGGTGCAGTGGTTCAACGACGAGCAAATGCCGGGCACCGAGGCCTTTCAGGGCGACTCGTGGAAGCACATCGAGTACCTGCGATCCGACGAAGCGAAGGCCATCTTTGAGAAGGTTTTCGTGCCCTGGTCGCGCACCAAGACCAAGGGGTATCTCTACCACGAGGGGCAGCGCCGCAAGATCCCGATAGCCCCGATCTCTGAAACCTCGGACCTGCTGAGCAGTCGGCAACTCGAGTTCCGCCGCTATTTTGTCGAAGTACTTCGAAATGGCCACAGCCTGTTGATGCCCGGTGCGCCCTACAAGCTCGACCGCACACCCTGGCGCATCCAACGACCTGCTCCGCTTCTGGGTCAGCACAACACTGAGGTCTACGGCGAGATCGGAATTTCTCCGGACGAACTCACCAGACTCTTTTCGCGGAGGATCATCTGATGGCAATCCTGAACGGCCTGCGTATTACCGATTTTTGTTGGATCGGTGCTGGTGCCTACGCTACAAAAATACTGGCAGATTTCGGCGCTGACGTTATCAAGATCGAGAACACCGAACGCATCGACTCGTTGCGGATGGCCGCCCCCTACAAGGACGGCAAGCCGGGTATCAATCGAAGCGGCTACTTTGCCGACCGAAATAGCAGCAAGCGGAGCCTGACATTGGACATGAAGCATCCGCGTTCACGCGAACTGGTGCTCGACTTGATCCGCCAGAGCGATATCGTGGCCAACAATTTCACACCCGGCGTGATGGAGCGTTTCGGCCTGAGCTACAGCGAAGTACGGGCGGTCAAGCCCGACATCATCTATCTGTCAATGTCAATGCAGGGCGCGCAGGGACCGGAGCGCGACTACTCGGGCTATGGCGCAAGCATGGTGGCGCTCACCGGTTTGCAGCATTTGTCGGGCCTGCCCGAGCGTGATGGTGCAGGTCCAGGCACCAACTATCCAGACCATGTCCCCAACCCTTGTCATGCCACATTCGCGATCCTCGCGGCGATCCGGCACCGTCGGCGCACGGGCGAAGGGCAGTGGATCGACCTTGCCCAGATCGAACCGACAATTGCCCTGCTCGGTCCGACCGTGCTCGACCTGACTGTCAACGACCGACGCCACGAGCGTCAAGGCAACGCCCATGGCTACGCTGCCCCACACGGCGTTTACCGCTGCGAGGGCGATGACCGCTGGATCGCGATTTCGGTGAAGACCGATGAACAGTGGCGTGGCTTGCAGTGCGCGCTGGGTTCGCCGACTTGGGCCGCGGATCAGCAATGGGCGGACGCGCGCACGCGCGGTGAACACGCCAGTGAACTCAACCGGCTCATCGAAGGCGAGACGACTCGCTGGAAGGCCGAGACGCTGATGGAGGCCTGCCAGACCGAGTCCGTTCCAGCCGGCGTTGTGCAGACCAGTGCCGATGTGGTCAACACCGATCCGCAACTCGCGTGGCGCAAGCACTGGATCCGCCTGGACCACCCCGAGATGGGTGATTCGCTCTACAGCGCACCACCCTTTCGTTACTCGCGCACACCAGTCGAGTTACGCGCCCCGGCGCCGCTACTGGGCCAGCACACACGCGAGATTTGCCAAACGCTACTCGGCTTGAGCGATTCCGAGATTGACGCGCTGGTGGCGGACAAGGTCCTGTGTTGAATTCGCAACTACCGCGATGACACGCGACGAAGCAGTTGCCTATATTGAGCGGGTGGATGCTGCAGCCCGCCGTGAGTTTGTAGTTCATAGCGGAACGCGCGTCATGTGGCGTCGCTTCGGCAGCGGCTCACCGCTCTTGCTGCTGCATGGTGGCCATGGCAGTTGGCTCCATTGGGTGCGCAATATCTGCACCCTGTCGGCTTCCCACGAGCTGTGGATTCCAGATATGCCGGGTTTCGGCGACTCCGACGCTCTGCCGCCCGAGGCTGGCCTGAACGAATTACTTGAGACCTTGGCGGCAAACGTGAACATCTTGACGCGAGATGCCGGCAGCATCGCACTGGCGGGCTTCTCGTTTGGCGGTCTCGTCGCGACCCACCTTGCGTCTCGACTGGAGCAGGTGTCCCGATTGGTCTTGCTAGGTGCAGCCGGCCACGGCGGTTCGCGGCGGCAGTTGGCAGAGCTGGCGAATTGGCGGACCTGCACCAGTGAGGCCGACCTTGAAGCTGTGATGCGCTCAAACCTGGCAATTCACATGCTCAGTGATCCGACGGCCATCGACGGACTGGCGCTAGAGGCACATATCCGATCGTGCCGTCGAACGCGGTTCAGGAGCCGAGCCATTTCGCGGCGCGGCGGGCTCGCGGATGCGCTGGCATGCTGCACCATGCCGACCCTGCTGCTGTGGGGAGAGAACGATGTGACCGTGACGCCGGATGAAACCATGGTCAGGCTCGCGGCGCTTAGGCCCGGTGTCAGCGGCGGCACCATGTCCGGCGCGGGCCACTGGGTGGCGTTTGAAGCTGCAGAAGCGGTCAACAAGCAGGTATCACTGTGGTTGTCCGGAGCCAACGCGCAGAGCATCCCTAAATGCCACGCGACGCCGTGATGATGCCGGCCACGTCTTTCAGCAGCGTCGCGACTTCGAGAATTCGGCTATCGTCAAGCCGGTTGGCTAATGCCGACACACTGATCGCTCCGATCGGTTGGCCGGCCGAATTGCAGATTGGAACGCCGACTGCCCGGACACCCGGGACCTCGATGATATCGTTGAGGACGTAGCCAGAGCGGCGTGCGACATCGATGCGCGCTCGTATGGTCGTACTATCGTAACGCGGGTACTTCCTCGCGACGTGGCGGCTGTTAGCGCGCAAGATGTTCTCCACCTCGTCAACGCCGAGCGCACTGAGGATCGCAATCGACCCAGCCCCGATGTTGAGTGGCCGACGTTTGCCCACTTCCATCACGAACACCTTGACCGGAAACGAGCCTTCGACACGGTCGATACACACGCCGTCAAGGCCGGATCGCAGAGTCAGGAAGACCGTGTCATCAGTCCGGTCAGCGATGGAAACAAGATAGGGGTGACAAATGTCGAGCAGCACCGATCGAGGCCCCATGGCGCCACCCAACTCGTGCACTCCACGTCCTAGGAAGTAGCGGCGTGTTGCCGAATCCTGCCGGACTAGTGTTGCATCCATCAAACCGCGTAACAGGCGGTGCGCGGTTGGCCGCTCCAGCCCTGCGGCCGTGTGCAGGTCGATCAGGCGCGATCCGTTTTCGTTGCCAGCGGCCACCAACTTCAGCAGGGACGCCGCGCGCTTGATGGACTGAGCGCCGGTACTCGGATTGGCATTTGCTGGTTTGGTCGCCATGAGCAGGACTCCGTGTTGGGTTGCGGGACTTCTCCAAGTCCTACTTGTCCATTCTATGAACTATGGATTGAAATAGACCGCGTGACCTGGTCACGTAACTTTTCGTCTGGGTAATCAGGTTGTCACGCGTGCAATTCACTTCACGTCTATGCTGATTATGTCTAATTTTCTAAATATCATCCCTTCTAAAGCCATGACTTGCGCGCGGCTGAATCGAAATTTTGGCACTTGTTCAGCAACACCATAATCACTCACATTATGGACTTTCAATTGAATACTGATCGGCCATGCTTAAACTCGCTTCCCATCAACCGGAGGTGACATGGACTTCAATCTCAGCCAAGAACAGCAGCTGATCCAGTCGGAAGCGCGGCGCATCTCGCGTGAAGTTCTACGTGACAAGGCCGCCCGGTGGGACCTCAATGCAGAGGTACCTTGGGAGAACATCGAATTGCTGGCCAAGATGGGATACATGGGCACCGTCATCGACGAGGAGTACGGCGGCGTCGGTAGTAACCTGATGAACTTGGTGCTGATCCTCGAGGAATTGGCCTGGGGGTGCGTGAGCAGTACGCTTTACGTTTTCGCCAACAACGCGCACGGTAACCGCATCCAGCAACTCGGCACACCCGACCAGAAGCGCAAGTACCTGCCAGCCATAGCCAACGGCAGCATCATTCCCTGCCACGCAATGAGCGAGCCGGGCGCAGGCTCCGACGCGACCCGCATCCGTTCAACGGCCGTGCTCGACGGTGACCACTACGTTGTCAATGGCACCAAGTGCTGGATTTCGCGTGGCTCGGTCTCCAAGCTCTTTCTTGTGAACGTGCGCTTCGGTACGGACAAGGGGGCCGACAAGGGCCTGCTGTTGATCGAGAGCGGCACTCAGGGCTTCGAGATTGGCAAGGTCGAGCGTCTCATGGGCCAACGCGGCAGCCCGTCGACTGAACTAATATTCAACGACTGCCGAGTGCCGGTTGAGAACCGGATGTTGGAGGGCGACTTCAGCTCGTCGATCATGTCGATGAGCTTCTCGCGCTGCTGCAACGCGGCAATGGGCATCGGGGCCGCGCAGCGTGCCTTCGACGAAGCCACCGCGTACATGCTGCAGCGTGAGGCATTCGGCAAACACCTGTCTGATTTCCAGGGCTTGCGCTGGATGCTTGCCGACATGAAGGTGAAGCTCGATGCCGCACGACTCCTGATCTACCGTGCTGCATCCAATGCGACCGGCGGTATGCCATCAGATGGCGAGGCGGCCATTGCCAAGACCTTTGCAAACGAGGCCTCATTGCAAGTGATCTCGGATGCAATGCAAATCTTTGGCGCCAATGGCTACTCCTGCGAGTACCCACTGGAACGTTTGTACCGCGACGCGCGCGCCTTCGCCATCGCTGGTGGCACAACCCAGATCCAACGCAACCTCATCGCACGCAAGATCCTCGGCCGCCGAACCTACTGAACCCGCAAGATTAGGAGCATTGCCATGACACCCATTCAATTCCTGGCAGATTTCGTCACGGCCACCCCTACTGCTGCCATCCCGGACGCTACGCTGGCGGTCGCGCGGCTGACGGTCGTCGACACAGTCGGGTGTGCACTGGCAGGTCTGGACGAACCGGCGGCGCGCATCTCGGCCGACTGGGTTAGCAAGACTGCCGGCGTCGATGGTGTAACGCTATGGGGCCGCATGCAGCGAGCCCGCGCGGCAGATGCCGCCTTTGCCAATGGGATCGCCAGCCACGCGCTGGACTTTGACGACAGCTTGCCTGCACTTCGCGGACATCCCAGCGCCACACTGGTCCCAACCGCACTGGCCGTTGGTGAGTCTGTTGATGCGAGCGGTCGCGAGGTGTTGGCAGCCTTGGCGCTGGGCCTCGAGGTTCTTGGCACGCTTGGCCAAGCAGTCGGGAACGGACATTACCTGCGCGGCTGGCACACCACAGCCACAGTGGGCGCCATGGGTGCAACGGCCGTGGCGGCGCGTCTGTATGGCCTGTCGGCCGAGCAACTGGCAATTGCATGGGGCTTGGCGGCGTCACAGGTTAGCGGGCTCGTCGGCAACTTCGGTACCATGACCAAACCCTTCCACGCCGGCCATGCTGCCCGCACCGGGGTCGAGTCAGCGGAACTAGCAAAACTGGGCTTCACGGCCAGCGCCAACATCTTCGAAGGCAAGGAGAACTTCTTTCGCACCTATGGCGGTGAGGACGGCAAGCCCCTGGCCGACATGCTGCAGCGCCTAGGACGCACCTGGTACGGGCAGGATCCCGGCATCTATGTCAAGCGCTGGCCCTGCTGCTACTGCAGCCATCGTGCGATCGGCGGCGTCATGCAACTGGTGGCCGAGCATTGCCTGACTGCCGACGACGTGGAGTCGGTCGAGGTCGGCTTTCTGCCGGGTTCTGACAACGCGCTTATCAGCGAGGACCCGAAGTCGGGGCTGGAGGGCAAGTTCAGCATTGAGTACGCGATGGCCGCGCTGCTGCTGGACGGCGATCTAAACGTCGCCTCATTCACCGACGAACAGGTCAACCGCCCGGCTGTCCGTGCGCTTATGAAAAAAGTCAGGCGCTACCGCATCGAAGCTCCCGGTGTCTATTCCGGCATAGTCGGCTTCACGGACGTCACGCTGGGTACGCGCCTCGGTCGATTCACCCGCCGCATCGAGATAACGCCCGGTTCACCGCAATGGCCGATGACAAAGCTCGACCAAGAGGCGAAGTTCGATAGCAACGCGCGGGGTGCGCTCGGCGAGGCTCGCGCGCGTGCACTGCGAGACTGCCTGCTCGGGCTTGAACAACAGGGCAGTATGCGCAACGCGATGGCCCTAGCCGCATCCAACTGAACGACGACACCAGCGCCCATTTGAGTCACGACCGGTTGGCCTAGGCCATCAGCCGTCATCGATGACACGCTCGATAGTGGCGCTCTGCCGTTTATAGAGACGCGATGGTGTTGAATTTCTTCAATCCTTGCAGCGTGCGCTCAGGTGTGATCCCGGTGTTGGCGGCGCGCAGTCGCATGCCCATGACACGGTGCAAAATCAGTGCGATGAAGCAAATCGACGCCTGGGCATGACGCTGGACTTTCTGGCCCTGTCGCTGGGCGTGGTCAGCTGGATGCTGAAAACCGGCTACCGATTGAAGGCCTGAGCAATCCGGCAACAACGAACGGGAGTTGTGGTAACGTTTCTACATTGCAGGAATTTCGATTCGAGGTGCCAGGATGGCGATCACAACTGTCTCAAGCCGTCAGTTCAATCAGGACACCAGCATGGCCAAGAAGGCGGCCATGGCCGGCCCGGTGTTCATCACCGATCGCGGCCGGCCAGCGCATGTGCTGCTGACATTTGACGCGTACAAGAAGATCTGCGGTGAGCAGACAAGGATTGCCGATTTGTTGGCAATGCCTGGCGCTGCGGACATCGAACTGGAAATTCCGCAGCAGCGCGACCTCGCGCAAGCGGCTGACCTGTCTTGAGGTTTCTTCTCGACACCAACGTCGTCTCCGAGTTGCGAAAAATCCGCCTCGGGAAAGCTGATCCACATGTCGTGGCTTGGGCCGATAGCGTCGATGCCGGCGACCTTTATCTGTCGGTGATCAGCATCCAGGAACTGGAAATCGGCATCTTGCTGCTCGAACGTCGCGACCCGGCTCAAGGGGCTTTGTTGCGCTCCTGGTTGAACGGACATGTCTTGCCGGCATTTGCCGGACGAATTCTTGACGTCGATAGCGCCGTGGCCTTGCGGGCCGCCAGGCTGCATGTGCCCGATCCGCGCCCGGTTCGCGATGGATTGATCGCCGCAACTGCGCTGGTACATGGCATGACGGTGGTGACGCGCAATCTGGCCGACTTTGATCCGAGCGGTGTTGCCACCTTGAACCCTTGGTCCTGGGTTGGGTGAGGTTCAGCGCTCCAGAATTTCCGAAACGAGTTGTTTTCAGCCCCGCAGCAACTCCGCCATCGCCTTGGCGTCGAACACGGTGGCTTCTTCCTGGCCTTCCAGAATGCCATCGGCCAGGCCGCGCTTGTCGCGGTGCAGGTCGATGATGCGCTCTTCGACCGAGCCTGCGGTGACCAAGCGGTAGACGGTCACCGGGCGCTTCTGTCCCATGCGGTGGGCGCGGCCGGTGGCCTGGTCTTCGGCGGCCGGGTTCCACCAGGGATCGACGATCAAGACATAGTCGGCCATCGTCAGGTTCAGGCCGAAGCCGCCGGCTTTCAGGCTGATCAGGAAGACCTCGCCCTCGCCGCGCTGGAAGGCGGCAACGCGCTTGGTGCGTTCGGCCGCCGGCGTGCTGCCGTCGAGGTATTGGTAGGGCACGCCCATCAGCTCAAGCCGTTCGGCCAGCAGCTTCAAGAAGTCGGTGAACTGGCTGAAGACCAGCGCCTTGTGCGAGCCGTCGACCAGTTCGCGCACGATACGTTCGAATTCGCCCATCTTTGAGCCAACCAGGCCCAGCTCGGGCGCGACCAGGCGCGGGTCACAGGCGGCGCGGCGCAAGCGCATCAGCTCGGCCAGCACCTGCATCGGCGCGCCGCCGGCTTGTGCGGCCTTGGCCACCGCCTGTTGTGCATCGCGGCGCAGCGCCTCGAGGAAGCTCTTTTCTTCACTGCTCGGTTGCACCAGATGGACGATTTCGGTGCGCGGCGGCAAGTCCTGCAGCACCTGCGATTTGGTCCGGCGCAACAGGAAGGGCGAGACCAGCCGGCGCAGGCGCAGGCGTGCGACCTGGTCCTGCTGACGCTCGATCGGGTTGCCGAAGTTTTCGGCGAATTTGGTCGCGCTGCCGAGCAGCCCCGGGTTGATCAGGTTCATGATCGACCAGAGATCGGAGAGCCGGTTTTCCACCGGCGTGCCCGACAAGGCCAGGCGGAAATCAGCCTTGAATTCGGCCACCGAGCGGGCGCGTTTGGTGGCTGCATTTTTCAGCGCTTGCGCTTCGTCCATCACCAGCGTGGCCCATTGCTTGTCGGCAAACAGCTCGGCGTCGATTTGCGCCAATGCATAGGAGACCAGCAGCACATCGCCGGGGCCGGCTTGCTCGATCATGCCGGCGCGGTCGCTGTCTTCGCCATAGATATTGCAGCGCAGACCCGGCGCGAACTGGGCGGTTTCGGCCAGCCAGTTGCCACAGACCGAGGTCGGCGCCAGCACCAGCGCCGGGCCCAGTTCAGCCCGCTGCACCAGCACCGCCAGCGTCTGCACGGTCTTGCCCAGCCCCATGTCATCGGCCAGGCAGGCGCCAAGCCCGGCATGGGCCAACCGCGTCATCCAGACAAAACCTTCAAGCTGATAGGCGCGCAACTCGGCGCGCAAGCCGGCCGGCAATTGCGGCTGCAAGGCGGCGGCGTCGGCCAGCGCGTCCATGCGTTGGCGCCATTGGCGGTCGCCGGCCACTTCCATGTCGGTCAAGGTTTCTTCAAGCCAGGAAGCAGTCGCTTGAGGCAATTGCAGCTGGTCTTTTTTGCTCTGGCCCAGTGCGTCGAGGTCGCGCAATTGCTGGCGTAGCTGCTCGCTCAAGGCCAGGTACTCGCCCTCGCCGAGGCGCACAAAGCGGCTGCGCGAGGCGCGTGTCAAGGCCATCAGCTCCTGCAGGCTGAGGACGCGCTGCTCGTCCAGCTGCGCTTCGCCGGTCACGGCCAGCCAGTCCTGGCCGCTACTGACCTTGACGTTCAGTCCGGTGCTGGCCAACGGCGTCACGCGCAGCGGCTTGCCCTTGGGCCAGTCGAGCGCGGCGATGCCGGGCAGGCCCGGTAGCAACTCGACCGCGCGCAAGGCCTCTTCAGCGTCGGCCAGCAGCCAGGGCGCTTCGGGAGCCAGTTCGGGGTCGAGAAAAGGCAAGGCCTCGAGCACCTCGTTGCGCGCTTGCGCTTCGGCCGTCAGATCGCGTTCGGTCGCCAGGCTGACGCCTTCATGCATGCACATCAGTCGCGGCCGGCCCAGGCCGGGCGTCAAAGCCGGGCCGAAGGCGCCGAATGGCTGTGCCACCAATTGCAGTTGAAGGCCGTCGCCCAGCGGGATCAGGCGTGCGCGCAAGCGCTTTTCGCCGGCCACCATCTGACCCGCTTCAGCGTCGCTGTGCAGTTGGAACATCCCGCTCAGCACCTGCAGCGCAGCGCCGAGCTCGGCATTCGCGCTGGCCGGCACCGCCCAGCCTTGCGCCACCAGTTCGGCCACCCGGCGCTGCGCCGGGCTGATGCGGATCAACCTTGCGCGCTGCGGCCCTTCACGCAGCACGCGCAAACCTTCGCGCTTGGCCCATTCAGTTTCATGGTTGCTGCCGTTCCAGCCATGCAGTCGCGGCGGCTCGAGGTTGACCAGTTGCGGGTGGATGCTGAACTCGAACTGTTCGGCCCCGCTGTCCTTGTTTTTGCGCCGCAATACTTCGAGCTCGGGCTGGCCTTCGACCAGCTCGACCCATTGCCCCGGCGCATCCTCGAACATCACCGCCGGATGCCCGATCAGCGCTATTGCAGCCTGTGTGACGTCGATCTGCAAGCTGTTGACACCGCCGAAGGGCGTGCGCTCGATATGGCGCAGCACGGCGTTGTCGCGATTGCTGCCGCTGCCGCCCTTCTTCAGCTTCAGCAGCGTCATTGGTTTCAGCTTGAGCAGGCCTTTGGCCGAGAAGCTGCGTTCCAGGGGCTGGACTTGCTGGACCCGGCCCTGGGCGTCAAGCTCAAGCTGCCAGGCCAGTTCGGTCGAGCTGGCGGCGGGCTTGGTGGCTTTTTCATCGGCCAGCGCGCTGATCGCTGCCAGCGCATCGCGCCATGGCTCGCGCGGTGCGCCAAGAAAATTCGCCGGCGCCTGACGGCCGGCCAGATCGACCGGCAGCGGGCTGAGTTCGAGCCGCTGCGCTGCCGCAGCCACCCAGGATGCCAGCCATAGCTGTCCGGTCTGTTGCAAACCCTGCAGCAAAGTGGCGACGGCCTTGGCCGTCCAGCCTGGTGCCGGTCGGCCCAGCCAGGCGGCCAGCAGCAATCCGTCGCTGGCATGGCCGAGGTTGGGAAGGTAGGTTTCCATCCCCGGTGAATAGCGCAGCGTTGCTTCTTCGAGGCTGGCTTCGCCGAGGCGCACACCGATCAGATGCGCCCAGCGCCCCCATCCTTCATAGGCCGAAGGGCTGCGTGAACCCGATTCGGAAACGCAGTATTTGTGCGCCCGACTCCAGGCCTTGGGATCGGATTGCGCCAGTAGGCTGATCACATAGATTCTTGCCAAGGCGAAGCTGAGGGCACCGCGGCGCACCCCGGAGGCCTGCCTGATGGCCTTGATGCTGGTCTCGAAATGCTCGGCTGCCCCCGACCAGTCGCCTTGGGCAGCGCTTGAACCGGCGTCGAAGACCTCGGTGATCGGGCCGGCTATGGCCGCCATCATCTGCTGCATGCCGGCGAAGTCCAGCGCCAGCATTTGCACTTCAGCCATGCGGTAACGCAAGCCGGGCGAGAGCAGGTTCGGGTCCTGTTCGAAGCGCTGACGCAGCCATTGCTGCAATTGCAAAACCCGCGCATCGCTGGTCGGCAGGCGGTCGATGACCTGGCTGACCAGGGCGCTGCTCAAGGTCACGTCTAGCGAGGCCGCAGCCTTGGGCATCCAGGGGTCGGTGATGACCGCGAGCAGATACTCGGGGTCGGCAATTTCGGCCAGCGTGCTTTGCAGCTGCTGCCGGTATTCGTCCCAGCTGACACCCGAATAAGTGAACAAGCGCAGCATCGAAACCATCTCGTCGCTGCTGTGGAAGCTCATCCAGCCGATACGCCGATCCAGCTCGCCATAGCCGCCGGCAAAAACCCAGGCGAGCCGGTGCCAATAGACCTTGGCCTTTGGTTTCATCAGCAAGGCTTGCAGCCGCTCGATATGCTCACTCAGGTCGGCCCAGTAGCCCCGCCCCGGGCGTTCTGCGATCAGACCCCGGCGCTGCAGGTTTTGCAGGCAGCGCGTCACATCGGCGGTCTGGAACGGTTGATCGTCAGCATGGCGCCTGACCCCGATCGCCTGCAACCAAAGGCCCAGGCCGGCAGCGCCGCGCGTTCCGCCAACCAGCAGCAGCGCGTCGAGCACGGCTTGCTGATCTTCGGCATCGGCCGGGGCAACAGCCTTGGGCGCTGCCGCGACCGGCGGCTGCCCGGCTTTTGCCATCAACTGGCGTAGCAATTCGAGCTTCTTGTCTTGTGGCAGCATCTTGGTCAGCTTTTGCAGGGCGGCGAGGCGACTGTTCTTGGTCATGGAGCAAGATTATCCGATGACTCCAGCATGCCCAGGCCCGAAGCGGGCGGGCTGATCAATGCCCGAAAGCATCCCAGCCGGTTTTCAGAATCAAGGCGCTGACGACCAGCACGAACATGCCGCGAACGAAACCGGTACCGCGTGCCAAGGCGACGCGCGTGCCGATCAGGCTGCCCAGCACATTCGCTACGGCCATCAGCGCAGCGATCTGCCACCAGACATGGCCTTTGGCTGCAAACAGGAAGAACGCCGCCGCGTTGCTGGCCACATTGATCAGCTTGGCCGAGGCAGAGGCATGCAGGAAGTCATAGCCCATCACCCGCACGAACAAGAAGACCAGAAAACTGCCGGTGCCGGGTCCGAAGAATCCGTCATAAAAACCGATCACCAGGCCGATTGATGCGGCGACCAGCGTCTCGGCCCCACCGCTGAAGCGTGGTTGATGGCTGCGGCCCATCTCCTTGCGTGCCAGCGTGTAGATCAGCAACACCACCAGGATGAAGGGCAGGGCGCGACGCAAGCCATCGGCGCTGACTTGGGTGACGGTCCAGGCGCCGGCGAAGCTACCCACCAGCGCCACTGCTGCGGCCGGCAACAGCCTCGGCCAGTTCAGGCTGACGCGCTTTGAATATTGGACCGTGGCCCAGGCCGTGCCCCAGACCGAAGCGGCCTTGCCGGTGCCGAACAGGGTGGCCGGAGCGGCCTGAGGGAAGGCGCTGAACAGCGCCGGCACCAACACCAGGCCGCCGCCGCCAACCACCGCATCGACAAAACCGGCCAGCAGTGAGGCCAGGGCAACGCTGAAGAGTTCAATCATCGGGGGTGATTCGGGCAGTTGCGGGCTGATCGGAGCCCGGAAATAAAACGGGCACCTGATTTGACTCAGGTGCCCGAATTGTGACTGGTCACTTTATTCGTTTGTCTTGCCTTGCTGTTCTTGTCTCCCCGGCCCGCCCTTGCAAAGCAAGCCTTGGGCAAGCTCTGCAACGAGTGAGAGTGAATGTAAATATTTTGTGACACGCACGCACTTGGGGTTTTTACGCTGCATTGCACCATATTGATGATGTTTGCTTGCACTCACTTATGTTTAAAATCCTTATTTATAAGGATTATGTAAAAAATAGCTGCACTGTTCTGGGTGTTGACAGGCCTGGCCTATCGATGAAACTGTTGTGTTTTAGAAACAGATGACTCTTGGCCGGCCTTGCTTTGACAGCTGACCGCCGGCTGAGGAAGGCCAACAACATGCAGCATTTCAATCCGAATGTCCGGTTTTGGCGTCACGGCTTGCCGATCTTGTTGCTCGCCGCCTGCGGTGGAGGTGGCGGCGACAGAAGCCAGACAGTCCCGGTGGCGCCCTTGATGCTGAACCTGCCGCGCAGCGGAATCGACGCTGCCGGACTCGCGGTGATCGTCGCTGATGGCGATCCGCAGTCCGAAGCCATCAGCGCTTATTACCAGGTGGCACGGGGCATTCCAGCGGCCAACATCATCCATGTCAAGCTGGCGACCGGCGCCGATCAGATCTCGGCGGCCGACTTTGCCTTGCTGAAAGCCGAGGTCGATGCCAAGCTGCCCGCCGCGGTGCAGGCGACGCTGCTGACCTGGGCTGCACCATCGCGGGTGGTCGGCAGTTGCACGATGAGCATTACCAGCGCGATGGCTTTCGGGTTTGATGCCAAATACTGCGGTTCTGGCTGTGTGGCAACAGCGGCCTCGCCCTATTTCGATTCGGAATCGGGTCAGCCCTGGGTCGATTTCAGGATCCGCCCCTCAATGCTGCTGGGTACGGCCACCTTGGCCGAGGCGCGCGCGCTGATCGACCGCGGCGTCAGTGCCGATGCCAGCTTTCCCGTCGGGGAGGGCTTTCTGCTGCGCACCAGAGACAGCGCGCGCAGCGTGCGCTACACCGATTATTTGCAGTTGCCATCACTGTGGGCCGGCCGCTTGCTGCTCAATTACCTCGACAACCCGGCCACAGGCGCCAGCGACAGCCTCAGCGGCAAGTCGGGGGTGCTGTTCTATTTCACCGGCCTTGCCAAGGTGCCTGAAATTGCCAGCAACAGCTATCGCCCGGGTGCCGCGGCCGACCATCTGACCTCCTATGGCGGCCTGCTGCCCTCGGCGAGTGGCCAGATGCCGATCACCAGCTGGCTGGCGGCCGGCGCGACGGCAAGCTTCGGCACGGTTGCCGAGCCCTGCAACTTCACCCAGAAGTTTTCGCGCGCTTCGGTGCTGATCGATCACTATTACCGCGGCGAGACCTTGATCGAGGCTTATTGGAAAGCGGTCGAATGGCCCGGCCAGGGCCTGTTTGTCGGCGAGCCGCTGGCCCGGCCATTTACCGACAAGCCGGATTTCAGGGTCGCCAACGGCGAATACCTGATCAGCACGCGCATGCTGCGGCCGGGCAGCAGCTATGCGCTCGAATATCGCGAGGCGGCCACCGGCGCTTGGATCCAGCTTGCCGACTTCAAGCCGGCGCAGGCCCAGGCGCAGACGCTGCATGCCCCGCTGGCGCCGGCTGGAGCCAGCCATTTGCGCTGGCTCGGGCCCTGTCCGGGCAGCATCCTGCAGCAATGCATCTTGAGCCAGAGCGGCTGAAGCTTGTGCGGCTGGCAAAATCGCGCCATGCCGAACCAGACTCCAGCGTTCCGAGTGCTCTCGGTCATCCCGCCGATGACGCAGCTGAACACGCCTTATCCGTCGACCGCTTACCTGACCGGCTTCCTGCGTTCGCGCGGAGTCGATGCCGTACAGGAGGATCTGGCTCTGGCGCTGATGCTCAAACTGTTCTCGCGCGAGGGTCTGCTGGCCTTGCAGCAGCAGGTGCTGGCGCTGGATCAAAGCAGCCTCACGCCACCGGTGCAGTCTTTCGCCGCGCAGACCTCGCGCTATCTGGCGACGATCACGCCGCTGATCGCCTTTTTGCAGGGCCGTGATTCGACCTTGGCGCAGCGCATTTGCGGCCGCCAGTTCCTGCCCGAGGGGCCGCGCTTTGCTTCGCTCGATGTCTATATCGACGAGGATGGCGGCGACCCGCTGGCCTGGGCTTTCGGTGCCTTGGGCCTGCAGGACCGGGCGCGCCATCTGGCCACGCTTTATCTGAATGATCTGGCCGATGTGCTGCGCGATGCGGTCGACCCGCGCTTCGAGTTCGTCCGCTATGCCGAGTCACTGGCGACCAGCCAGCCGACTTTCGAGCCGCTGGCCGCAGCGCTGGCTGCGCCGCTGAATCTGGTCGATGCGACGCTGCAGGAACTGACGCTGGCAGCGATCGCTCGCCATCAACCGCAACTGGTGCTGATTTCGGTGCCTTTTCCGGGTGCTGTCTACGCAGCCTTCCGGATCGCGCAGACGATCAAGGCCAATCATCCGCAGATCACGCTGGCGCTGGGCGGCGGCTTCGTCAATACCGAGTTGCGCGAGCTGACCGAGCCGCGTCTGTTCGACTATTTCGACTATCTGACACTCGACGCCGGCGAGCGCCCGCTGCTGGCCTTGCTGGAACATCTGCATGGCAAGCGCGGGCGCCAGCGTCTGGTGCGAACCTTTGTGCGCGAAGCGGGTTCAGTCAAATACATCAACTTCGTCGAGCCCGATGTGCCGTTTTCAGAAGTCGGCACGCCGACCTGGGATGGCCTGCCGCTGGATCGGTATCTGTCGCTGCTCGACATGCTCAACCCGATGAACCGGCTCTGGTCCGATGGGCGCTGGAACAAGCTGACCGTGGCGCAGGGCTGCTATTGGAAGAAGTGCAGCTTCTGCGATGTGTCGCTCGACTACATTTCGCGTTACGAGGGCACGACCGCAACCGAGTTGGTCGACCGCATCGAGACCATCGTCGCCGAGACCGGCCAGACCGGCTTCCACTTTGTCGACGAAGCCGCGCCTCCGAAGGCCTTGAAAGCCTTGGCGGCCGAGTTGCAGGCGCGGCAGGTCGAGATTTCCTGGTGGGGCAATATCCGCTTCGAGAAATCATTCAGTCCTGAGCTCTGTCAGCAACTCGCCGACAGCGGTTGCATCGCGATTTCGGGTGGGCTCGAGGTCGCTTCGGACCGCTTGTTGAAGCTGATGAAGAAGGGCGTTTCGGTCGAGCAGGTTGCCCGGGTCACCCGGGCATTCACCGATGCCGGCATCCTCGTTCATGCTTATTTGATGTATGGCTTTCCGACCCAGACGGTGCAGGACACCGTCGATGCGCTCGAATATGTGCGCCAGTTGTTCGAGCAAGGTTGTATCCAGAGCGGGTTTTTCCATCGCTTTGCCTGCACCGTCCATTCCCCGGTCGGCAAGAATCCTGAAGACTATGGCGTCACCTTGCTGCCGCTGCCGCCGGTGTCATTCGCGCAGAACGATGTCGGCTTCATCGACCCGACCGGCGTTGACCATGACCGGCTCGGCATCGGCCTGAAAAAAGCCATCTACAACTTCATGCATGGCATCGGCCTGGAAGAGGATGTGCGCAGCTGGTTCGATTTCAAGGTGCCCAAGACGACCGTGCCACGCCAGCGCATTGCCCGGGCATTGGCGGCGCCGCAATAAATCAGGGCGGCCTGCGCAGGCCGTCAGCCCTGCATCAACTCGATCAGTTCCTTGGTGAAGGCCAGCGCTTCTTCATGGGTGGCGAAGTAATACTCGCCACCGAGGTCGGCGACATCGCCTTCGGGGCCGACATGGACGACGCCCCAGCCCTCGGCGCCGCCGCCGATTGCACAGACGCCAAACGCGCCGGGTGCCAAATCCTTGGCAGATCCCGAGGTGATGAAGATGTCTCGGCCGGCATGGCAGTGGTAGCGTTGCATGGCTGCATTGTCGGTTGTCTAGAATTGACCCCTTTAGCTTGCGCCGACCATGACCGCTACCTACCGCATTGCTCCAAGCATCCTCTCAGCCGACTTTGCCCGTCTTGGCGAGGAGGTCCGCAATGTCCTGGCAGCCGGAGCCGACTGGATCCACTTCGACGTGATGGACAACCATTACGTGCCGAATTTGAGTTTCGGCCCGATGGTCTGCGAGGCTTTGCGCCGCCATTCGGTCAAGCCTGACGGCACGCCCTGCGCGATCGACGTGCATCTGATGGTGCAGCCAGTCGACAGCCTGGCAGTGGCTTTTGCCAAGGCCGGCGCCGACCTGGTCAGCTTTCATCCCGACGCCTCGATGCATGTCGACCGAACGCTGCAGTTGATCAAGGCCGAAGGCAAACAGGCCGGCCTGGTGTTCAACCCGGCGACCTCGCTCGATGTGCTCGAATGGGTGATCGACAAGGTCGATCTGGTGCTGATCATGAGCGTCAACCCGGGCTTTGGCGGCCAGAGCTTTTTGCCCAGCGCCTTGCGCAAGCTGGAAAAGGCGCGCCGCATCATCGAGGCCAGCGGCCGCGACATCCGGCTCGAAATCGACGGCGGAGTCAAGGTCGACAACATCCGCTCGATTGCCGATGCCGGCGCCGACACCTTTGTCGCCGGTTCGGCGATCTTCGGCCAGCCCGATTACAAGGCAGTGATCGACGCAATGCGTGCTGAGCTGGCGCGCTGAATCTGCTCGCGATGCCTTCGATCCTGTTCGTTTGCACCGCCAACCAATGCCGCTCGCCAATGGCTGAAGCCCTGTTCAGGGCGCGCTTCGGCACTGAACTGCGCGTGCAATCGGCCGGAATTCGCGCCGGTCCGGGCGGCCTGCCGATTGATGCCAGGGCCGCGGCGGCGCTGCATCGGCATGGCTGCAAGCTGGAGAAGAAATGGCGTTCGCGCCGGGTTGAGGAGGCCGATTTCGAGGCCTTCGATCTGATCCTGGTGATGGAGGCGCAGCATCTGCAGGACCTGCTTGCGGTCTGCCCAGCCGATTCGCAGCTGAAATTGCGCTTGCTGCTCGACTTCGTGCCCGGGTTCGAGGGTCAGGACCTGCCCGACCCCTATTTCGGCCCGGCGCAGGGCTTTGATCAGGCGCTGGCGCTGATCTTGCGCAGCGTCGAGGGCTTCAGTGCAACTTGGCTTGCAGGCGCGCAGCGGCCGCGCTGAACCTCGAGTTTACTGAGTCGTCCCTTAAAAATAGTTAACCCATTGATTTAATTGGACTTTTTAGCATTTTTTAGATAAAATAAACCTCAGTTTCTATCCGGAAGGCAGTAGTTTTCTGGGAGTTTTTGAGGAGCCAAGTGATGACCGATACCGCCGATTTTTTCCGCAGCCGTTTGGATCAGATGATTGA
>CAMDHE010000091.1 GCA_945898095.1 Roseateles toxinivorans | reverse complement strand
AGGCACTCTTGCGCAGCATTGCGCCCAGCCAGCGTGTTCCTGCAGTCGGCCTGAGAGTTGCTGCAGCAGCGCCAGCGCTTGGAGCAGGCACTCTTGCGCAGCATTGCGCCCAGCCAGCGCGTTCCTGCGGTCGGCCTCAGAGCTGCTGCAGCAGCGCGAGCGCTTTGAGCAGGGTCTCGTCGCGCTTGGCGAAGCAAAAGCGCACGACGCTTCTCGAGCAGCCGGCGTCATAGAAGGCCGAGACCGGAATCGCTGCGACGCCAACCTCGCGCGTCAGCCAGGTGCAGAACTCCTGGTCGCCGAGTTCGCTGATCCGGCCATAGTCAACGCATTGGAAATAAGTGCCTTCGCAGGGCAGCAAGTCGAATTTGCTATTGGCCAGTCCGGCGCGAAACAGGTCGCGGCTGCGCTGGTAGAAGGCCGGCAATTCAAGATAGGGCTTGGGGTCGGCCATGAAGGAGGCCAGGCCATGCTGCATCGGCGTGTTGACGGTGAAGACGTTGAACTGGTGCACCTTGCGGAATTCATGCGTCAGGGACGCCGGCGCGGCCACATAGCCGATCTTCCAGCCGGTCACATGGTAGGTCTTGCCGAAGCTCGAAACGATGAAGCTGCGCGCAGCCAGTTCCGGGAAGCGCGCGACGCTTTGATGGGCGGCGCCGTCGAAAACCATATGTTCGTAGACCTCGTCGCTGATCAGCAGCAACTCGGTGCCGCGCAGCAGATCGGCCAGTTGCTGCATTTCGGCCAAGGTCCAGACGGTGGCGGTCGGGTTGTGCGGCGAGTTGATGATCAAGGCCCGGGTGCGCGGGGTGATCGCTGCGGCAATCAGGGCGAAATCTGGCCTGAAGCTGTCGGGCGTCAAAGGCACGCGCACGACCACGCCGCCGGCGAGTTCGATGTTGGGCACATAGCTGTCGTAGCAGGGCTCGAGCACGATCACTTCATCGCCGGGGTGAATGATCGCCAGCAGGGCAGTGAAGATCGCCTGTGTGGCGCCGGCAGTGATGGTGATTTCGCTGCTGGCGTCGTAGCTGAGGCCATATTGAACGCGGATTTTTTCGGCCACGGCCTCGCGCAACACCGGCGCGCCGCTCATCATCGGATATTGGTTATGGCCGCTGCGCATCGCCGTATTGACCGCTTCGGGCAGCGCCGGGTCGCATTGGAAATCTGGAAATCCCTGGCCCAGATTGACCGCGCCATGGGCTTGGGCCAGGGCAGACATGGTGGTGAAAATCGTCGTGCCGACCTTGGGCATGCGGCTTTGCAGGACAGGTGTGTGGTTCAAGGTAATGGTTCCGGTTGAATTCAAAGGCTGAAGTCGTCGGCCTGGCCGTGCATCGCGCGCTCGAGCAAATGGCGGTTCAGACGATCGGACAGCAATTCGGCAAAGGTGTAGACATAGTTGCGCAGATAAGCGCCCCGCTTGAAGGCGATGCGGGTGACATTCTGACCGAACAGATGCCCGAGCGGTCGTGCCACCAGATCGCTGCCCGGCGCATCTTCACGCATCGCCATTTCGGCCACGATGCCGACACCCAGGCCGAGGCGCACATAGGTCTTGATCACATCCGAGTCGATCGCGTCGAGCGCGATCGTCGGGGTCAACTGTCGCGCTGCGAAGGCTCGGTCGATACGGCTGCGACCGGCAACGCTTGAGTGATAAGACACCAGCGGCTCCAGCGCCAGTTGTTCCAGGCTGATCCGCTCGACCCTGGCCAGCGGATGGGCTGGCGGGACCACCATCACATGCTGCCATTCATAGCAGGGCAGGCTGATCAGACCGGGCACATCGGCCAGCGATTCGGTCGCCAGGCCGACATCGGCGCTGTCGTCGAGCAGCATCCGCACCACCTGGTCCGGGGTGCCCTGGTGCAGGCTGACGCGGACCAGGGGCAACTGCTTGCGCAATTGCATCACCGGCCCGGGCAGCACATAGCGCGCTTGCGTATGGGTGGTGGCGATCGACAGGTTGCCGGTGTCCTGCTTTGAATATTCCTCGCCGATGCGTTTCAGGTTGCCGACTTCGCGCATGATCGTCTCGATCGCCGCCAGCACCTGCTGGCCTGGCTCGGTGATGCTGCGCAGGCGTTTGCCATGGCGGGAAAAGATGTCGACGCCGAGCTCTTCTTCGAGTTCGAGGATCGCTTTCGAGACGCCTGGCTGCGAGGTGAACAAGGCCTTGGCGGTCTCGGTCAAATTGAGATTGCGACGCGCGGCTTCCTGGACGAAACGGAATTGGTGCAGGTTCATGGCTGGCTTCCGTCACTGCTTGCGTCGAGCCACGACAAGCTGGCTGCCGTCATCGCGTCGATGACCCGTTCCTGGTCGCCCAGGGCAGGGTGGAGCAGCCATTCGACGCGGCTGCCATATTGTTCAACCAGACGCTCGATCAAGGGCGGTATGTCGCGCCGCACATGGCCGCCTGTGCCCAGAAACATCGGCACGATATGGACGCGCTGGCAACCGCGCGCTGCGAGTTGATGGGCCGCTGCCTCCAGCCCTGGCTGCATGAATTCGAGAAAGCCCAGCACCAGCGGCAGTTCGGGGCGCTGCAGCGCAATCCGGCGCGCCACCGCTTCAAAAGGCCTGGCCCAGGCGGCATCTCGGGCGCCATGGGCGAAAAGCAGCATTCCGTCGATCGGTTCTGGTGTCATCGTCATCAGCGGAAACGCACCAGCCAGCCAAAGGCCGCCAGCGACATGGCAAGGTAGACCAGGCTCGGCGTTGCCGCCACCGCCCAGGGCGTCCAGTTCTGCAGCAGGCCGACATGGCCGGCGAGGTTGTTCAGCAGCACGAAGCTGATGCCCAGCATGATGCCGCCGAAGACCATCAGGCTGATGCCGCCAGAGCGGCCATGCAGATAGGCGAAGGGCAGGGCCAGAGCCACCATCACGAAGCAGGCAAACGGATAAAAGGCCTTGCGCCAGAACTGGATGTTGTGTGCCTGGGCCGCTTGTTCCTGGCTCGATAGATGCTCGGTATAACGGTAGAGCTCCAGCGTCGACATCGACATCGAGGGCAGCACCGCTGCCGCGATCACGTTGGCACTCAAGGAACTCTGCCAGATCAGCTTGGGGCTGGTCTCCTCCTTCAGCAACTGCAGGTTGCCTGGGTCATTGCCGGCAGCAATGGCTGGCGGCGTCAACCAGCGGGTTTGCCGAACATCGCTGAGCTCCCACTGGCCGTTCGCATCGACCTGGGCGCTCTTGGCCTCGATCCGCGCGATCAGTCCGCCATTGGCATCGAATTCGAAGATCCGGATGCCTTGCAAGGCACCAGTGGCGCTGGCGCGACGCACATTGATCGAGAAACTGCGCTCACCCTCCGGGGTCGACTGGTGGTCCTTCAACCAGGCGCCGCTGCTGCCCAGGGCGAGCTTGCCCGCGACATGGGTGCGGATGCTGTCGGCCTGGCGCTCGAACCAGGGTGCGACAAAGTCGCCGACGACGAAGGTCAGCAAGGCAAAGCCCAGAGCCAGACTGGCCAGCATCGACAATGCCCGCCATGGTCCCATTCCGCCAGTACGCAGAATCGTGAATTCACTCGACTGCGCCATCCTTGCCAGGGAAAAAATACTGCCGATCAGCACTGAAATCGGAAACAGCTCATACAGATGGCCGGGTTGTTTCAGCAGAGCGAGCAGGGCGGCCTGGGCTGGACCCGCCCCGGCGCGGCTCATGCGGTCGAGTTCGTCAACAAAGTCGATGAAATAAAACAGCGACATGAAGGCCATGGCGACGAAGACCACCGAACCGGTGATGTCACGGTAAAGCAGGCGGCGGACGGTCCTCATGTGCGGGCTGCTTTGGTGAAGGGCAGGTACAGGCGATTGCCTTGATCGCGCAACCACAGCAGCGCCATCGCCAGCAGGAAAGCCGAGCCATGCAAGCTCAGCAAGGCCGGACCGATAGCCATGCGCGAATTGGTGACCCAGGCCTGGCTCAAGTTGATCAGGTTGAAATAGACGATGAAACTCAGCAGGGCGAAGAGCAGATTCCAGTTGCTGGCGCGCCGTGGGTTGGTGGCAGCGAGACCCAGACCGAGCAGGACCATATTGATGCTGCCCAGGATCATGCCGAAACGCCAGGTCAACTCACCGTGATTGCGTGGCAGCGGTGCTCGAAGCAATTCCATTGTCCGGGTCGCCTTGGGCGGCAACTTGTCCACCGAGCGCAGTACCTGCGGGTCGGCTTGGACCTTGTATTGCTCGAAACGGGCCAGAGTCTTCTCTCCGCTTTGGTTATTGACTTCGTTGCGTTGGCCGCGATCAAGCACCAGAAATCGATCGGGTTCTGCCTGTTCGATATGGCCTTTCAGCGAAGTGGTGACTGATTCGCTGTTGCCCAGGCTGGACAGAATGAAGACATTGCGGCCAGTGCGGCCATCTTCCTGATCGCGGTCGATGAAGAAGACCCGCGAGCCGTCGCGCGAGCTCTGGAACTGGCCTGGCGCCACCCTCGACAAGTCGCTGCGCTTGTCATAGCGCTCGCCCAGTTCGCTGCTCTTCTGGTTGCCCCAGGGCCAGACCAGCAATTCCAGCACGACGATCATCAGCAAGACCGGTGAAGCCATATGCAGCACTGGCTTGAGAAAACGCTTCAGGCCAATGCCGCTGGCAAACCAGATCGTCATCTCCGACTCGCGGTACATGCGGCCCAAGGTGGCGACGATGGCGATGAACAGCGACAGGGTCAGCATCGTCGGCAGGTGGGCGAGCGAGGCATAACCCATCAGCAGCAGCACATCCTGCGGCGACACGACTCCGCCCGCCGCCTGGCCGAGCGTGCGGATCAACATCATCGTCAAGACAATGGTGAGAATGACAACGAGGGTGACGCCGAAGCTGCGTGAGAGCTCTCTGCGTACGGTGGAATCGAATAACATCCGGGTTCTTTATCTAATTCCCAATATTATGGACTTCCGTCTTCACAATGCGTCGATCGACGCGCTGGCTGGTGTTGCTGCAGATGCAATGATTCTGGTTCTGGCCGGCGAGAGCCTGCCGCCGAAACTCGACAAGGCGCTCGCTGCCTTGATCAAGGATGCGATCAAGCTCGGTGATTTCGAGCTCAAGGACGGCAAGGTCTTGATGTTGCAGCGGCCGCTTGGCGTGAAGGCGCCGCGCCTGGTGTTGGCTGCAGCCGGCAAGTCGACGCTGAAATCCGCGCGCACTGCCTTGCTGAACGGATTGGGTCAGCTCAAAGGTCGCGGCGCGGCCCATGCGGCGGTGGCTTTTATCGGCTTTGACAGCAGTCTGACAGCCAGTCTGGCCGAGCAGTTCGTGCTGGCGGCCGGGGATGCCGACTATGTCTACCGGCATACCAAACCCAGCGCACCGGCGCCGGGCAAGCTGGTCAAGCTGACCTTGCTGGTCAGCAAGCCTGACGCAGCAGCTGCCAAGGACGGTCTGGCGCAAGGAGAAGCGATCGGTGCCGGCATCGAGTTGGCGCGCGAATGCGCGAACCGGCCGGGCAACCATGCAACGCCGACATTTCTTGGCGAACAGGCGCGTGCTTTGGGCCGCAGCCATGGGCTCAAGGTGGAAGTGCTCGACAAGGCCGCCATCGAAAAGCTCGGCATGGGCAGCTTTCTCGCGGTGGCGCAGGGCAGCGACGAGCCCTTGCGCTTCATCGTCGCCCGCTACGACGGCGCGGCCAAAAAACAGCCGCCGGTTGTGCTGGTCGGCAAGGGCATTACCTTTGACTCAGGCGGCATCTCGCTGAAACCCGGTGCCGAGATGGACGAGATGAAGTTTGACATGGGCGGCGCAGCCAGCGTGCTCGGCACCTTGCGTGCGGTGGCCGAACTCAAACCCAAACTGAATCTGGTCGTGATCATCGCTGCCTGCGAGAACATGCCCAGCGGCCGCGCCGTCAAGCCTGGCGATGTGGTGACTTCGATGTCGGGTCAGACGATCGAGATCCTCAATACCGATGCCGAAGGTCGGTTGGTCCTGAGCGACGCCTTGACCTATGCCGAGCGTTTCAAGCCCGCCGTGGTGGTTGATGTGGCTACGCTGACTGGCGCCTGCGTGGTCGCGCTGGGCGCTGTGCGCAGCGGCATGTACGCCAGTGACGATGCCTTGGCCGCCTCGCTGCTGTCGGCAGGGGACAAGGCACTTGACCCTTGCTGGCGCATGCCGCTCGACGATGAATATGCGGAAGGGCTGAAGAGCAATTTCGCCGATGTGGCCAATATCGGCTCACGCTACGGTGGCTCGGTGACCGCAGCCAAATTCCTGCAGCGCTTTGCCTCGAAGTTCCGCTGGGGACATCTCGACATTGCCGGCACCGCCTGGAAGGGCGGCGCGGCCAAAGGCAGCACCGGCCGTCCGGTCGGTCTGTTGACGCATTTCGTGCTGTCGCAAGCCGATTCAGACCTTTGACCCAAACATGAGTCAGGTCAGCTTTTACACCGGCGTAGCCGATCGGCTGACCTATATCTGCCGCTTGCTGCGCAAGGCTCAGGCCTCGGGTGCGCAGATCGGTGTCTGCGGCGCGCCGGCCTTGCTCGAGCGACTGGACGCGGCGCTCTGGACTTTCGAGCCGGCCGGGTTCGTGCCGCATCTGCGCTTGCAGGCGGATTCGAATGCGGTGGCGATCAAGGCCAGTCCGGTTCTGCTGATCGAGCGGCCGACTGATCTGCCGCATCGGGAAATGTTGTTGAATCTCGGACGCGATATTCCAGAAGGCTTCGAACAGTTCGGCCGGGTGCTGGAGGTGGTCTCGCAGGATCCGGATCAGGTTCAGGCCGGGCGAGCCCGCTTCGGCCAGTACAAATCCCTTGGGCATGAAATCAGCCATCATCTGGTGGCTGCATGAACCCATCACCAGCAGCAAGGTTTGTGCCGACCTTGACCGAAGAGATCGATCCGGCAGATTGCCTGACGGCCGACACCCGGCTGCAGGCTGCGCCATTCGATGAGCTTGCTTTGCGTCAGGCGCTAGCCGAAGCGGTCAATCTTGCCGTTGAAGAAATGCGGGCGGCATTGCTGCTGCGAATCGATGTTCTGATCGCCGAGGCAAAGTCGAGCCCGCTGTCCAGGGACTGAGCGGTATTGGGGTCGCAGCGGCTGCCAAACAAGTGGTTCAAGGCGAGATGGCGATATTTTTCGCGTCTGCTGCCCACTGGCCTGACTGGTTTTCGGTTATGTTCGGGTGCTCGAAAATCCAATCCATTCATTCTTCTTACTGGAGCTCATTCATGCATATCAAGTTGAATCTGACCTTTGGGGCTATCGCGGTGCTGCTGCTCAGCGCTTGCGGGCAGAAACAAGATCCTGTCATCAAGATCGGCCATGTCGCTCCGACCAGCGGCGGCACTGCGCATCTGGGCAAGGACAATGAGATGGGCGCAAGGCTGGCTATCGAAGACCTGAACGCCAAAGGAGTCATGATCGGTGGCAAGAAGGTCAAGTTCGAATTGCTCGCCGAAGACGATGCGAGCGACCCGAAGCAGGGGGCTGCTGCAGCGCAAAAGCTGGTCGATGCCAAGGTCAACGGCGTCATCGGCCACTTGAATTCCGGCACATCGATCCCGGCCTCGAAAATCTACAGCGACGCGGGCATTGCGCAGATCTCGCCGTCGGCGACCAATCCCAAGTTCACCCGCAATGGCTACAAGACAGCTTTCCGCGTCGTGGCCGATGACGTCCACATAGGTGGCACCTTGGGTCGCTATGCAGTCACCGAGTTGAAGGGCAAGTCGATCGCCGTCATCGATGACCGTACGGCCTACGGGCAGGGCGTTGCTGATGAGTTTGAAAAGGGCGTCAAGGCCTCCGGCGGCAACATCGTCGGGCGCGAATTCACCACTGACAAGGCGACCGATTTCAGCGCCATCCTGACGGCATTCAAGGCAAAGAAGCCCGATATCGTGTTCTTCGGCGGTATGGACGCGGTTGCCGGCCCGATGTTGCGCCAGATGAAGGGCTTGGGTATCGACGCCAGGTTCATGGGAGGCGATGGGATCTGCTCGGGCGAGTTGCCCAAGTTGGCGGCCGGCACCATGGCCGATGGCCAGGTGTTCTGCGCTGAAGCGGGTGGAGTCGAAGGAGAATCGAAGAAGTCGATGGATGACTTCAAGGCCAGGTTCAAGGAAAAGTACAAAGCCGATGTGCAGATTTACGCGCCCTATGTCTACGACGCGATCAATGTGATGGTCGACGCCATGGTCAAGGCTGATTCAGCCGAGCCTGCCAAGTACCTGCCCCTGCTGGCCAAGACAGCGGATTACAAGGGCGTCACCGGCATGATTTCATTTGACGAAAAGGGCGACATCAAGAACGGTTCGCTGACGATCTATACCTACAAGGCTGGTGCGCGCGAACAGATCGCCGTGGTGCGCTGACTCTGTCAACAAATCCGCACTGAAGTTCCAAAAGCCCGCAGTCGCGGGCTTTTTTGCGCCCGCTCGATCTGCGTCCGGGCTTTGCATACCCCCCCAACATTGTTGGTCAAAAAAACCACTTGCCATTTGAACCGGGGGAACTGAATCGGCGCTGCTATCGGCATCATCGACTGCAATCGAGAGCCCGCCTGAACCATTCAGACCGGCCTTCGACGATCGGTTTTGGTTCAGGTGATTGGGGGCAGCATGGTTCTTCGAGTATTCAATCATTACTTGCACAGGCAGGCCTTGCGCCAGGTTTTTTTCGACGTCGGCCTGATTCTCTCCATGGTGATGGCGGTCGTGCTCGGCCAAGGGCCGGCAGGCCAGGCCTTGATGCCCTTCGCGGCCTCGCATTCCCTGTCGCTGGCCGGTGGCATGTTTGTCATCAATTTTGCCGCCGGCTTTTATCAAAACTCGCACAACCGTTCGATGACTGCCACGGCCACAAGAGCCTTGCTGGGTCTGCTGTTCGGACTGCCGCTGGCCTATGCGATTTTCAGTCTTTTGCCGGCTGACCCGGAGCCACGCAACTTGATCACGCGGGTGGCGATGGCTGCCGTGGCGGCGGTCATGGCGCATCGCGTCTACGCAGCGCATGTCGGCCTGCAATCGCGCAATCGAACCCGGATCCTGATTTTCGGCACCGGCGCGGTCGCCCGAGCGGTAGGCATCAGCCTGACTGCTGCCAACCCGCATGCTCAGATCATCGGCTATTTCGCCGGCCCGAACGAAGCCGAGCCGCAGGTGCCGCTTGCCGAAATCATTGCTTCGACCGACTCGCTGATCGAGACGGCGCGAAGGATGGACGTGGCGGAAATCGTCGTGGCCCTTCCTGAACGGCGCGGCGGCAGCATGCCATTGCGCCAGTTGCTCGACTGCAAGCTCTATGGCATCAACGTCGTCGACATCAGCAGCTATTTCGAACGGACTCTCACCCAAATCAACATCGATCATGTCAATCCGGGTTGGCTGATATTTGGCGACGGCTTCAATCAGGGCCTGATCCGCAGCCTGGTTAAAAGGGCTTTCGACCTCATTTTCTCCGCTTTGCTGCTGCTGCTCTCGCTGCCGTTGATGCTGGCGGCAGCGCTCTGGATCAAGCTTGATTCGCCCGGTCCGGTGCTTTACCAGCAGCAGCGCGTCGGCTTGAACGGCAAAATCTTCCGGGTGATCAAGTTCCGCAGCATGCGTGCCGATGCCGAAAAAGACGGCAAACCGCGCTGGGCGTCAATTGGTGACGATCGGGTGACAAAGGTCGGGCGCTTCATCCGCAAACTGCGCATCGACGAGTTGCCGCAACTGGTGAACGTGCTGCGCGGCGAGATGAGTCTGGTGGGCCCGCGGCCCGAGCGGCAGTTCTTCGTCGACGAACTCATCGTCAAGATTCCATATTTTGCAGTCCGGCATAGCGTCAAGCCTGGTGTCACCGGTTGGGCGCAGGTGCGCTATGAATATGGCTCGACTGTCGAAGACTCGATCGAGAAGCTCCAGTACGACATGTACTACGTCAAGAATCATTCGCTGTTTCTGGATCTGCTTATCATTCTTGAGACCGTCGCCGTGGTGCTGACGGGCAAGGGCGCGCGTTGATCCCACAGATTTTCCAACTCTGATGTTGAGCTTGAGTCTGGTCGGCGACTTTGCTGCTGCGACGGCCTTTAGTGCCTTCGCGCTGAATTTCGCCTTTCGGCTCTGGCGTGGCACAGCCATTTCTAACCAGGTTTCTTTCGTTTTTCTGGCGGCGCTGCTTGCAAGTGCCGCCTGGGCCTGGTCGGGGCCGCTCGGGCGATGGGGTCTGGCAAGTTCAGCCTTTCGGCCCGCTTTTGATCTGATCCGATATGGCTTGTGGTTCCGGTTCATTGTGTTGTTGTTGCAACCAGAGGCCAATGGCAAATGGTCTGGCGGCCGCCAACTGCGGGGCCATGCTGTCGCTGCAGGCGCTTCAATCGCAGCCTCCCTGGTACTGATGTTGTTCCTGCATGGCGCGCCGCCAAGTGCGGTGTCGCGCCCGGCGGCTTTTGCCGCATTGGGGCAGGCTGTGGTCGGATTGGTTTTGATCGAGCAACTGCTGCGCAATGTTTCGGAGGATCAGCGCTGGAATGCGAAACCTGTCTGCCTGGGCCTTGGCGCGATCTTCGTGTTCGACCTGTTCGTCTATTCCCAATCGGCCTTGTTCAGCAATTTTGATGGCGATGCCTTGAGTATTCGCGCGGCGGTTCACGGCGCCGCATTGCCGCTGCTTTTCATCGCTTCAAGGCGCCATGCCGACTGGCTGGTCAGGTTACATCTGTCGCGTGCGGCAGTTTTCCATTCGGCCACGCTGCTGCTGGTGGGGGCATATTTGCTGCTGATCTCGGCGCTGGGCTATTACGTCCGGTATACCGGCGGCGATTGGGGTAGGGCGGTGCAGATGGCCATGGTCTTCGTTGCGCTGCTGGCGCTGGCGATGCTGCTGCAGTCAGGTACTTTGCGTGCGCGTTTGAGAATTTATATCAGCAAGAATTTCTTCAGCTATCGCTATGACTACCGGGAAGAATGGCTTCGCTTTACAGCCATCCTCGCCTCGGCAGCTTCACCCCAGGAAATGGGCCAGACCGTGGTGCGAGCTTTGGCGAATCTGGTGGAAAGCCCGTCGGGAGAGCTCTGGTTGAGGCGCGGCAATGCCGGTTCGAATGACGAAGTTTTTGAACAATCGGCTTGCTGGAATCGCCCGGCAAGTTCCGTGCGCGAGAGCGCTTCATCTCCGCTTTGCAGCTTCATGCGCGAACGCGCCTGGATCATTGACCTCAGGCAGCCGCACAGCGCCGCAGCGGACTCGAAGCTGCCCGAACTTCCAGATTGGCTACTGGCGAATCCGCGCTGCTGGTTGCTGATCCCGCTGCTGGTCGGCCGCGAATTGACCGGCTTTGTCCTGCTTGGCAGGGCCAGAGCGCCGGTTGATCTCAACTGGGAGGTACGTGATCTGCTGAAGACAGCCGCAAGCCAGGCATCCAGCTACCTGGCACAGATGCAGGCGACCGAGGCCTTGCTTGAGGTGGGCAAGTTCGATGCATTCAACCGCATGTCGGCCTTTGTGGTTCACGACTTGAAGAACATCGTCACGCAGTTGTCCTTGATGATGAAGAACGCCAGGCGCCTGCGCCACAACCCCGAGTTTCAGTTGGACATGCTGGCCACAGTGGAGAACGCGCTCGAAAAAATGCATCAGCTGATGCTGCAGTTGCGTGAGGGCGAGCGTCCTCATGGTCTGGTCAGTGGCGTCGATCTGCATTTGATTGCCACGCGGCTGGCAGCGACCGCCGCTTCCAAGGGTCGCCTGCTCTTGCTTGACTTGAAGGCGGGCGTCAGTACGCGCGGTCATGAGGGGAGGATCGAGCGGGTGCTGGGCCATATGGTGCAGAACGCGTTCGACGCGAGCCCCTCCGATTCGTCCGTCCGCCTGCAACTTGACCGGAGCGGAAGCCAGGCGCGGGTTCAGATCGCTGATCAGGGTTGCGGTATGTCGGATGAATTCATCCGCCACCGGCTCTTCAAGCCGTTCCAGACCACCAAGGCCAGTGGCATGGGAATCGGTGCCTACGAGAGCTACCAATACCTGCGGGAACTCGGTGGCGCGATCAATGTCCAGAGTCAGCCTGACCAGGGAACCACGGTGACCATTTTGTTGCCGCTATTGCATATCGAGATGGCATCAGCGCTACCGATGAGGAATTGCGGATGAATGGCGAACAACCAATGCTGCTGATCGTCGAGGACGATCCGGCCTTGCAGAAACAACTCAAATGGTCGCTCGACCGCTTCGAGTCGGTGGTCGCGGGCGATGGCGCCAGCGCCTTGGCGCAGTTCCGTCGTCACAAGCCTGCGGTGGTGACGCTGGATCTGGGATTGCCCCCGGATCGCGATGCGGTGTCCGAAGGCTTCAAATGCCTGGAGATGCTCCTGGCGATGAATCCCGGCGTCAAGATCATCGTCCTGACCGGCCAGAATGATCAGACCAATGCGCTGCGCGCAATCAGGCTCGGTGCCTATGACTTTCTGGCCAAGCCGGTCGAACCTGAAATGCTCAGCTTGACGGTCGAAAGGGCTTTCCGGCTCTATGAACTCGAGCTTGAAAATCGTCGTTTGCTGACCTTGCAGCAGACCGATGCAGTCAGCGGTTTGTTGACCCGGGACGCTGCAATGCAGACGATCTGCCGGACGATCGACAAAGTGGCATCGAGCAATCTGACCGTCCTGCTGCTGGGCGAGAGCGGCACCGGCAAGGAGGTGCTGGCGCAAGGGCTGCATCAGGCTTCCGGGCGCCGCGGGCGCTTCATCGCGATCAACTGTGCGGCCATCCCCGAAAACTTGCTGGAAAGCGAGTTGTTCGGCTATGAACGCGGCGCATTCACCGGTGCGAGCAAGACCACCCTCGGCAAGATCGAAACCGCCAATGGGGGCACGCTGATGCTCGACGAAATCGGTGATTTACCGATGTCCTTGCAAGCCAAGTTGCTGCGCTTTTTGCAGCAGCGCACGATCGAGCGGGTTGGTGGGCGTCAGGAGATCGCCATCGATGCCCGCATCGTTGGCGCAACCCACCAGGACTTGCGCAGTCGCATCAGCGATGGGCGGTTCCGCGAAGACCTCTATTACCGATTGGCAGAAATCGTCATCGATATACCGCCGTTGCGCGACCGGCATGGCGATGCGGTCTTGCTGGCCCATGCATTTCTGCGGCGCTTCGCGGCCGAGCAGCGGCGCCCGGCATTGAGCCTGTCCGATGACGCTTTGCAGGCGATTGCCAAACATGGCTGGCCAGGCAACGTCCGCGAGTTGCAGAACCTGCTCAAGCGCGCCGCAATCATGACTGAAGGGCTGCGCGTCACCGCGGCAGATCTGGGACTGGCGCTGACTTGCACCGGAAAAACCTTGGTTGAACTCGACCTGCGTGCGGTACGTGAGCAAGCCGAACGACGGGCTTTGCTGGCGGCAATGGCCCATAGCGATGGCAATGTCTCCCATGCTGCCGACCTTCTCGGCATCAGCCGACCGACCCTTTATGACCTGATGAATAAATTGAACCTCAATCCCGCTACCCAGAGCATTGACAAGGAAATCCAATGAACCCAAATCTTCATGGCCGGGCGCTGGCCGCAAGTCTTGCCGCCATCGGCAGTGCGCTGCTGCTGGTTGCCTGCTCGGGGGAGACACCCGAAAGTCTGCTTTCCGCAGCCAAGACCAGGCTGGCCAGCGATGACAACAAGGGCGCGATGATCGAGTTGAAAAACTCCTTGCAGAAGGACCCGAAATCTGCCGAGGCCAGGTTCTTGCTGGGCAAGACCTTGCTCCAGACCGGCGATGTGGCGGGCGCGGCCATCGAGTTGGCCAAAGCAGCCGAGCTCGGCTATTCCAGCGAAGCCTTGGCGCCGCCGCTGGCGCGTGTGCTGCTGCTCAAGGGCAAGGCCGGACAAGTGATCACTGAATATGGTGAATTCAAGATTGCCGACCCGAAAGCCTTGTCCGAGTTAAAAAGCACGCTCGCCAGCGCCTATGCGGGGCTCAACAAAATCCAGCAAGCGCATGAAAGCATCGAGGTGGCGCTGGCGGCTGATCCTGGCAATATCGCTGCGCAGATGCTGAAGGTGCGCTTGCTGGCTTTCGGTAAGAAGACCGACGAGGCGCTGGCCGTGTTGGAGCAGACCCTGCAATCTGATCCGGGTTACAGCGAAGGCTGGCAGTTGAAGGGCGACCTGCTGATGCTTGAGGTCAAGAATGACGCTCAGGCTTTGCAAGCCTATGGCGAGGCGCTCAAGCATGACAAGAAAAATGTTCAAGCCCATGCCGGCATTATTCAGTTGCAGATGACTCGCCGCGACTTTGATGCGGCCCAAAAGGCGCTTTCGGAGTTGCAATTGATCGCACCTAAGTCACCCCAGACTCATTTTTTTGCAGCCTTGCTCGCACTTGAGCGCAAGGACTTGAAGGTAGCGGACGAACAATCGCAAGCGCTGCTGGCCTTGCGTCCTGGCAGCGCCAAAGCCCTGCAGTTGGCTGGGTCAATCAAGCTTCAGCGTGGCAACCTCGCCCAGGCTGAAACTCATTTGAAACAAGCCCTTGACGCTGCACCCGGGGCAAACGGTGCCAGGCAGTTGCTGGCCCGAACGCTGCTGAAAGCCGGCGATGCAAAGAAGGCGCTGGAGATCTTGCAGCCGCTGCTCGATGAAAAGTTGCCGAACGCCGAGGCCCATGCCACGGCTGCCGAAGCTTATTTCATGCTCGGCAATCTGAGCGCAGCAGAACAGAATCTCAACCAGGCAGCCAAGCTCAATCCAGGCGATTACAAGAGCCGAACTGCACTGGCGATGGTGGCCATTGGCAAGGGGCGCGTTGAGCAGGGTTTTGACGAGTTGCGAGCGATTTCTGCGGTAGATCCGGGCGTTTCCGCCGACCTGGTGCTTTTCAATTCGCATGTCATCAAGAAGGACTATGACAAAGCGTTTGCGGCAATTGGCAAGCTCAAACAGAAACAGCCAGGCCAGCCGCTGGCAGCAAACCTGCTCGGGCGACTTGAGCTGCAGCGCGGCAACCGCTTACCGGCTCGCCAGGCTTTTGAAGCAGCGATCAAGGTCGATCCAGCCGATATGCCGGCACTGATGACTTTGGCCTCAATGGACCTGGAGGACAAGAAACCAGCTGACGCGGTACTACGGTTCGAGAGGCTGCTTGAAAAGGATCCTGCGAATCTGCAAGCGCAGATGGCCATCTTCAATTTGCGCAAGCATGCTGGCGCAGGCAATGTGGAACAGATCGAAAGACTGAATAGAGTGATCAAGCAAAGCCCCGTCGCAGTGGCGCCGCGCCAAGCTCTGATTGCTCTTTGGGAGGGCCAAGTGGAGAGGAAACAGGCGCTCGCTGCTGCTCAGGACGCAGTGGCTGTCATTCCCGATAACGCCGAGCTCCTGTCCGCGCTGTCACGGGTGCAGATGGCGTCGGGGGATTTCAATCAGGCGCTGACTGCCGCCAATCAGGTGGTGCAGTTGCAGCCGGGCCAGCCACAGGCCTTGGTGCAAGTCGCCGAACTTTACGCGGCGCACAAGGATTTTCCGGCAGCCATCCAGGCGTTAAAGCGTGGGCTGTCGCTGAAGGAAGACTACCTACCCGCACAGTTCATGCTGGCAGCGCTGCTGAGTGAAAGCGGACGCAATGTTGAGGCTTTCGGCATTGCAAGCAGTATCCAGAAACAGCGGCCGCTCAAACCTGCCGGCTATCAACTGGAGGGCGATCTTCACTTCGCAGCGCGTAAATGGGATGCCGCGTCCATTGCTTATGGCAGAGCCTTGGATCGGCAAGCGGGAACTGCGCTGGCCATCAAGCAGCATCAGGTCCTGATTGCCGCAGGCAAGAAAGAAGACGCAAACAAGCAGCTGGAGCAGTGGCTGGCCAAATACCCGAAAGATGCGGCCTTCATGTCATATCTGGGTGAGCTCGCATTGACCCAGGGTGACTTATTGAAAGCCCAACAGCGTTACGGGGAAGTCTTGAAATTGCAACCCGACAATGCAGTCGCTGCCAACAACATGGCCTGGATCCTCAGCAAGGAGGGCAAGCCAGAAGCGCTTGCCTATGCTGAAAAGGCAGTGGCCCTGGTGCCGAAGGAACCCGCCTTTCTGGATACTCTGGCGCAGATTCATTCCGGCGCCGGGCGCCTTGAGCGGGCGCTTGAAATCGAAAAGCAGGCGGTGGCCCTGTCCCCTGAATTCCCCCCGCATCGGTTGAATCTGGCTCGCCTCTATTTGAAAATCGGCATGAAGGCCGAGGCTTCCGAAGAGTTGAAACAGCTGTCTGCTTTGGGCGACAAGTTCAACCAGCAAGCTGAAGTCAAGCGTTTGCAATCGACGCTTTGACTTTCATCCGGGATTGATCCGTTTCGGCCAACCGATGCCAAATCAACAGGAGGTCCCAATGACCAAGATTCGTCGCAACAGCATCAAGAAAAGCTTTCACCAGGGTTTGCGGCGGGTTCTGAATTTCCTGCCCAAGCAGTCGAGATTCCGGATCTATCGCAATCTGGTCGATTGCGACCCGGCGCCGGATGTCAGGCTGGTGCTGAAGGTCGCCGAAACCAGGGAGGAACTGGAAGCGAGCTTTCGCATCCTGCATGATGCCTATGTCGCCAGCGGCTTCATGAAGCCGGATCCTTCGGGTATGCGAGTCACCGCCTACCATGCGCTGCCGACGACGACCACGCTCTGCGCTAAATACGACGATCGAGTGGTGGGCACGATCTCGATGATTCGAGACGGAGTCTTCGGGTTTCCGATGCAGAGCATCTTCGACCTGGAACTGGTGCGTGCGCAAGGCGGAAAAATCGCCGAGATCTCAGCCCTGGCGATTCATCCGGACTTCCGCAAGACTGGCGGCTGGATCCTGTTTCCCTTGATGAAATTCATGCATGCTTATTGCACCGAATATTTCGATACTCGCCACCTCGTGATTGCGGTCAATCCTGACAAGATCGAACTCTATGAGTCGCTCTTGTACTTCCAGCGTCTGCAGGAAAAGGTCGTCGCCAACTACGATTTTGTCAACGGGGCGCCGGCGGTTGGCGCTTCGCTCGATTTGAAATATGCCAAGGAAACATTCCGTCAAGGCTACCGCGGCAAGCCTTTGCGCAAGAACCTGTATGAATATTTCTGCAATCTCGATCTGCCCAATATCAAGGCGCCACCGCGCCGCTATTTCACCACCAACGACCCAGTGATGACGCCTGAGTTGCTCGACTATTTCTTCAATCAGAGCACGCGGCAATTTGCCGGTCTGGACGAACGCAAGAAATCATTGCTCTGGTCGATTTATGACCATGCCGATTACCGCCGGATCCTGCCTGGTTTGCCTGTGGCATTGAGCAGCGCCCACCCGCTGCGCCAGCATCAGCGCTATTCATTGCGTTGCCCGGGGCAGGTCACGATGTCAAGCGATCTGGGTCCCTTGACCTTTGAATTCGAGGTCATCGAAATTTCGCTCTCGGGTTTCCAGGCTGAATGCGGGGCCGATTTTCCGATTGGCTTGAGCGGTGAGGCTTCGATCGAACTCGGTGCTGCGGAACATTCGGTGGTTCATGTCACCGGCATGCGCCGCAAACGCGTCAATGGCAACGCCTTCATCGGTTTCAAGCTGGCTGAACCCGATCAAGTCTGGCGCCATTGCGTGACGGCGATCGAGACCGGCTTCACCAGTTCTGACCTGCTGCAATGAAGCGCCGCGCCGTTTTGATGGCAGGTCTGGGCGCCGGGCTCGCTGGAACTGCGGGCGCATCGTCAACCCTGGCTGGGTTGATCGAACGCAGCAAACCCTCGGTCCTGCTGGTCGGCAGTTATGCTGAAACCGACAGCCCGCGATTCGGCTTCCGCGGCAGCGGCTTTGTGGTGGGCGATGGCAATCTTGCGGTGACCAATGCCCATGTGCTGCCGCAGATCGACAGCGCAGGTGAAATGGCGCAGCGCCGCGTCACCGTGCAGGTGCCCGCCGGTCGCGGTTTGTGGAGCATGCGCAGCGCCCGGATCGTCCGGCTCGACCGACCCCATGATCTGGCGCTGTTGCGTTTCGACGGCCCGGCAGTTCCGGCCCTGCAACTGGCCGCGCCGGAAACTGTGCAAGAGGGGATGGCGGTGGCCTTCATCGGTTTCCCTATCGGCCATATGCTCGGATTCGCACCGGTGACCCATCGCGGGATGATCTCTTCGATCGTACCGGTTGCGCAGGCCCAGCGTGGCGCGCAAAACCTCAACGAGACGGCCATCCGGCGCTTGCGCGAGGGCAGCTTCGACGTGCTGCAACTTGATGGCACGGCCTATCCGGGCAACAGCGGTGGGCCGGTCTTCGACGCCGAGACGGGCTTGGTCGTCGGTGTCATCAATATGGTGCTGGTCAAGGGCAGCAAGGAGTCGGCGCTGACCCATCCGAGCGGTATCAGCTATGCGATCCATTGCGCTGAGTTGCAACGCCTGCTGCAAGCGCTTTGACCGGATCAGCGGACTGATTCAGGGTTTGTCGAAATTTTTTACAAAGAGCCAATCCAATAGATTTATCAGCTCGCGTACTTTCATCCTAAGCTGTTGATTTTGAATTGATTTCTGAAAAATATTGGCTGCTGGCACGCAATCTGCTTTATTCAATGTGTTGGAGAAAAGCGCCAACTTTTTAAATCAAATCGAGGAAAAGTAAATGAAGAAACTTTCTGCTTTTGTGAAACCGCTGCTCGCCGCAGCAATCTTGTCGGGAGTTGCAATTTCGGCCAATGCGACGCCGATTGTGGGCAAGTTCAATATGACTTTCGGCCAAGTCGCGATCAGTTTGGGTAATGTTGACTGGAATCAAGATCCAGTGGGTTTGAATCCGCCACCCAATGGTGCGAGTGTGACGACGGGTGGATTCACGATCAGCCCTTTGCTGACCGGTTCATTCCTGGGTCTGAGCGGGTCTTTGGGGACCATCCGTGACATGGCCGATCCGATTCTCCTGCCAGGGGAAACAGGCAATGCCTTCGGGGTCGGTGTGGCCAGCCAGATCACTAACTTCATGAAGCTTGGCCCGATTGCACCGGCCAGTTGGCAGTTTGATGCAACCTATATGGCACCGGGAACGATCATCGCGGGTTCGACCACGCCTTATTCCCTGTTCCAGATCCCTGGTGACGGAGTCTCCGCAACGATCGGCATTGAGGGCTATGCCTGCCC
>CAMDHE010000090.1 GCA_945898095.1 Roseateles toxinivorans | reverse complement strand
GATAAGCTTCCAGCGAGGCTACAAGTTCTTCCTGCGCGCGCTGCAATTCTTCGTTTTGCATCTGCAACTCGATCTGGTGCACGCGCAGATCGTGCAGCATCAACTGGCTGGCTTCAGGCAGGGTCGATTCGAGATCCCCGGGCACAGCTGAAATTCTTTGCTGCAACAACTGTTCCGCCGCCCGGCGCAAACCGGGGCCGCTCAGCAACTGGGGATTGGGGGATTTTCTCTGCTCTTGCTCGGTCATGGGGCCCGCTCCTTGGATTGACGCGCAATCCTTGCATGGAGGGGCCGGTCTCGACTGAGGCGAAACAATTCAGCGCTGCGGCGCCTGGAAAAGCAACTTAATGCGCACCGCCAACGTCGACGGCAGCGGCCGTCTGGCCTGTGCGGCGCACCATCCAGACGCTCGAAATCAGCAGGACGAAGATCAGCGCCGAGGCCAGAAAAATGTCGTCTGCGGCCCGGGTGAAGGCCTGCTGGTCGATCAAGCGATTGATCTGCGCCAGCGCCTGCTCAGGCGACAAGCCTGCAGCGACCATCCCGGCCAATGTTTCTCCGGCCACCGGGTCGCCCAGGCTCAGCCGTTCGACCAGGTGATGGTGATGCATCGCCGCACGGCTTTCCCACAAGGTGGTGGTGATCGAGGTTCCGATCGCGCCCGCCGTGATGCGGACAAAGTTGGACAAACCGGTCGCTGCCGGCAAGCGCTCCTGCGCCAGCCCGCCCAGAACCAAGGTGGTCAGCGGAATGAAGAAAAATGCCAGCGCCGCACCTTGCAGCAGGGTTGGAACCAGGATGGTGCCGAAATCGGTCTGGGTGGTGAAATCGGCGCGCATCAGCAACACCACAGCAAACAGCAAGAAGGCAAAGGTGGCCATCCAGCGCGGGTCGAGACGCGTGATATTGCGCCCGACCACCGGCGTCAGCAGCATCGCCAGCAGCCCGACCGGCGCCAGCGCCATGCCGGCGTCGATGGCGCTGTAACCCATGAACTGCTGCAACCAGAGCGGCAGCAGGACCAGGTTGCCGAAGAACAGGCCATAAGAAACCGACAGTGCAATCACACCGGCGGTGAAATTGCGCCGCGCAAACAAGCGCAGGTCGACCACCGGGTGTTTGTCGGTCAGCTCCCAGGCGACGAAAAAGACCAGGCCTGCACCTGCCACCAAGGCCAGCAACTGGATCTGCCCGCTGGCAAACCAGTCGAGTTCCTTGCCCTTGTCCAGCATCAACTGCAGCGCACCGACCCAGAGCACCAGCAAGGTCAAGCCGACCGTATCGATCGGCAGCTTGCGGATCTGTGTCTCGCGTTCCGAGTAGATATTCCAGGTCATAAAAGCCGCAAACAGACCGATCGGCACGTTCATGTAGAAGATCCACGGCCATCTGACGCTGTCGGTGATCCAGCCGCCCAGCAAAGGCCCGACCACCGGCGCCACCAAGGTCGTCATACCCCATAGCGCCAGCGCCGTGCCGGCGCGGGCGCGCGAAAAACTCGACAACAGCAGCGTCTGCGACAAGGGAATCATCGGCCCCGCCACCAGGCCCTGGAAGACGCGGCAGATGATCAACATATCGAGCGAATGGGCAAAGCCGCAGAGCCAGGACGCCAGGGTAAACAGCAGCACGCTGCTAGTGAACAAGCGCACCGCGCCGAAACGCTGGGTCAACCAGCCGGTCAGCGGCACAGAAATGGCATTGGCCACCGCAAAGCTGGTGATGACCCAGGTGCCCTGCATCGGGCTGACCCCCAGATCGCCCGAAATCGCCGGGATCGACACATTGGCAATCGACGAATCGAGCACATTCATGAAAGTCGCCAGCGACAGCGACAGCGTGCCCAGCAGCAGCGCAGCGCCTTTCAGCGGCTCAGGGGCCTGGTAGGTCGACTCATTCATCGCGGCAAGTTCAACGCTTGGCTGCGGCAGGCTTGGCCGCATGGGCCAGATTGGCCTTGATGATGCGCGCCACTTCGGCTTCAGCCGCGCTGTCGGCGAAGTCGTTGACCAGCGTCTGCGTGGCCGGCGTCTGGCGCGGCTGGGTGACCAGCGCCTGACCGCTCTGATCCTGCACGTCGATGCTGGCGTTCATCGACAAGCCCACCCGCAGCGGATGCTGGGCCACCTGGACCGGATCGAGCGAAATCCGCACCGGCACACGCTGCACCACCTTGATCCAGTTGCCGGTTGCATTCTGTGCCGGCAGCAATGCGAAAGCAGCACCGGTGCCGGCCGACAGGCCGATCACCCGCCCGTTGAATTCAACCTTGCTGCCGTAGACATCGGCGTCGAGCTTGACGCTCTGTCCAATGCGCAGCCTGGCAACCTGACCCTCCTTGAAATTGGCATCCACCCAAGGCTTTTGCAGGCCGACCACGGCCATCAGCGGGGCTCCTGCGGCAACGCGCTGACCGAGTTGCACGCTGCGCCGGGCGACCCAGCCGTCGACCGGCGACTGCAAGCTCATGCGCTGCAGCGCCAGACTTGCTTCACGCATTCTGGCCGCAGCCCGCTGCACGGCCGGATGCTCGGCAATGCTGGTGCCATCGGTCAGCAACTGGTTGGCTGCAAGCGATTCCTGCGCCGCCTGCCTTGCCGCCTGCGCAGCGCTGAGGCTGCTCTGGGCGCTGCTGACTTGCGAGGCCGCATGTTCGTACTCCTCGCGGCCCACCGCGCCGCTGGCCAGCAAAGGCAAGCGCCGCTGCACATCGGCCTGCAAGCGGGCTAGTTCGCTGCTGGCACGCTGTATATCGGCTTCGCGCAGACGGATCTGCGCCTGCAGGCCGGCATTGTTCGCATACAGGCCGCTGACTTCGCGCACCGTCTGGGCGAGCTGGTTTTGCGCCTGGTCGAGTGCCAGCTTGGCATCCGCCGGGTCCAGGTTGACGAGCAGCTGGCCGGCCTTGATGAAGTCGGTGTCATCGGCATGGATCGCACGCACTGTGCCGCCCAGCAAGGGCGTGATCTGCACGATGTCGGCATTGACATAGGCGTTGTCGGTCTTCTCGTAACGGCTGGCCACCAGCGTCTGGTAGGCCAGATAGCTGCCCAGGCCCAGCAACAGGGCCAGACTCAGGACGGTCAACACAGTCTTGCGCCTGGTATTGGGTTTAACGGCTTGATCGGCGGCGTTCATGGGCTTGTTCTCGTTGGTTTGCATTCAATTCACCGGTGCGGCTTCTTGCCAACCGCCACCCAGACTCACCATCAGCCTGGCTTGAGCTTCCAGCGTCAGACCTTGCAGCTCAAGGCTTGCGCGTTGCTGCAACAGCAAGGCCTGACGCGCGTTCAACAGGGCCTGGCGGCCGCCGATCCCCGCATCAAACCGCTGCCGGGCCAGAACCAGATTGGCCTGGCTGTTGGCCAGCAAAGCGCCCTGCTCCTGCTGTTGCAACTGCAGCGACTGCAGGCTGCTCAGCTGGTCGCTGGCATCGCGCACCGCTTCGAGCAGCGCGGCGTTGTAGGAAGCCACAGCGCTGTCGACCTCGGCGGCCGAACCGCGCAACTGCGCGCTCAGCTGTCCGGCATCGAACAGCGGCAAGCGCAAGGAAGGGCCGAAACCAAATTGCCGGCTGCCTGATTGCAGCAGCCGGTCCATGCCGATCGCGTTGAAGCCGGCAAAAGCGTTCAGGTTGATGTTGGGGTAGAACTGCGCTCTGACCAGCGTGACCTGCTGGGTCGCGGCCTCGACCCGCCAGCGTGCAGCGACGACATCGGGGCGGCGCCCGAGCAGGTCCAGACCGATGCCGCTGGCCGATTGCGGCTTTGAGTCCAGCGACATGACCGGTGCCAGATCGTTCAAGGCTGCTGCCGGCTGGACGCTCAAGGCGGCCAACTGGTGGCGCAACAAACTGGCTTGCCCGTCGAGCAGCAAGGCCTGGCGGCGCAATTCGGGCAATGGCGACTCGGCCGCCCGCAGGGTCTGGCTGTTGTCCAGACCGGCAGCAAAGCGCTGCTGCACCAGCGCCAGCGACTGCTCGCTATCGGCCAGTTGCAGCAAGAGCAAGCGGCCTTGCGCGAGGATGCGGGCCAAGGCCAGATAGCTGCGCGTGATCTGGCCGGCCAGCATCAAACTGGCGGCTGCCGCATCAGCCTCGGCGGCCCGCGAAGCGCCGATCGCGGCCGCCAACTGGGCCTGATGACGGCCGAAAAAGTCCCATTCATAGCTGAGCCCGGCCTGCAGTGAGGCCGTGGTGCGCTGGGTACCGGCCAGCGGCGGCGGGATCAGGCCATGTTCGGTATAGCGCTGACGGGTCGAATCAAAACCAAGGCCGACTGAAGGTTTGGCCGCGGCACCCGCCGCTTCCTCGGCAGCGGCCGCCCGCATGATGCGCGCCCTGGCCTGCAGCAGGCTTGGAGATGCGACCAAGGCCTGCTCGATCAAGGCATCGAGTTGTGGGTCTTTGAATTCGCGCCACCAGCGGGCCTCGAGGGCAGCCGGCTTGCCTGCTGTCAGGCCGACCTTGGCCGGATTCAGCGGCTGCGCAGCATCTGGCAGCAGCGGTTGGCGGGCACAGGCTGCCAGCGCAAGGGCAGCAGCCAGAACGGTCAATTTTTTCAAATGGCTAAGCATCAGGATTCAGGGGTTTTCGGTTCTGCATGGGCTTGCCGCAAGGCCTCGCCATTGCCAATCAAACGATGCAACAAGCTCAACAGCAAGCGCCATTCCTCGCTGCTGAAGCCCTTCAAATGGTCATTGAAAACATCGGACAGCACGGCCGGCAACTCGGCCGTGACGCGCTGCCCTTCTTCGGTCAGCGCGACCATGACCACACGCCGGTCATCGGTGCAGCGCTGCCTCTGGCACAAGCCCTTGGCTTCGAGCCGGTCAAGCAAACGGGTCATCGCTCCCGCATCGGTGTCGAGCTCGCGCACCAGGCTGGCCACCGAACTCGGGCCACTCATGCGCAACAAAAACAAGGGCAGCCATTGCGCATGGGTCAAGCCTTGCCGGACCAGGCGCTGATCGATTTGCTGTGTCATCAGTTGCCTGGCGCGATGCAGCAGCCAGCCCAGGCTTTCGCTGCGCTTGTAATTGCCAGGCTGATAAAACTCGGGTAAACCCGTGACGAATTCGCTCATGGCCCAAAATGTATTTGCCTAGGCAAATATTGTCAAGGCAGATGATCAAGCCCAAGCGAAGCCAATGTTGGCCGCAATACACTGCTGCCATGTCTGCATCCAAAGCTTCCGATTCAATGCCCAAAGGCAACCCCCGCTCGCTCGCGGGGCTCTGGCCCTTTTTGCACCCCTATCGCTTTCGCATCGCCATGGCCTTCGTCTTTTTGCTGCTGGCAGCGCTGACGACCTTGAGCTTTCCGCTGGCGCTGCGCGGCCTGGTCGACCAGGGCTTGGTGACTGCCGAACCGGGCGAGCAGTTGATGGGTCTGCGCGAGCATTTCCTGGCGCTATTCGCCGTTGGTGCGGCGCTGGGACTTTTTTCAGCCGCGCGCTTTTATATGGTCACCTGGCTCGGTGAGCGAGTGACTGCCGACCTGCGCAGCGCCGTCTACAGCCATGTGCTCAAGCAAAGCCCCGAGTTCTTCGAAACCACCCAGACCGGCGAGGTGCTGAGCCGCATCACCACCGATACGACGGTGGTGCAAACAGTGGTCGGATCGAGCTTGTCGATGGGCTTGCGCAACACCGTGATGGGCATCGGCGCTTTCGCGATGCTGATCGCCACCAACCCGGTAGTGATGACCCAGGTGCTGGCGATCCTGATCCTGGTGGTGATGCCGGCGCTCTATTTCGGTCGGCGCGTGCGGCGCCTGAGCCGGGCTTCGCAGGACCGCGTCGCCGACACCAGCGCGATCGCCGCCGAAGTGCTCAATGCTGTGCCGGTGGTGCAAAGCTATACGCAGGAATATGCCGAGGCCAGCCGCTTCAAGCAGGCCAGCGAAGCCGCCTTCGAAACCGCCCGCAAGCGCGCGATGGTGCGGTCTTGTCTGGTCGCTTTCATTATCTCGGCCACCTTTGGTGCGCTGCTGTGGGGCCTCTACCAGGGCACCCAGGCGGTGATCGCCGGCAAGATCAGCGCCGGCCATCTGGGGCAGACCGTTGTCTATGTGATCCTGTTGGTCAGCAGCGTGGCGGTGCTGGCCGAGGTTTACGGCGACATCCAGCGCGCCGCTGGCGCGACCGAGCGCCTGGTCGAGTTGCTCGCGACTCGCTCGCCAGTTTCCGAACCGGCGCAGCCGCAGGCCTTGCCGGCCACCACCGGCGGCCTGGCCTTGTCGCTGCAGGCGCTGCAGTTCAACTATCCATCAAGGCCGCTGCAACCGGCGCTCGCGGACTTCAGCCTCGACATCCGACAAGGCGAAACCGTTGCCCTGGTCGGCCCCAGCGGCGCCGGCAAGAGCACGGTGTTCCAGTTGCTGCTGCGCTTTTACGAGGCCCAGGCCGGCGCCATCAAGCTCAACGGCGTGGCCACGAATCAACTGAGCCTGAACGATCTGCGCCAGGCGATCGGCCTGGTGCCGCAGGACAGCGTGATCTTCTCGACCAGCGCGATGGAGAACATCCGCTATGGCCGGCCCGACGCCAGCGACGCCGAGGTCAGGGCCGCAGCGAAAGCCGCATTTGCCGATGAATTCATCACCAGTCTGCCCGAAGGCTATGCGAGCTTTCTGGGCGAGCGCGGCGTACGCCTGTCGGGCGGCCAGCGTCAGCGCATCAGCATCGCCCGTGCGATCCTGAAAAACCCGCCGCTGCTGCTGCTCGACGAAGCCACCAGTGCGCTCGACGCCGAAAGCGAACGCATGGTGCAGGCCGCGCTGGAAGCAGCGATGCAGCACCGCACGACCCTGGTGATCGCGCACCGCTTGGCGACCGTGCAGCGTGCCGACCGCATCATCGTGATGGAGCAGGGCCGCATCATCGAGCAAGGCACGCATGCCGAACTGGTGGCGCGCAGCGGCCTCTACGCCAGGTTGTCGGCCTTGCAGTTCGAGGTTTGAGCGTCCCCGGAGAAATCTGACAAACTTGTCAGTTTAGAGAGCTACCATGCCGCACCGATCACTTTGTTTGGTGTCAAGACAGCGCCAGGATTTATCGAGTCGGCATGGAATCAGGAGCTCAAGCCCATGGATCAATCCGTCTTTCGCCCGCTGCATATTGCCAGCTGCCAGGTCGCTTGTTCGAGCTGCAACCTGAGGGAAATTTGCCTGCCCACGGGCCTGACCAAGTCAGAGCTGGCAATGGTCGACGAGCGGCTGGTGTCGGTGCGGCGCAAGGTGGTCAAGGGCGATTATCTGTACCGCGGAGGCGATCCATTCCAGTCACTCTATGCGGTCTGGACCGGTTTCTTCAAGACCTGCGTCAACTCAAAGGAAGGCCGTGATCAGGTCACCGGTTTCCAGATGAGCGGTGAATTGATGGGTTTGGACGGCATCGGCAGCAAGCGCCATGAGGTCGACGCGATTGCCCTGGAGGATTCACAAGTCTGCGTCATCCCGTTCGAAGATCTGGAGGCGCTGTCGCATGAAGTCGCGTCCCTGCAGCACCATGTGCACAAGGTGATGAGCCGGGAAATCGTCCGCAACCATGGCGTGCTGCTGCAACTCGGCAGCATGCTGGCCGACGAGCGGGTGGCGGCCTTCTTGCTGAACCTGATCTATCGGCTAGAAACGCGCGGATTCTCCGGCTCATCGATCGTCCTGCGGATGTCGCGCGAAGAGATCGGCAGCTTTTTAGGCCTCAAGCTCGAGACGGTCAGCCGGACTTTTTCCAAGTTCCAGGCGGAGGGCCTGCTGTCGGTGCACAGCCGCCAGATCGAAGTCACCGATGCAGCCGGCTTGCAAAAGCGGCTCGACAGCGCCAACTGCTGAGCAGCCTCAGCGAATCTCGATCCTGGCGTTGACCGCCAGCATCCAGTTGCGCGGCAAGGCCGGCTCGAAGAAGCGCTTGTTTGATTCATTGACGATCACCGAACCGGCGTAATGGCGGTCGGTGGCGTTGTCCAGCCGCAGCAACTGCGTGAAGGTCCAAGGGCCCTGCCGCTGCTTGAAGCCGGCGCGCAGGTTCAGCAAATCGGTCGCCGGCGCAAAGCTGCTCGCCACGTCGGTCGGATTGATCTTGTTGTTGTCGCTGAAATAGAGCTTGTCGACATGCAGCAACTCGAGCGCCGCGCTGAAACCGCCCCAGGCAGCGCGCGGTGCCCAGACCAGTTCGGCAAAAGCACTGCGCTCGGCCACACCCGGCAGATGGTTGCCCGCCGGCACAAAGCTGCTGTCGGCAAAGCGCGCGCGCATCGCGGTCAGGCTCAAGGCCGCGCGCCAGGCTTGACTGAACTGACCGGTATATTGGAGTTCAAGCCCCGCCCGCTTGGTGCGGCCAGCATTCTTGTAGCTTGAGCGCCCGCCGCTGTTGACGTCAACGACGATTTCATCCTCGGTGCTGATGTCGAACCAGGCGGCATCCAGCCGCTGCGAAGGCGACAGCTTCCACTTCGCGCCGAGTTCGGCATGGCGGCTGTGCGCAGCGCGCAGCGCGGTGTTCATGCCGGTCAGACCCGAAGGACGGTAGGACAGCTCGGCGAAGGTCGGGGTCTCGAAGCCATGGCCGGCAGTGGCGTAAAGATTCAGCGTTGGCATGGCGCGCCACGAAAGCCCCAGCACCGGATTGGTGGCGCTATAGGCGATGCCACCGCTGTCGTCCGGATTGCCCGGCGCACCCGGCGCCGACAGGCCCGGCGCGACGATGAAATGGTCGACATTGGTGAAGCGGACATGGCTGGCACGCAACCCTGCGGTGGCGATCCAGTCCAGCCCCAAGTCGATGGCAGCCTGGACAAAGAAGTCGCTGTTCTCGACCCGATTGTTCTCGTCACGCTTGGGCAGACCCTGCACACCGTTGTTGTTGATAAAGCCCTGGCGGGCCTCATCCATACGGGCCAGGTCGATGCCGGCCGTCAGCCGCAGCGCCTGACCCTGGCCCAGCCGCAGGCTTTGCATCAGTTCGGCCCCGGCACCGGCAAAGTGACGATCGAGCTTGACCATGCCGCCGCTCGAGGTATCCGAGGTCTGCGCGCTGCTCGGCAAACCCAGGGCGTTGTCGAGCTGACGCGCACCGAAATAGACCCTGGTGCTGAGTCTTGTTGCTTCGGCCAAGCGGGTCTCGAGCAACAGGCCCAGCTGTTGCTGCGCCACCACCTTGCGCGAATCCATGGTCAGTGCGATCGGAGTGACCTGGCGCGGATTGGCCTGGAAGCCCTGCAGGGTCAGCCCGAGCGGGTCTTGCGACAGGGGCTGATCGAAAGCGTTGACGACAACGCTGAGGCGGCTGTCGCGGCTCAGCTCATGCTCCCATTTGCCATTGAACAGAGACCGGCGCGCGGCGCTGTGGTCGCGGTAGCCATCGGTCTGGAATTGCGAGGCGTCGAGCGTCACCGCGTCGCCCGCGTTGCCAGCCGCATATTTCAGCCCGACCCGGGTCTGGCCGAAGCTGCCTGCGGCGACGCTGAAGTCGGCAGTCGGCGTCGCCGCACCCGCTTCGGTGAACACCTGCACCACACCACCCGCGGCATTGCCGTAAAGCTGGGCCAGCGGGCCGCGCAGGACTTCGATCCGCGCAGCCGAGCTGAGCGAGATATTCGACGATTGCCCTTGCCCGTCAGGCATCGTGGCCGGTATGCCGTCGACGATCAAGCGCACGCCGCGCACGCCAAAGGTCGAGCGCGCACCGAAGCCGCGGATCGACAGTTGCAGATCCTGGGCATAGTTCTGCCGGTTCAGCAGCGTCAACCCGGGCACGCGATTCAAGGCTTCCGACAGATTGACCTGCATGCCGCCGTTTTCGATCACCTCGCGCGTCACAGCGCTGATGGCGGCAGGCACATCGAAGCTGCTTTGACGGCTGCGTTCGACGCTGACCACCACCGGATCGAGTTGAACCGGCAGCTCGCTCTGGGCTTGCGCGCTGAAGCTGGCCACCAGCAACAAGGCCGAAGCGGTAAAAAAGCGCCGGCCTGGAGCCAGGACCTGCTTCATTGCTTGATCTCGATCTGCTGTGACGAGAACCATTGGGCCAGGCTCTCGATCTCGGCATCGCTGAGCGGTTTTGCAATCAAGCTCATGATGGCATGCTGCCGCTTCCCGTTGCGGAAAGCCTTCAGCTGCTCGATCAAATAGACATCGGGTTGACCGGCCAGATGCGGTGTATTGGCCATCGTAGCCAGGCCTTGCAAGCCATGACAGGTGGCGCATTGCTGCGCTTGCTGCCGGCCTGTTGGCGGGGCGGCCAGGGCAGGCAGACAGGCAAGAAGCAATCCCGCCAGCAGTGAATTTTTTAAAAATACATCCAGCATCGCAGCCAAGCTCGAAGGGTTAGAACAAGCAACGGGCCGGGGGAAACCCGGCCCGTTGCACTGACAGACAAGTCCGGACTTCGACTATTTGCCGTCGCCGACGTAGCTCACACGGTACAAGGCGCCAGCGAAATCATCGCTGATCAGCATCGAGCCGTCCTTCATCATCGCCACATCAACCGGACGACCGCGATACATCCCGGTATCGGCATCGAGCCAACCCTCGGCAAATACTTCGGTCTTGTCGGCCGTGCCATCCGCTTTCAAGCTTGTGAACATGACGCGGGCGCCGATCGGCGTGGTGCGGTTCCATGAGCCATGCTGGGCCGAGAACAAGCCGCCCCGATACTTGGCCGGGAAGGCCTTGCCGGTATAGAAAGCCAGCCCCAGATCGGCGGCATGGGCATCCATATAGACCTGCGGGTCGGTGATGTTGGCGGGCAATTTGTCCTTGTCATAACCCTCGTCGGTCATCCGGGTATGGCCCTGCTTCCAGGGATAACCAAAGAACTGGCCGGCCTTGGTGGCGCGGTTGATTTCGCCCTCGGGGATCAGGTCACCCATGCCGTCGGTCTGGTTGTCGGTGAACCAGAGCGTCTTGTCCTTGGGGTTGAACTCCAACCCGACCGAATTGCGGATGCCGGTGGCATAGACCTCGCGCTTGGAGCCGTCAAACGGGTTCATGCGGACGATGCCGCCGATGCCCCATTTATTGAACAGGTCGAGCTTGTTGCGCGGCGGCACATTGAAGGGCTGGCCCAGCGTGATGTAGAGCATGCCGTCCGGGCCAACCCGGCAGGTGCGCGCATGGTGGTTGTAGGACTCCTCTTCAGGCGGAATCAGCTTGCCCTGCGGCACAGTTTCGATCACCGCCACATCGCCGCCTTCATAGAAGAACTCGGCCGCCGGGAAGTTGAGCACCCGGTTGTGCTCGATGACGAGCAGGAATCCGTCCTTGGTCCAGCACACGCCGTTGGGCACATGGAATTTGGCTGACGGCGCGAACGGTTTGACCTCGGTCCGACATCGCCGCTATTGCGGTTGGTGACAGCCCAGACCGTGCTCTTGCGCGTGCCGACGAAGAGCATATTGGTGCTCGGTGCGACTGCCATATGACGGGCGTCAGGGACGACCGCATACTGGTCGATCTTGAAGCCTGGCGGCAGCTTGATGCGTTTGAGGTTCTCGCGCAACTGGTTGGCATTCTTGCCTTCCTGAGGCACCGGCGGCATGCTCGGATCGACGCCCGAGACCTTCATCTGTTTAAGGTTCTCGATGTTCGGCGCCTGCGCCTGCGCGCTAGCGCCAAGCACCATCGCCGCGACCAGCAGACCTAGGGCGAAATTGGGTGAATTGTTCATCTTGTCTCCATTTCACAGTTGCAAAATATCGATCCGCGACCGCGAAACGACAGGAAGTCGCTGGAAATATCCGAAGCATTCCGGCAAGCCAGCCGCTTGTTTTTACACCCGCTCCAATCTGGCCGGAGCCCCTATAGGCTCATTACGCGACAGATGAAAACCCCAATAGACCCACGGGGAAATTGCAGATCATTATTTTTTTGATTGCAAGCTCGCGGCCGCGCCTGAGCCGGCCTCATCACTCAGCAAGGCGCGACTTCAATCCCAGCGAAAGCTTTCAGCCTTGTGCAAGCTCCAGTCGCCGCCGCCCGAAATCTCGAGCACCTGGCTATGGAAAGGCAATAGCGCCTGATGGTGGCTGACGCTGATCGCGGTGATGGCGAGCGCATCAAGCTGGCCATAAAGCAGGCTTTCGTTGGCTGCGTCGAGCGCGCTGGTGGCTTCGTCGAGGAGCAAATAGCGCGGCTTGGCGAGCAAGGCGCGGGCAAAAGCGAGGCGCTGCTGCTCGCCAACTGACAGCAATTTGCCCCAATCGAGTTCAGCGTCAAGTCCGCCGAAACGCGCGGCCAGATCGGGCAGATTGACGCGTTCAAGCCACTGCAGCAACTCGGCATCCGAGATGTCGCGAGCGGTCTGTGGATAGAGCAGCTGGCAGCGCAGATTGCCCAGCGGCAAATAGGGACGCTGGGGCAGAAACAGCATGTCGGGGCCGGCCGGGCGCAGCAGCAAGCCTGAGCCGCTGCGCCAGAGCCCGGCGATGACCCGCAGCAGCGAGCTCTTGCCGGCACCGCTGGGGCCGACGATCAACAGGCCTTCGCCAGGCTTGACCGTCAGGCTCAGCTCGCGCAGCAGCATTTGCTCGCCGTTGGGGGTCACCAGCGTCAACTGCTGGCATTCAAGCTGGAAGGCATCTTGCGTGCGGATCTGCGACTGGCCGCTGTTTGCTGCCAGCTCAGCCTGACGGGTCAAGGTCTGTGAGAAAGCATGCAGGCGGTCAACACCGGCAGAGAAGCGGCTGAGCCCCTCGAAATGCTCAACGATCACGGTCAGCGCGCTGAGGATCGCAGCGAATGCGCCGGCGGCCTGAATCGCCCGGCCGACCTCGAGCTCGCCGGACAGCACCTCGTTGGCGATGATCGCCATCGGCAGCACGATGGTCAAAAAACTATGGGCGTACTGGAACAAGTTGAGCTTGAACTGCCAGCGCAGAACCCGGCTGTAGTTGGCGAAGACCGCGCCGAAAACCCGCTCGAGCGTAGACAACTCGCGGGCCTCGCCATCGTGGAAGGCGATCTGCTCAGCATGTTCACGCACCCGCACCAGGTTGAAGCGGAAGTCAGCCTCGCGCTGCAACTGCAGAAAATTCAGCCCGATCAAGCGCCGGCCGAAAACCGCAGCCGTGAAGAAGGTACTTAAGAGCGCATAGCCAATCAGGAAATAAACCAGGCCCGGCGAGATCGTCCAAAGCATGGTGGAAAAGGCCGCCAACTGCAGGACCGAGCCGAGCACGATCATGGTGAAGTAAAGCGACTGCTGGGTGAAGGCGTTGATGTCCTCGGCGATGCGCTGGTCGGGGTTGTCGATGCCGATGATGGCGTTGAGCCGGTAAAAGGCCCGCTGCGAGAAATAGCGCGCCAGGAACTGCTGCGTCAGCCAACGCCGCCAACGCAAGCCCAGGGTGTCGCGGACATAGTAATAAAGCGCATAGATCGGCACCGCCGCCAGCAGGATGCCGGTATAGCGCCAGATCGAAGCCCAGAAACGATCGGCATCGCGCGCGGCCAAGGCCGAGGTGAATTCGCCGGTTTCCTGATTGAACAGCACATTGAAGCCGGTCTGGCCCAGCAGCAAGAACATCAGCAAGGCGAGCAGGCCGCGATTGCGCCAGCGCTCTTCCGATTGCCAGAAAGGCCAGGCGATGGCGACGAAGCGATGCCATAAGCGGCGGTTGAAACCTTGGCCTTCAGCTGCGATCATGAACCCTCCTGCAAGGCCAATCCGGCCTGGAACTGGCAAGTTTCAGTCAGGGATGCTCTGCATTGCTCAACGCGGTTGTGTGCAGTGCGGATCGGAATGGGATGCAAGGCGCATTTTGCGGCCAATAGCACGCGCTATTGGCAATAAATGCAACGCCGCAGACCGCCCGAGGCCGCACTTGCACAAGCCGTGAGGGGCTATGCAGAGCATCCTTAGTAGTGGGGCGGCAGTTCATCCCGTAAACGCTGGGCCGATGCGCTGCCTTCAGGCGCTGGTTGCGCGGCCAGCCGGCCGACCTCGCGCATCAGCAAGTCGATCTGGTTTTGCTGGCGCACGATCACCAGGTTCAACTGATCGAGCAGATCTTCAGTGAAGCTGGCTTTGATTTCGAGCTCGGTAAGGCGGGATTCAATGTCGTGTTCCATCCTCCCATTGGACTCGAAATCACACCTGACATGCATCAAGCATTCGAATCTTGATTGACGCCGCTGCAAACGCCCATTCCTGACCAGGCCGCTGCCTACAATGGGCCCGCCATGTCGAACAATTCCATCCTCAATATTTCGTCCTACAAATTCGTCAGCCTGCCCGATTGCCAGGAGTTGCGCGAGTTGCTGCTGCAACGCGCTCAAACGCTGGGCCTGAAGGGCACCGTGCTGCTGGCTGAGGAAGGCATCAACCTGTTTCTGGCGGGTGCGGCTGACGATGTACGGGCCTGGGTCGATGCGCTGCGCGAGGACCCGAGGTTCGCCGACCTGGCACCGAAAGAAAGCTGGAGCCTGGCTACGCCGTTCAAGAAACTGATCGTCAAGGTCAAGGGCGAAATCATCCGCATGAACCATCCGGCGATCCGCCCCGATGCCTTGCCGCGCGCGCCAGCCCTGCCCGCCGCAACGCTGGCGCGCTGGTTGGCCCAGGGTCATGACGACGAGGGGCGCAAGGTCGTCACGCTCGACACGCGCAATGCCTTCGAGATTGACTACGGCAGCTTTGAAGGCGCGATCGACTGGCGCATCGACAAGTTCAGTGAATTCCCGGCAGCCGTTCAAGCGCACCGCGAGGAATTGCTGGGCAAGACGGTGGTGAGCTTTTGCACCGGCGGCATCCGCTGCGAAAAAGCTGCCATTTATCTGCAGCAACAAGACCTCGACGGCCCGGTCTACCAGCTCGAAGGCGGCATCCTCAAGTATTTCGAGGAAACCGGCGGCGCCCATTACCAGGGCAGCTGCTTCGTTTTCGACCAGCGTGAAGCGCTTGACGCGGGCTTGGCGCCTGCGACTTGCATCAGCCGACCTGCCAGCGAATCGCATCGGGCCAAGGCCAATCTTTGAACCCTGCAGCGCAGCAACATCTCCGCACCGGACAATCCATGCAAAGACGCTTTCTGATCGCCCTACTCGCTGCCAGCGCCATCACCTCGACCGCGTCGAATGCGCAGGGGCCTGACTGGAAAAAGGTCCGCATCGGTGTCGAAGGCGCTTACCCACCGTTTTCCGAAATGGGGCCTGACGGCAAGCTGAAGGGTTTCGAGATCGACCTGGCGCTGGCTTTTTGCACGGCCATGGGGGCCGAATGCACGCTGGTGCAGCAGGAATTCGATGGTCTGATCCCGGCCCTGCAAGCGCGCAAGATCGACGCGATCATTGCCTCGATGTCGATCACCGACGAGCGCAAAAAGGCGATTGCATTCTCCGACGCCTACTACAAGACACCGGCCCGCTTTGCCGCCAGGTCGAGCCTGCAGGTCGAGATGACCGCCGCCGGCTTGAAGGGCAAAAAGATCGGCGTGCAGCGCGCCACCATTCACGAAGCCTTCGTGATGGCAACTTTCAAGCAAAGCGAGATCGTCCATTACGCCACCCAGGATCAGGCCTTTCTGGATCTGAAGTCGAGTCGCATCGACCTGACGCTGGCTGACCAGGTGGCGATCGACCAGGGCTTCCTGAAGAAGCCCGAAGGTCGCGGTTTTGCTTTCATCGGCCCGAGCTATTTCGACACCAGATATTTCGGCGTCGGCACCGGTGTCGGCATGCGCAAAGCCGATGCCGCGACCCTGGGCAAGAAATTCAATGAAGCGATGGCCGCGCTGCGGGCCAATGGCAAGTACAAGCAACTCAATGACAAGTACTTCGAGTACGACGTCTGGCCCAAGCCATGAGCCGGCCTGACTGACCATGCTGCACGGCTTCCTGCCAAGCCTGCTCGAAGGCGCTGCGGTGACGCTGAGCCTGGCGCTGGCTTCGTTGGCCGTGGCGATGCTGCTCGGTCTGGCCGGCGCGATGGCCAAGTTGTCGAGCTGGCGCTGGGCACGCGGCCTGGCCCTGATCTACACCACCTTGATCCGCGGTGTGCCCGACCTGCTTTTGATGCTGTTGATTTTCTATGGCGGCCAGGTTGGCTTGAATGCCCTGGCCCTGTCGGTCGGGCATGAGGATTACATCGACATCAACCCCTATACAGCGGGCGTGCTGACGATCGGTTTCATCTTTGGTGCCTACCTGACCGAAGCTTTCCGCGGCGCTTTTCTGGCGCTGCCGCCGGGCCAGGCCGAAGCGGGTCTGTCTCTGGGCATGTCGCCCTGGCAGATCGCCTGGCGCATCACCTGGCCGCAGATGTTCCGCCATGCGCTGCCGGGCCTGGCGAACAACTGGCTGGTGCTGATCAAGAGCACGGCGATCGTCTCGGTGATCGGCCTGTCAGACCTGATGACGCGCGGCCAGCAAGCCGCCGGCACCACGCGCGAGCCGTTTGTTTTCTATCTGGCGGTGGCGCTGATCTATCTGGGTTTCACCAGCGTCTCGGAGCTGTTCTTCGCGCAGCTGCAAAAACGCCTGTCGACCGGCGTCAGCCAGGGCCGCTTGTGAGCTTTGACATCATTGCCGACAACGTCGCGCTGTATCTGGACGGCGCGCTGACGACCTTAGCCTTGCTGCTGATTTCGCTGCTGCTGGGCCTGGCTCTGGCGATTCCGCTGGCCCTGTTGCGCAGCCTGCAAGGCAGCTGGATTTCGCGGCTGATCTGGGTCTACACCTATATTTTTCGCGGCACGCCCATGCTGGTGCAACTGTTCCTGATCTATTACGGCTTGGCGCAATTCGAGGCCGTGCGCGAAAGCATTTTCTGGCATTTGCTCAGTTCGGCCTGGTTTTGCGCCTGCCTGAGCTTCACACTCAACACCTGTGCTTACACCACCGAAATCATCGCCGGCAGCATCCGTGCCTTGCCGGCAGGCGAGATCGAAGCCGCCCAGGCGATCGGCATGAGCCGCAGCGTGATGTTCCGCCGCATCGTCCTGCCTTCGGCGCTACGCCGCGCGCTGCCGGCCTACAGCAACGAAGCGATCTTCATGCTGCATGGCACGGCGCTGGCCAGCATCGTCACGATCCTTGACCTGACCGGCGCGGCGCGCCAGGTCAACGCGACCCATTACATTCCCTTCGAGGCTTTCTTCACCGCGGCAATGCTTTATTTTCTGCTCACCTTGATCCTGGTCGGGCTGTTTCACAAAGCCGAAGCCCGCTGGTTGAAACCCTTGCTGCCGTGCTGAGTCCAAACCATGCAAATTCAAAAACACCTGCTTCTCTCCCCGGCCCCGGGCACCCAGCGTGAATTGCTGTCGCTGCATTACGGGCAGCCGGGCTCAGGGCTCAAAGCCTATCTGCAGGCCTCGCTGCATGCCGACGAGATGCCGGGCATGCTGGTGGCCCATCATCTGCGCAGCAAGCTCGATGCGCTCGAAGCTGCCGGCCTCATCCAGGGTGAAATCGTCCTGGTGCCGATGGCCAACCCGATCGGCTTGTCGCAGTTCCTGCTGCATGGCCATCTGGGCCGCTTCGAAGCCAATTCGGGCGAAAACTTCAACCGCCATTACCCCGACCAGATCGAGACCGCCGCGCTCGCAGCCGAGCCACAGTTGAATCAGGACCTGGCACACAACTGCCAGGTGCTGCGCCGCGAGCTGAAGGCAGCGGTGGCTGAAGCCGAGGTCAGCACCGAGTTGCAATCGCTGCGCAAGACGCTGATGGGCTTGAGCTGCGACGCCGACATCGTGCTCGACCTGCATTGCGATGCCCAGGCCGTCATGCATCTGTATACCGAAACGCCCTGCTGGCCCGATTGCGAGCCGCTGGCGCGCTGCCTTGGCGCGCGTCTCACCCTGCTGGCCAAGGATTCGGGCGACAACCCGTTTGACGAAGCCTGCTCGCAGGTTTGGTGGCAATGGGCCGAACGCTTTGAAGGCCGCTTTCCGATACCCCAAGCCTGTCTGGCGGTGACAGTCGAGCTGCGCGGCAGCGCCGATGTCGAACATGGTCTGGCCAGCAGCGATGCCGACAATCTGCTGGCATTTCTGGCCTTCCGCGGCCTCATCAAAGGTGCCCTGGCGCCGCTGCCGCCAGCGCTTGGAGACGCCAGGCCATTGGCCGGCTGCATGCCGATCAAGGCGCCCAGCGCCGGCTTGCTGACTTTTTTGCGCCAGCCCGGCGAAACTGTGGCCGCGGGCGATGTGATCGCCCATGTGATCTGCCCGATCAGCGCCAGCGTCACTGAACTGAAATGCCCGGTCGACGGCCTGTTGTTCGCCCGCGAGTCGACCCGTTTTGCCAGCGCCGGCATGAAGGTGGCCAAGGTCGCGGGGCGGCAAGCGCTGCGGACCGGCAAGCTGCTCGGCGCTTGAAGACTGAAACCATGACCGCCAGTCTGATCGTCGAAGACCTGCACAAGCGCTATGGCGAGCGCGAGGTGCTCAAGGGCTTGTCGCTGTCAGCCAAGACCGGCGATGTGATCACCCTGATCGGCTCCAGCGGCTCGGGCAAGAGCACTTTTTTGCGCTGCCTGAACCTGCTCGAGCAGCCGCATCAAGGCCGTTTGTCACTGGCCGGCGAGGAACTCAAACTGGTCCGCGACCGCGATGGCAGCCTCAAAGCGGCCGATGCCCGGCAGTTGCAGCATTGGCGTGCGCGGCTGGCTTTCGTGTTCCAGAACTTCAACCTCTGGGCCCACCGCACGGTACTCGAAAACGTCATCGAAGCGCCGATTTATGTGCTCGGCCAGCCCCGTGCCGAGGCAATCGACAAGGCCCAGGCCTTGCTGGCGCGGGTCGGCATGGCGCAGCGCCAGCAGGCCTACCCGGCACAGTTGTCGGGCGGCGAGCAGCAACGCGTGGCGATCGCGCGCGCGCTGGCGGTCGACCCCGAGGTGATGCTGTTCGACGAGCCGACCTCGGCGCTCGACCCGGAACTGGTCGGCGACGTGCTCAAGGTGATGCGCGACCTGGCCGCCGAAGGCCGCACGATGATCGTCGTCACCCATGAAATGGGGTTCGCCCGCGAGGTCTCGAACCATGTGCTGTTCCTGCACCAGGGCCGGGTCGAAGAACAAGGCCACCCGCGCGATGTGCTCAACCACCCGCAAAGCGAACGCCTGCAGCAGTTTTTGAGCGGCGGACTGAAATGATCGGCTGATCGGCTGATCGGGAACTGGGAACTGGGAACTGGGTTTTGGATTGGCGGGCTGGCGGGTGGGCTGGCCGACTGGGCGCAATACTGCGCTCATGTCCTCCGGCGCCGGCATACCGTCGCCTCCCCCTTTACTTCGCTGCGCATTGCGCCCAGCCGGCCGGTTCACGACCTTGGGATGCTCTGCATAACTCAAGGCGGATGTGTGCAGTGCGGACCGGGATGGGATGCAAGGCGCATTTTGCGGCCAATAGCGCGTGCTATTGGCAATAAATGCAACGCCGCAGACC
>CAMDHE010000089.1 GCA_945898095.1 Roseateles toxinivorans | reverse complement strand
CTCTGCGGATTGACGACGAAGACCAGCACCGCACTCAAGGCCAGCCCGAGCGCCAGACCAGCCAGCGCGCCGACCCCGCAAAGCAGCGCGGCTTCCATGGCCAGCAGACGCAGGATGCCGGCGCGGGTGAAGCCCAGATGCAGCAGCAGGCCGAACTCGCGTTTGCGTGCCAGCACCTGCGCCGACTGGCTGGCGGCAATGCCGAACAGGCCGATGCCCAGCGCCACCGCCTGCAGCCAGACCGTCACCGCAAAGCTGCGGTCGAAGATCTTCAGCGACAGGCTGCGCAGCGCATCGGCGGCGACCAGTTCCAGGTCTTGCGCTTCAGGCGCCAAGGCGCGCAGTTGGGCGCTGGCGGCCTCGACAGGGATGGCCGGCGCCAGCCAGACGAACAGCTCGGTGATGCGCAGGTCGCCGCTCCAGCGCTGGTAGTCATCCAGCGACATCAGCAAGGCGCCGCTCTGCCGCGCATAGTCGCGCCAGACGCCGCGCACATAGGCTGGCAATTGCGCGCCGGCCTGGTTCAGCGTCAAGGTCTGGCCTGGGCGCAAGCCGAGTTCAGCTTGCAGCGCCTCGCTGATGTAGACCGGCGCCAGGCCTGCTGCCGGCGGCTGTGCCAAGGCTTGCGCCAGCGGCAATTGGTTTTCGTCGATGCTTCTTGCCAGCAGGGTGACCTCCTTGTCGCCGAGCTGGATCTGGCTGATCCGCTGGCCGGCAAGCCGAGCCGCCAACCCGCTGCGTTGCACGGCGTCGACATAGCTGGCCGGCAAGGCAGCGTTCTCCTTGGCGTTGACTTTGAGGCTGCTGCGCAGATACAGATCGGCCGGCAGCATCTGCGTCAGCCATTGGTTCAGCGACTCGCGAAAGCTGCCGACCATCACCAGCATCGCCACCGACAGGCTCAGGCTGACCAGCACGCCGGCCAGCGCCCGGCTCGACTCTCCGGCTTGCTCGCGGGCGCGCTCGCGGACCAGCAGCCGCGCCGGTGTTTGCGGCAGCCAGGCCAGCATGGTGGTCGCCAGCCTCAGCAATTGCGGCACGCAGGCAATCCCGCCGAACAGCAGGCTCAGCATGCCGGCATAGGCCGCCAGCGGCAGACCATGAAAGATCCCCAGCGGCGGCAACATCGCCAGGCCCAGACCGAGCAACAGCAAGGCCGGGCCTAGCCAGAGGGGTAATTCGGGATGCATCTCGTTGCCCAGACCTTTGAGCACCTGCGCCACCGGCATCCGCTGCACCGCCATGGCCGGCATTGCTGCGGCAGCCAGGCTGATGGTGACGCCGAGCAGAAAAAACACCAGCGCGGCGGGCAGCTGCGAGGCATCGAGTTGGAGGCTCGAGCCGCGGCCGGCAGCGACCGCCAGGCCCAGATCAGCGCCCAACATCCGCAGGCCCAGCTGTGCCAGACCCCAGCCCAGCAGCAGGCCCGCCAGGCTGCCGAGCAGGCCCAGCAGCAGCGCTTCGCCCAGCACCAAGGAGGCGCGTTCGCGCGCTGTCATGCCGAGCACGCCGAGCAGGGCCAGCTGCGGCAGTCGCTGCGTGACCGATAGCGACAGCACCGCGAAGACCAGGAAGCTGCCGGTGAACAAGGCCATCAGCGACAGCACGCCGAGGTTGACGCGGTAGGCGCGCGTCAGGCTGCTCAGGCGCTCGGTCTCATCCGGCGGTGGCGCGGCTTGCGTGCCGGCGGGTAGCTTTGTCTGTGCCAGCCAGGCGGCGGCGCTGATGCCCGGTTGCAAACGCAGGTCGATGCGGTCGATCTGGCCGAGGCGGCCAAGCAGCAATTGCGCGCCGGCGATGTCGAGCAAAGCCAGCGGCGGTCCGGTTGCGGCGATTCGTCCGCCCAGGATCAGCGCGCTATTGATCGCCGCCGATCCGTCCGGCGGGGCCGTGCGCAGCTGCAAGGCCGTACCGGTCTGGCTGGCTGCGGCCAGCAGCGCCGCGTCGTTGAGAAAAATCCGCTGCGGGTCGAGCATCTGCAGCGGGCCGGCTGCGGGCAGCAGCAAGGGGTTGATGGCGGCTGACAGCAAGGCGTCGATGCCGAGCACCCGCAGCTTGAAACGCTGGCCATCGGCGCCGGTCGCCTGCGCCTGGCCCTCGAGCAGCGGCGCAGCGGTCTGCAAGCCGGGCAGGGCAGCGACCTGCGGATAAAGCCGTTCGTCCAGCGCACCGGTCTGGCTGCGCAGCACCAGGTCGGGTTGGCCGTTGACGGCAGCCGCGGCCTGGCCGAATTCAGCCAGCGCGCTGCTGTTGAGCAGATGCACGCCATAGGCAAGTGCCACGCCCAGCATGATCGCCAGCAGCGCAAGCAGTTGGCGCAAAGCCTGGTGGCGCAGCGCCGGCCAGGAGAGCTGAATAAACCAGCCGAACATCAGGTCGGCTCGATCAGGCCGGCTTCGGTCATCAGCAGGCAGCGGTCGGCACGCGCTGCGGCTTTTTCGGAATGGGTCACCAGCAGACAGGCTGAACCTTGCTCGCGCACCTGTGCCAGCAACAGGTCGAGGACGGCCTGCGCGTTCCTGGCGTCAAGGTTGCCGGTCGGTTCATCCGCCAGCAGCAGTGCCGGCCGGTGCACCAGCGCGCGGGCGATCGCCACCCGCTGCAATTGCCCGCCCGACAGCTGCCGCGGCAGCCTTGCCCCCAAATCGCCCAGGCCGACCGCTTCGAGCATTTCCTGCACCCGCGCTTTGTCGGGCCGCTGCAGCAAGAGCAGGGGCAGGCCGATGTTGTCGGCCACACTCAAATGCGGCAGCACATGAAAGGCCTGGAAGACGAAACCGAGCTTGGCGCGGCGCAGCAGCGCGCGCTGGCCCTCGTCCATTCGGGTGAGGTCGGCGCCCGCCAATTGGATGCTGCCCTGGTCGACCTCGTCCAGGCCCGCCAGACAGTTCAACAGCGTCGATTTGCCCGAGCCCGATTCACCCAGCAGGGCGACCAACTCACCGGCCTCGAGTTGCAGGTTGATGTCGCTGAAGACTTTGGTCGAGCCATAGCTCTTGGCCAGACCGTTCGCTACGAGCAAGGGCATGATTTATGCGGGTTGCAGCAAACGCTGCACCGCTGCCAGCAGATGCAAATGCGCTTGCGGGTCTTCGCAAGCGATCACCTGGCGCCGCGGCATGCTGCGCAGCCAGGTCAGTTGGCGTTTGGCCAACTGGCGCGTGGCGATCGTGCCTTGCTCGGCCAGCCTGGAGAAGTCGCCGCTTTCCTGCGCCTCCCAGCTTTGCCGGTAGCCAACGCAGCGCATGGCCGGCAAGGCCGGGCTCAGCGCGAAGCGTTCGCGCAAACCGCGCAGCTCGTCGAGCAAGCCAGCTGCCAGCATCTGCTTGAAGCGCAATTCCAGCCTGCGGTGCAGCCATTCGCGCCCGTCCGGGCTGACCGGCTCCAGCGACAGCAGCGGCCAGTCGACCCCTTCGCTGCGCTGCTGGTAATGCTCGCTGAGCGGCCGGCCCGACAGGGTGCAGACTTCCAGCGCACGCTGAATCCGCTGTGAATCGCCGGGCGCCAGCTTGGCGGCAGTGACCGGGTCAATCAAAGCCAGTTCGGCATGCATCGCCGGCCAGCCGATCAGCGCCGCACGCGCATCGAGCGAAGCGCGCAGGGCGGGGTCGGCCTGCGGCAACTCGCTCAGGCCGTCGAACAAGGCCTTGAAATACAGCATGGTCCCGCCGACCAGCAAGGGCAGGCGACCACGGGCGAGGATTTCGCCGGCGAGCTGTTTGGCGGCGTCGACGAACTGCCCGGCCGAATAGACCTCGGTCGGGTCGATGATGTCGATCAGGTGATGCGGCACAGCAGCCCGCTCAGCCGCAGTCGGCTTGGCCGTGCCAATGTCCATGCCGCGGTACACCAGCGCCGAATCCACGCTGATGATTTCCACCGGCAGCAATTCAGCCAACGCCATCGCGCAAGCCGTCTTGCCGCTGCCAGTCGGCCCCGCGATACAAATTGGGGTCAGAGTCATTTTAAAGTGGGGTCATTTTAAAGTGGGGTCAGAGTCGATTTATTTCCCGCCGCCCGGAACGAAGGTCGGCCTTGTTCGTTGGACCTTCCCTCATTGTAAAAATGGGGTTAAAAATGGTAAAAATGGGCATAAAAATGGGGTTAAAAATGGGGTCAGAGTCGATTTATTTCCGAGGCTTTCCCGCATTGCGCTTCGCTGCATGCGGGCTACGGTGTTCGGGGCACGGATTTCGGTGAATCAAGCTGATCCCGGCATCAATCAAACCGCTCCCAGGGCGTCAGGAATCGCCATTGGCCGACCGGCAGATTGCCCAGGCTGATGCGGCCGATGCGCACGCGCCGCAGGCCGACGACTTTCAAGCCGACTTGTTCGCACATACGGCGAATCTGGCGTTTGCGGCCCTCGCGCAGGACAAAGCGCAGTTGGTCTTCGTTTTGCCAGCTGACCTTGGCCGGCTTGAGCTGTACATCGTCGAGCATCAGCCCATGGTTGAGCAGGGCCAGATCGGCTTCGGGCAGGCGACCGTCCTCGCTCTTGATGCCGTCGCGGCCTTCGTACTCGACCCGCACCAGGTATTCCTTCTCGATCTTCGAGTCTTCGCCGATCAGCAATTTGGCAATCCGGCCGTCCTGCGTCAGCACCAGCAAACCGGTGGAATCGATGTCGAGCCGGCCGGCAGGCGCCAGGCCACGGCTGTGGCCGATGTGGTACTTGATGCCCGAGGTATCGTCAGCCCAATGGGTGTCGGAGCGGATCAGCGTCGAAGCGTTTTCATAGCCGTCTTCGGCCTGACCTGAAACCAGGCCGATCGGCTTGTTGATCAGGATCGTCACGCGCTTGGCCTGCTCTTTGTTGGCGAGTTGGTCGACTTCAATCTTCACGTCCGGGCCCACGCGCTGGCCCAGCACGGCGAGCTTGCCGTCGACGCGGACCCAGCCTGCCGCTATCCATTCATCGGCTTCGCGGCGCGATGCCATGCCCAGCAGCCCCATCTGCTTGGACAGGCGCACACCTTCCCTGGCCGGGTCGACATAGTCTTCGTCATCATCATCGTCGTCGACATGGCGGCGCGGCGCGGCCTGGCCCTGAGACTGGGCCCGGGCCTGAGCCTGCCGCTGCATATAGGACAGGGCAGGGCGCGGCCCGTTGTTGCGGCGCTGATCCTGGCGCTGATCGCGGCCTGGCTCGCGGTTGTCTTGCTGGAACTGCTGCGGTCGATCAACCTGGCCCGGGCCGTCGACGCGCGGACGCTGCTCACGCTGCTCGTTTTGGCCTGGATAGCCTTGCTGACGCTGCGCATAGCCGCTCTCGGGTGCGCCGCCGCGCGGCGGATAACCGCCCGGACGCCGCTCGTCATGGCGGGGCCGCTGGTCCCAATTGTTCGGGCCGCGTGAGTCTTGTGAGCGCTGCTCGGGCGGGCGTCCATAGCCCTGCTCCTGGCGCGGCCGGCGGTCGTCGAAGCGCGGCGCTTCGTTGCGTTGGCCCTGATAGCCACCGCCTTGGTCGCGCGAGCCCTGTTCTTGCGGCCGACCGAAACCGCCGCGCTGCTGATCAAAACCCGGCCGATCGTGGCGCGGACCTGAATGATCGCGCTGACCTTGATAGCCGCCCTGGTCATGGCCGCGCCCCCGGAATTCGCCCGAGCCCTGGTGCGGTGGACGGCCGCCGCGCTGCGGATCAAATGCTGGCCGATCATGGCGCGGACCGGATTGATCGCGCTGACCCTGATAGCCACCCTGGTCATGGCCCCGGCCGCGGAATTCGCCCGAGCCCTGCTGCGGTGGACGGCCGTCGCGCTGCTGATTGAAAGCCGGCCTTTGCTGATCGTGGCGCGGACCGGATGGATCGCGCTGACCTTGATAGCCTTGTTCGTTTGAACGGCCGCCGCGCTGTGCGTCATAGCTCGGCCGGCGCTCTTCCTGGCGCGGCCCGGTCTGATCTCGCTGACCCTGGTAGCCGCCTTGCTGAGGGCTGCGTGGGCCTCTCGAATCGCGCGAATCCCGTGAATCCCGTGAATCGGGATTGGCCGGGCGGCCTGAATGTTCAGCCGAGCGCTGCTCGTACTGGGCTTGGCGTTCCTGGCGATCGCCCTGGGCTTTTTCCAGGGTCTGGCGCGGGCGCGACACGCCTTTGCCGCGCAGTGGTCCGCGGCGTTCGGCGTCGGGACGAGCCGGGCCGGCGGGCCGGTTCTTGTTCAGATTCAATTTCAGCGTGGCCATGGGGCCTCCATCACAAAGTAGCAGACTGGTCGAGAATTCAACGTCCGCGCAAAAACAGGCCATCCAGTTCACGCATCGTCAACTGGCGCCAGGTCGGCCGGCCATGGTTGCATTGATCGGAACGCAAGGTGCGCTCCATATCGCGCAGCAGGCCGTTCATTTCTTCCAGCGTCAGCTGGCGGTTGGCGCGCACCGCGCCATGGCAGGCCATGGTGGCCAGAATGTCATGTTGGGCGCGCTCGATCGCATGGCTGGCGTCAAAGGCGCCGAGCTCGGCCAGCACGCTGCGGGTCAACTCAACCACATCGCCGCCAGCCAGCGCCGCCGGGCTGGCGCGCACCGCCAGCGCTTTGCTTGACAACGGTGCGACATCAAGCCCGAGCTTCAGCAAGGCCTCGCCCTGCGCCTCGGCGGTGGCGATTTCCTGTGCGGTGGCGGCAAAGGTGATCGGGATCAGCAAGGGCTGGGATTCGATCGCTGCCGCGCCGAAATCGGTTTTGAGCCTCTCGTAGACGACGCGCTCATGGGCGGCATGCATGTCGACGATGACCAGCCCCTGCGAGTTTTCGGCCAGCACATAAACGCCCTGGATCTGCGCGATGGCGCGACCCAGCGGCCAGTCATGCTCGGGCAAGGGCGTGACTGCCGCGGCGGGCGCATTGCGCTCAGGGCGCGGGCTGAGGTCGGTCTGGCCATAGAGGATGGCGACTTCGGCCAAGCCCAGCGAGGTTTGATTCGGACGCTGCCAGCTGTTGTTGGCCCGATAGGCCGCCGCCGGCTCGGCCACCACTGTCTGACCGAACCAGGCCGGCGGATTGCCCGGCGAGGGGCGATTGCCGGCTGCGCCAGCGCTGAGCGCCTGAGCTTCGGCAACAGCCGCAGCGACAGCGCTGCCTGGGTCACCTTCAAGCGCCAGCGGGTCGGCGCTGCGCGATGGCGCCAGCGCGTCCTGCACTGCATAACGGACCTGTTGGTGGATCTCGCGGCCATCGCGAAAGCGCACTTCGATCTTGGTCGGATGCACATTGACGTCGACGCGGTCGGGGTCGATTTCGATGAACAGCACATAGCAGGGCTGGCGCTGGCCATGCAGCACATCCTCATAGGCAGCGCGGATGCCATGGGCGATCAGCTTGTCGCGAACGAAGCGGCCGTTGACATAGACATATTGCATGTCGGTGCGGCTGCGCGCGGCTTCGGGCAGGCCGGCCCGACCATGGATGCGCACCGGTCCGGTGACCGAATGAACCGGTCGGCTCGCCGCGATGAACTCGGCGCCCAGCACATCGGCCTGGCGCTGCTCGGCACTGGCAATCCGCCATTGCTCGACCAGTTTGCCTTCATGCCAGGCGGCAAAGCCGACGCCGGGCCTGGCCAGCGCATGGCGGCGCAAGGCTTCGAGGCAATGGGCCAGTTCGGTCGCATCGGTCTTGAGGAATTTTCGTCTTGCCGGGGTGCTGAAAAACAGTTCGCGTACCTCAACGCTGGTGCCTTGCGAGCGCGCTGCGGGCTGCAACTCGCCGGTGCGGGCATCAAGCCGGTGGGCATGGGCCGCGCCCTCGCAGCGACTGGACAAGCTCATCTCGGAGACCGAAGCAATCGCAGCCAATGCTTCGCCGCGAAAGCCCATCGTCAGCACCGATTCGAGCTCGCCCAGATTGGCGATCTTGCTGGTGGCATGGCGTTTGAGCGCCAGCGGCAGCTCTTCAAGCGGGATGCCCAGGCCGTCGTCTTCGACCGTGATGCCGCGCACGCCGCCGGCGATCAGCTTCAGCTGGATCTGGCTGGCGCCGGCGTCGATCGCGTTGTCAACCAACTCGCGCACCACCGAAGCCGGGCGCTCGACCACCTCGCCGGCGGCGATCTGGCTGACCAATTCATCGGGGAGTTCGCGGATGCTGCGCCGCAGGGCGGCAGGCGTTGAAGAAAATTCCATATCCCCTATTGTAAGAAGGACGGTCACAGACAGCCCGCATAATCCTCGTCCATGGAATACATCGCCTTCTTGATCGACTTCATCGTCCATGTGGACAAGCATCTGGCCCAGTTCGTCACCGACTATCCGGGGTGGATTTACGGCTTGCTGTTCGCCATCATCTTTGTCGAAACCGGCTTGGTGGTGATGCCCTTCCTGCCCGGCGACTCGCTGCTGTTCATCGTCGGCACGATGTGCGGCAGCGGCCTGCTGGAATGGCCGCTGGCGGCGGGCTTGATGAGCGTGGCAGCCGTGGCTGGCAATCAGACCAATTACACGATCGGACATTATTTCGGCCCGCGGGTGTTCAAGTGGGAGGACTCGCGCTTTTTCAACCGCCGGGCTTTTTTGCAAGCCCATGAGTTCTATGAACGCTGGGGCGGCATCACGATCGTGATCGCGCGCTTCATGCCCTTTGTCCGCACTTTCGCGCCTTTTGTCGCCGGCGTCGCGCAGATGACAAGGCGCAAGTTCACTTTCTACGATGTCACCGGCGGCCTGCTCTGGGTGGTTGGTCTCACGGGCCTGGGCTATGCCTTCGGCAATGTGCCCTGGATCAAGCAGAACCTGGAAAAGATCATCTGGGCGACGATCGTGATCCCGGGCCTGCTGGCGATTTACGGCGGCTGGAAGTCCAGGCGCGCCAGCTGATCAGCAAGTCTCAAGTCAGCGCGCGGTGCCGCGCCAACGGTGGGTTCTTGGCAAAGTAGCGCGCAATGCCAGTCGCCAGCGCTTCGACCAGCTTGGCCTGGTAACCGGGGTCGCGCAGACGCGCTTCTTCTTCCGGGTTGGAGATGAAGGCGGTCTCGACCAGGATCGACGGCACATCGGGCGCTTTCAGTACTGCAAAGCCGGCTTGTTCGACCCTGGCCTTGTGCAGACGGCCGATCTGGCCGATCTGGCCCAGCACTTCGCCGCCGAGCTTGAGGCTGTCCTTGATCTGCGCGCTGGTGCTCATGTCGAGCATGGCCTTGAGCACATTGCTGTCCTTGGTCGCGACATTGACGCCGCCGACCATGTCTGCGGCGTTTTCGCGGTCGGCCATCCAGCGCGCTGCGCTGCTGGTCGCTGCGCCGTCGCTGAGTGCAAACACCGAAGCGCCACGCGCTTGCGGGGTGAAAAATGCATCGGCATGGATCGACACGAACAGATCGGCCTGCACCCGCCTGGCCTTGCGCACCCGTTCGGTCAGCGGCACGAAGAAATCGGCATCGCGGGTCATCATCACGCGCAGGTTCGGGTTGCTGTTGAGCCGGTCGCGCAGTTGCAGCGCAATGGCCAGCACCACGTCCTTTTCCTTCAGGCCCGAGGGGCCGACAGCGCCGGGGTCTTCGCCGCCATGTCCGGGGTCGAGCGCGATGACGATCAGCCGGTCGAGCCTGGCCTGGCTGATCGGCGCTGAAGCTGCCGGCTCGGGCAGCAAGACCAGCGGCGGCGCCGGTGTTTGCAAGCTCGGCACCGGTTTGGCCGCCGGCTTGGCGACGACCACAGGTTTGTCGATGCGGCCGATCAGCTCGCCCAGCGCGTCCTGCACCGACTTGACCGCCTCGCGCTCGGCGCTTTCTTTTTCGCGGATCAGCGCCAGCAGCGGATCGGCCTCGACCTTGGGATAAAGGTCGAACACCAGTCGGTCCTGGTAGGCAGCGGCTGGCGCCAGGGTGAAGATCTGCGGCGCTACTGCCTGTTTCAGGTCCAGCACCAGGCGCACCACGCCAGGCCGGTTCTGCCCGACGCGAACGCCGGCAATGAAGGGGTCATCGGGGCGGACCTTGCCGAGCAGTTCGCGCAGACCCGGGCTCAAGCTGAGGCCCTCGACATCGATCACCAACCGGTCGGGCGCTTCGGTGAGGAAATGCTGGGCCAGCAGCGGCTTGTCGGACTCCAGCGTCACTCTTGTGTATTCGGGCGCCGGCCAGACGCGTACAGCGACGATATTGGCGCTATTGACCGCGGCCAACGCAGCCGGCAGGCGAAGGCTCAGCGCCAGGCAGCCCATCGCCCGCAGGGCCTGGCGTCGGCGCGGGTTCATGCGCAAGCCTCCAGGCGCTGCAGCAGTTGCAGGCCAAGTTTGCTGGCAGCCAGCAGCCTGACCTTGCGGACCGTATCGGCTTCGGCTTCGAGCCAGATCTGCAGGTCGGCAAGGGGCAGCATGCCGGCAGCTTTCTCGGGCCATTCGCTCAGGCAAAGAGCCGCTGCGGCGAAGTCATCGCGAAAGCCCGCGTCTTCCCATTCCTGCGGGTCTTCGAAGCGGTAGAAGTCGAAATGATTGATTTCACCCTGCGGCAATGAATAGCTTTCCAGCACCGTGTAGCTCGGGCTCTTGATGCGGCCGCTGACGCCCAGGGCGCGCAACAGGTGGCGCACCAGCGTCGTCTTGCCCGCGCCGAGGCCGCCATGCAGCTCGATATGCAGGTTTTGCAGCTGGCCGTCGACAGTCAATGCCAAGGCCAGCCTGCGGGCAAAGTCCTGGCAGTACGATTCGTCGGGCCAAAGCAGCTGGTGGGTTTCTAGAATGGGCAAATGACGCAAGCTCGGGAAATAGGCAAGGGGATCGACGCACAAGCGCTGATGGCAAAGCTGCGCGCCTGGGCGCTTGAGCTCGGATTTTCACAGATCGGCGTGGCCGATGTCGATTTGAGTTCGGCTGAGCCGGGCCTGCAAGCCTGGCTCGACGCCGGTTGGCATGGCAGCATGGACTATATGCAGTCGCATGGCATGAAGCGCGCCCGGCCGGCCGAACTGGTGCCGGGCACGCTGCGGGTGCTGACCGCGAGGATGGACTATCTGCCGCGCGACACCGCGCCGGACTGGCAAGCCGTCGAATGGCAGGGCATGGGTCAGGTCGGCCGCGCCCAGATTTCGCTCTATGCCAGGGGGCGCGATTATCACAAGGTGTTGCGCAGCCGCCTGCAGCAATTGAGCGAACGACTGGCGGCCGAGATCGGGCCTTTCGGGCACCGCGTGTTCACTGATTCGGCGCCGGTGCTTGAGGTCGAACTGGCCGCGCGCTCGGGCATCGGCTGGCGCGGCAAGCACACCTTGGCCTTGCACCGCGAAGCCGGGTCGATGTTTTTTCTGGGCGAAATATTTCTTGATCTGGCTTTGCCGCTGAGCGAGCCAGTGACCGCGCATTGCGGTGAATGCAGCGCCTGTATCGAGGTCTGCCCGACCGCCGCGATCATCGCCCCCTACCGGGTCGATGCCAGGCGTTGCATCGCCTATCTGACGATCGAGCATGAGGGGGCGATTCCGCTCGAGCTGCGACCGCTGATCGGCAACCGCATCTATGGCTGCGACGATTGCCAGCTGATCTGCCCCTGGAACAAGTTCGCCAAGTTCAGCCCGCTGGCCGATTTTGACGCCCGCCCGGCCATGCAGTCGCAGGATCTGCTGACGCTTTGGCGCTGGGACGAGGGCGAGTTTTTGCGCCGTACCGAGGGCAGCGCGATCCGCCGCATCGGCCATCTGCGCTGGCAGCGCAACCTGGCGGTGGCGATCGGCAATGCCTTGCGCAAGTCCGATGACGCCGAACTCCGCGCCGCGCTGCTGGTTTCGCGCCCTACGGCGGCGGCGATGCTGGCCGAGCATATCGACTGGGCGCTGGCGCAGTTTGATAAGCCGTGAAGCTGCCTTGCCGGAATCAGCTGAACTTCAGGACCAGCAGCCACAGCGGCAGGGTGAACATGCCCAGCAGGGTCGACAGCGTCACCAAGCCAGCCACATAAGGGCCTTGGCCGCCCATGCGTGAGGCCAGCACATAGGCACTCGGGGCGGTCGGCAGAGCGGCGAACATCACCAGCAAGGCGCGCTGACCGGTCGGCAGGTCGAGCAGTGCCGCCAGCGCCAAGGCCAGCAGCGGCAGCAGACCATGGCGAATCGACAGCAGGGCGGCGGCCAGCCAGCCCGCGCCTTTCATGGCGCCAAAGCGCAGGCCGGCACCCACAGCCATCAAGCCCAAGGGCAGGGCGGCGACGCCGATGCGGTGCAAGGTCAGGGTCGCCGCCTCGGGCAGATGCAGGCCGGCCAGATTGGCGCTGAGTCCGGCCAAGGTGGCGATGATCAGCGGGTTGCGCGACAGCTCGCGCCAATAAGCATGGCCGCCATGACGCGCCAGCGGCCAGACCGCAGCGACATTGCAGATCGGCACACAAAGCGCGATCAGCAGCGCCACCCAGGCCACCCCTTGCGCACCCTGCAAACGCTCGGCCAATGCCAGCGCGATGAAGGAGTTGAAGCGAAAAGCGACCTGCGCGCCCGAGGCATGGAAGCGGTTCAGCGGCGCTCTGGCCACCGCAGGCAGCAGCAGCAGGCTGTGGGCGAGCAAGATGCCAGCGAAAATCGTCGCTGGTCCGGCCAGCGCGAGGCGAGCGGTTGAAGCCGATTGCAAGGGCGAACTCAGGATTGAATTGAACAGCAGCACCGGAAACAGCAGGTAATAGACCAGCCGCTCGGCCGCCTCCCAGACGCTGCGGTTCAGCGCCGTGAAGCGGCAAAGCAAGAAGCCACTGAGAATCAGAAGGAAGTCGGGGAGCAAGAGCAATATATCGGGCATGGGCTGGAGTGTGACAGCCTCGGCGCAAGCTTCGGCGGAGCTTGACCGCTTATCGTCTGTCGGCTAAGGAGCCATGCATGTCTGAAGAAAAATCATCGATCGCGCCCTGCGCATCACCGCGTCGCAGGCAATGCCTGGTCGGCGCCGCAGGCTTGTGGCTCGGCGGCCCGGCGCTGGCCTTGCATTACGAAGACCAGGACTTCGACGACGGCTTGCAACTCGGCGGCAGCCAGTTGCTGCTCAATGGTGTGGGCAAACGCGCCGAGGCCTTCGTCCGGATCTATGCCGCGGGCCTCTATCTGACGGCCAAGGCAGCCAGCGCCGAAGCGGTGCTGGCGACCCCGGGCCCGAAACGCCTGCAGATCCGCCTGCTGCTCGACATCGCCAAGAAGCTCCCGATCGGGCTTAATTCAGTCGACGCCGATGAGTTCGTCAAGGCCATCAACATCGGCGTGGCGCGCAACTGCAGCGAAGCCGAGCGTGCCGCGCTGAGCCAGCGCCTGCCCTTGTTGCTGCAGAACCTTCAAGCCGTCGGCAAGGTCATGAAGAAGGACCGGATCAATATCGACTTTTTGCCCGAACAGGGCACGCTGCTGACCGTCAACGGCCGCCCATGGGGTCAGGCGATCCCGGGTGCCGATCTTTACAATGCATTTTTGAAAGTATTTATCGGCGAATTGCCGGTCGACCTGCGACTCAAGGCCGGTCTGCTCGGGCAGGCTACGCAATAATCAACCTTTACCCGCACCCACAAATTTTCTGGAGCCTCAATGAATCGTCGTTACTGCCTGCCTGGTATTTCAACGCTCTTGCTGTTCAGCGCCACGCTGGCGCTGGCCGATGTTTACCCGTCCAAGCCGGTGCGCCTGGTGGTGCCATTCGCGCCCGGCGGCACGACCGACATCATTGCCCGGGTGCTGGCCGAGAAGGTCCATCTGGCGCTGGGTCAGCCGATGATCGTCGAGAACAAGGCCGGTGGCGGCGGCTCGATCGGTGCCAATGAAACCGCCAAGTCTGCGCCTGATGGCTATTCGCTCGGCGTGGCCACGGTCTCGACAACGGCGGCCAACCCAGCGATCAACCCGAAGATTCCCTACAACCCGGTCACCGATTTCACGTCGATCATCAATGTGGCGGCAACGCCCAATGTGATCGCCGTGCACCCATCATTTCCGGCGCGAGACTACAAGGGTTTTGTCGCCGAACTGAAGAAGAATCCCGGCAAGTACAGCTATTCCAGTTCGGGTACCGGTGGCGTCGGCCATCTGCAGATGGAGTTGTACAAGAGCTTGGCGGGCGTATTTCTGACCCATATTCCCTACCGTGGCGCTGGCCCGGCCTTGAACGACACCGTCGCCGGCCAGGTGCAGATCATTTTTGACAATCTGCCTTCAGCCCTGCCGTTCATCAAGGACGGCCGTTTGATCGCGATCGTCATCGCGGCGCCGAACCGCCTGTCGCAACTGCCCAATGTGCCGACCTTCAAGGACGTCGGCTTGGAGCCGGTGAATCGCATGGCTTATTACGGCCTCTATGGCCCCAAGGGCATGTCGCGCGATGTGGTCGACAAGATCCATGCCTCGGTGAAGAAGACGCTTGAGCTGCCTGATGTGAAAAAGCGCATTGAAGAGACCGGCTCGCTGATCGTGGCGAACACACCCGAGCAATTTGCTGCCCAGATGAAGGCCGAACTCGATGTCTACAAGAACGTCGTCGCGCAGCAAAAGCTCAGGCTCGACTGAGGCGCTTGCGCCCGCTGAACTGCTGGCCAGCCAGGCGACGATCGACGCCTTTATCGAGGCTTTGTGGCTCGAGGACGGGCTGGCCGACAACTCGCTGGAAGCCTATCGCCGCGACCTGACGTTGCTGGCCGACTGGCTTTCGGCTGAAAGCGGCTTGGCGCTCGACCAGTGCTCTGAGCTGAACTTGCTCGGCTATGCCAGCGCCCGCCATGCCGGCAGCCGCAGCACCAGTTCGAACCGGCGGCTGAGCGTTTTCAAGCGCTATTTCCGCTGGGCATTGCGCGAGCAGCGCATCAGCCAGGACCCGAGCTTGCGCCTGCAGAACGCGCGCCAGCCGCTGCGCGTGCCCAAACTGCTGAGCCAGGCCCAGGTTGAGGCGTTGCTCGAAGCGCCCGACCTGAACACGCCGCTGGGGCTGCGCGACCGCGCGATGCTCGAGCTGATGTATGCCAGCGGCCTGCGCGTGACCGAGTTGGTGACCCTGAAGAGCGTCCATGTCGGCTTCAAGGAGGCAGTGCTGCGCATTACCGGCAAGGGCTCGAAGGAGCGCCTGGTGCCCTTCGGCGAGGAGGCCCATGCCTATCTGATGCGCTATCTGCGCGAAGCCCGCGCCGAATTGCTCAAGGCCATGCGCAGCGATGCGCTGTTCGTCACGGTTCGTGGTGACGGCATGACCAGGCAGATGTTCTGGACTTTGGTGAAGAAATATGCGCTGATCGCCGGTATCACCAGCCCCTTGTCGCCGCACACGCTGCGCCATGCTTTTGCCACCCATCTGCTCAACCATGGCGCCGACCTGCGCGCCGTGCAGATGCTGCTCGGCCATGCCGATCTGTCGACCACCCAGATCTACACCCATGTCGCCCGCGAACGCCTGAAAACCATCCACGCCCAGCACCACCCTAGAGGCTAAGGAAGTGCCGAGCCGAGGCCCTGCGGCCTCGGCGACGACTTCCGAAGGACTTGCCGCCTACCAGCGGCAAGGCTGGGAAGGTACCAAGGCCCTGCGGCCTCGGCGACGACTTCCGAAGGACTTGCCGCCTGCCAGCGGCAAGGCTGGGAAGGGACTGAGGCCCTGCGGCCTCGGCGACGACCTTCGAAGGACTTGCCGCCTGCCAGCGGCAAGGCTGGGGAAGTACTCACCTGCAGCCTCGGCGACGACCTTCGAAGATCGATGCCCCGCCATGGCTGCCCGGGTAATTACTGCCCCTAGGGCTCAGGACAGACTGACCGACCCCATCATGTTTTGATCGAGGCGCCAGGCGAGTGGGTGGCCGTCGTGCAAATCATCTTTTCCACCAAAACTCAACGAGGAGGAAGGTCATGAGGCGTCCATTTTCCAAATCTATCCCGGTTGTCAACCGTTGCTGCGCGGCTGCGCTGGCTTTGGCAGCGTTTGCCTCTGGCAACGTGCAGGCCGAGGTGGTGTTGCTGGGGTCTGACTACCTGCATACGGAAGCAGGCACATTTTTCGATCCCATCGGCCCATTGACCGGCTTGCCGATCGGCCCGGGAATCACCGATACCATCGTGCAGCGCCACGGCGACTGCGCGCTGGATCTGCTTGCCAACGGCTCGAATTGCTCCGTCCCGATCGAGATCGTTGCGCTCTCGCTGGTCAGTACCCTGGCGCCAAACATCCATGTCCGCGAGTCGCCCACCTTGCTCAGCGCAGGTCAGTTGACGCTGACGAGCAATGGCTCCGGCAGCGGTGGCAGTTTCAATTCGTTTTTTGACTTGTACATCGAAATCAGTGTCGACAATGGCACAAGCTGGGGCCCAGCGTTTTCCAAACAGTTCACTTCGACCGGTTCCAACTGGACCACCACGCCAACCGGCATGCTGGTTAACGGACTGGTAGGCGACCCCTTGGCCAACAACCACATCAACAAAGTCTCAGGACAGGTGGATTTCTTTCTGGACGGTTTGGCCATCCACGACACCGGCGGCGGACGCCATGTGGTCAGCAATGTGGTCAGCAATGTGCCCGAGTCCGACACCTTGTCGATGTTCGGTTTGGGCTTGCTCGTCCTGACCGGTTTGGTGCAGCGCAGGCGTCAGCGCCAATCCGCTTAGACCGGCTTGAAACGGCGGGTACTGCGAGCATCCTTAAGCCAATCGATCTCAGATTTTTCTCTGCCTCCAGCCTGTTGCTGGGTTTCGATCAACCCGGCCGCTGGCCGGATTTCATCTCGCTGGCTGCAGTCGCGGTCCATGGCTTGAATTGCTATCAGGTCGGCGGGCGGCAGTTGGGTTAGGGTCGCCTGCCAGCCTGGTTGGCGCTGTCGCCGCTGCCGGCAATCCAGTCGGCCTAGCCGTCACTGAAGTTGCTGCATTGGGCCTGATTTGGCTGCTGTGCCAGCCCCCGACGTCTCCCAGTCCAGCTACGGGTTTACACAAACAAAAAATATGAAAGCAGCGCCTATCATCGAAATTGTTCTCATTTGATCAAACATCAATAAGCGCAGAGTGAGCACCGATGATCAAAGGGAATCGACGTTAAACAGTTCCACTTTCAACCACAAGGAATGCACAAAGTGAAAAAACTTGTTCTCAAAATGATCGCTGCGGCCGTGATGGTCGCTGCAGGTACGAGCGGCGCTTTTGCAGACACCTACCGATTGACGATCGGTGCCGGGCATCCGGCTGATGCAGCGGTCTGGATCACGGCGATGCGTGACTTCCTGGCGCCCGAGATCAGCAAACGGGTGGCGGAAAAGACCGGTCACAAGATCGAGTGGGTCAATGCCTATGGCGGATCGGTCTGCAAGCTCGGCGAATGCATGGCAGCAGTCGAAAGCGGCTTGGTCGATGTCGCCGATCTGCATGTGGCGTTCGAGCCGGCCAAGCTGATGGCCCAGAATTTTGCCTATTTCGTGCCTTTCGGCAGCCCGGATGTCGAGCTTGCAGGCAAGGCGGCCAGGCAGGTCTACGACAAGGTCCCGGCCTTGAAGAAGGTCCTTGAGGACAAGTACAACCAGGTCTTTGTCGGGGTCGGCAGCGTCGGCAACTACAACCTTGTCACCACTTTTCCCTGGACCAAGGTCGAGCAATTGAAGGGCAAGAAAATTGCTGCTGCCGGACCGAATATTCCCTGGCTGCGGGCGGTCGGTGCGATTCCGGTGCAATCCAATCTGAACGAGGCCTATACCTCGTTCCAGACCGGGGTCTACGAGGGTTGGGTGATGTTCCCGGACGCGACGGTGGGCTTCAAGCTGCATGAAGTGGCGAAGAACTACACCTTCACCGATTTCGGGGCGATTCCGAATGTGCTGATCACGATCAACAAGACCACCTGGCGCAAGTTTCCGGCGAATGTGCAGGCCATCATTCTCGAGGTCGGCAAGGAATTCACTGCCGTACAGACCAAGATGGCGGCTGACAAGGGCCGGGCCAGCATTGAGACGATGAAGGCTGCCGGCGTGACGGTGCGCTCGCTGAGCGATGAGGAAAAGGCCAAATGGGCCAATGCGCTGAGCGACATTCCGAACGAGCGCACCGCCGAGATCACCAAGGCCGGTCAAGCCGCGACAGCCGTGGCTGAGTACATCAAGGCCTTGAACGAAGCCGGCGTGAAGATGCCGCGCGAGTGGAAGATCAAGTAAGTTTCCCGGCCCCGCCTTGAAGGGGGGCCTGCCTTGTCGGCGATCTGTCGTGGAGCCCAGCAATGATCCTTCTTCCCAGCCTCCGGTTGTTCAACCGCTTGATGTCGTTCCTGAACATGCTTGGCGCCTTGTGGGTGGTGCTGATCATGTTGCTGATCACCGTCGATGTCACCGGTCGGGCGTTTTTCAATTCGCCCCTGTTCGGTGTTCCCGAGATCGTCAAGATCTCGGTTGTCGGACTGGTCTGGTGCATGATGGCCCACACCCTGAAGATCGGCGCCCATCTGCGCTCGACGATCCTGCTCGACCGGATGCCGCTCAGAGTCAAACGCTGGGTCGAGATGCTCGCTTGCCTGATGGGGGTGGTGATGTTCGCGCTGATCGTCTACTCCGGCTGGGACCATATGGTCGAAGCCTGGCAGGTTGGCGAATTCGAGGGCGAAGAACCGGTGCGGGTGCCGACGGCGCCGGTACGCAGTCTGGTGCTGATCGGTGCCGCGCTGACCTCGATCCAGTTTCTGGTGATGCTGGCTGAGCAATATCTGGGGCGCTCGTTCATCGCGGATGAGGAGGCTTATTGATGGATCCCTTGAGTATTGCGTTATTTACCATTTTAGGCGTTTTCATCCTGGTATTGCTGGGTATTCATATCGGTGTGGCGCTGGCCTTGCTCAGTGTCATCGGGATCTGGGCAATTACCGGAAAACTCGGTGTTGCTGTCAGTTTGCTCAATACCACCGCGTATCGTTCGGTGATGGATTACATTTTCGCAGTCATTCCATTGTTTGTATTGATGGGGATATTGGCGAATCTTTCGGGTGCGACGCGCGACCTGTTCAGTTCGGCGCAGGTAGTGTTCGGGCGGATCCGCGGCGGCATCGGGATTGCCACCGTGATTGCGAATGCGGTCTTTGCCGCAATTACAGGGGTATCAGTGGCTTCGGCCGCAGTATTCTCAAAATTGGCGATTCCGGAGATGATGCGGTTGAACTATGACCGAAAGTTTGCCTATGGCATCGTCGCAGGCAGCGCGATTCTGGGCATGCTGATACCGCCTTCGATCCTGATGATCGTCTACGGCGTGCTGACCGAACAGTCGATCGGCAAGCTGTTCGCGGCAGGCATCGGCCCGGGCTTGTTGGTCTCGATCATCCTGTCTTTGGGAATCTGGTTGCGGGTGCGGATGGATCCGCAACTGGGCGGGCAGACCGAGGCGCAGGCCGTGATCAGCTTTCCTGAATTGGTCCGGGCGGCGCTCAAGCCCTGGGGCGTGGTGCTGCTGATCGTGCTGGTGCTGGGTGGCCTTTATGGCGGGTTTTTCACTCCGACCGAGGCCGGAGCGATCGGCGCTGCCGGGGCGCTGGTGCTGACG
>CAMDHE010000088.1 GCA_945898095.1 Roseateles toxinivorans | reverse complement strand
GAACTGCGCCAGGCCAAGCGGGCGCGCCGGGTGGTCGCGTTTGACGACATGCTGTTCAATCTGCACGAGCGCTTGACCCAAAGCCCTGGCCTGCCGGCAGCGCTGAGGGCTCGGTTTCCGGCGGCGCTGATCGACGAGTTCCAGGACACTGACCCTTTGCAGTTCGCGATCTTCAGCGCGATCTATGGCGACGCCAGCAGCCCGCTGTTCCTGGTCGGTGACCCGAAACAGGCGATCTACAGCTTTCGCAACGCCGACCTGCCGACCTATCTGAAGGCGCGCAACAAAGCGACTGCGCAATACACGCTGAGCCAGAACCAGCGCTCGACCCAGCCTTTGCTCGATGCGCTGAACAACTTGTTCAGCGGCAACCCGAACGCATTCATGCAAGCCGGGCTGGGCTTCCAGCCGGTCGGCTATGGCAACAAGCAGCGCAAGACCTTGCACGACGAGACGAGCGCCTTGCAGCCGCGCTCAGCGCTGCAACTCTGGACCTTGCCCTGCGATGAAGATGATTTGCCGCTGCCCAAAATGCTCGCGCGCCAAGCCTCGGCCCGGGCCTGCGCAGGTGAAATCTCCCGTTTGATCGGCGCTGCACAACAAGGGCAGATCAATCTGGGGGCCAAGCCGCTGAGCGCCGGCGACATCGCCGTGCTGGTGCGCAGCCATTCGCAAGGCAGCCAGATGCGGCGCGCCTTGGCCAACTTGAATATCGCCAGCGTCGAGCTGTCGCAGGCCGGCATTTATGCCAGTCCCGATGCCGAAGAAATGACGCGCTTGCTGGCGGCGATCCTGGAGCCGACACGCGAAGGTTTGCTGCGCGCTGCGCTGTCGACCGACCTGATGGGCCAGGATGCAGCGGCGATCCTATCGATCTCGGCCGACGAAGCCAGGCTGCTCGAGTGGGTCACCCGCTTCGTCGGCTACCGCGAGAACTGGCTGCAACGCGGCATCGGCGTGATGCTGCGCCGCCTGATGAACCAGGAAGCGGTCAGCGAACGCCTGCTGGGCCGCCCCGATGGCGAGCGGCGGCTGACCAATCTGCTGCATCTGTCCGAATGCCTGCACGAAGCCGGCGCACAACAGGCCGGCCCCGAGGCCCTGCTGCGTTGGCTGCAGGCCCAGCGCAAGCTGGACAGCCGCGACGATGCAACCCAACTGCGCCTGGAGTCCGACCGCAACCTGGTCCAGATCATCACCATCCACCGCGCCAAAGGGCTCGAGTATCCGGTCGTGTTCTGCCCCTTCTTGTGGGATGGGCACCCGGGCGGGTCAGCATCCGGCCCGGAAGGCCGCGAGTATCACGAGGAAGATTTGCCGGTGATCGACTTGCGCCAGAGAGATGCCATCGAAAAAGCTGAGGATGCAGTAATCACGGGCCAGATCAGTCTCAGCCGCGCCGCCGAAAACCTGCGCCTGATCTATGTGGCCCTGACTCGCGCCGTGCAGCGCTGCTACCTTGTCGTCGGGTCGTACAGCCTGGCCGGCAAGGACGGCAAGCCTGGCTCGACCGGCCAAAGCAGCCGCAGCCTCTTGAACTGGCTGGTCGCCGGCCAGGGTCATGATGCGCAGCAATGGCTGAAAAAGAACAATCTCGAGCCCCTGCAAATTGCCGCGGCATGGCAGGCATTTGCCGAAGCCAACCAGCCGAAAGTCAACCTGGCAATGCTGCCGCAGCTGGCGCCAAATCCGTTCCAGCCGTTCGGACCTGCCGCCGAGACCTTGGCCGCACTGGCCGCGCCGGCGCATATCCCGGGCGGCTGGCGGATTGGCAGCTACAGCAGCCTGGCCCATGGCGCCAGCCACGAAGGCGCCGCGGTCGACCATGACCTGCATGTGGCCGAAGCTGCGCCGAACGAGGCCAACGTGACCACCGTGACGACTGAACGCGAAGACGACGACATCCTCGACTTTCCGCGCGGCCCGGTCGCTGGCGAATGTCTGCACGATGTCTTTGAGCGCATTGACTTCAGCGATCCAACGGGCTGGCCCGACGCGATCGCTGCGGCCTTGCGCAGCCGACCGCAAAAACTGGCCGGCGCCGACAGCGAAGCGCTGCGGCTGCCGAGGATGATCCAGCGGATGTTGACCGAGCTGCTGCAGACGAGATTGCCCGCTGGCTTCGCCCTGGCCGAAGTCAGGCGTGGGCGTCGCCTGGTCGAACTTGAATTCAGCCTGCCGGCCAGACGTTTGACCGCCGCCCGGCTGACGGCCTTGCTGCAGCGCCATGGCGTCAACGCGCCTGCGCTGGCCTTCGGCAGCCTTGATGGTTATCTGCGCGGCTTTATCGACTTGCTCTATGAGCATGGCGGCCGCTTCTATGTGCTCGATTGGAAGTCGAACCACCTCGGCGACAGCCAGGCCGACTATGGCCAGGCTTCGATGGCGCAAGCAATGGACGAGCACAACTACCACCTGCAATACCTGCTCTACACCGTGGCCGTGCACCGCTATCTGCAGCAGCGCATTGCCGGCTACCAGTACGAGCAGCATTTCGGCGGCGTGCAATACCTGTTCGTTCGCGGCGTGCGGCCGGAATGGATCGACGCCGAAGGCCGGGCCTGCGGCATCTTCGCCGCAAGGCCGACGCTGCATTTGATCGAGCAGCTCTCGGCCTTGATCGGCGCGCATGAGGTGAGCGCATGAACTCGGCCGGAAGCGGATCAAGGCAAGACACGCCCGCCGCGCTGCTGGCTGAAGGCTTTGCCAGCCATGCCGTGCAATGGGCAACAAGGCTGCAGACCTGTAGCGCAGAGCAGCTGGAGCTGCTGCGCCACGCCGCCCAAGCCTTGAGCCTGGCGACCAGTGAGGGCCATGTCTGCCTGGCCTTGGACGAATTGGCGCAGAGGACCGATCTGGCTGAGCTGCGCAGCGCCCTGCTCGCTTCGGGCCTGGTCGGCACCCCCGAGGACGCCGGCGCAAAACCGATGGTCGTCGACGCGCAGAACCGGCTCTATCTGCACCGCTATTTCGACTATGAAAAGCGCCTGGCGCAGCGGCTGATGCGCGCCGCGCAGGCCGCGCCAGCCTTGGTCGACAGCACGACCCGCGAGCGCCTGCAAGCCCTTTTTCCTGCCGATACGGCGCCGCCTGCAGATCAGCCCAAAAGCCAGCCTGCAGGCCAGGTCGACTGGCTCGCCGAAGCGCCGGCCAGCCTTGAACGCAGCGTCGATTGGCAACAACTGGCCACCGCAATGGCGCTGCGCCAGCGGCTCAGCATCATCAGCGGCGGACCCGGTACCGGCAAGACCACCACCTTGGTCAATCTGCTCGCCTGCCTGATCGCGCAGGATCCTGGTTGCCGCATCGCGCTGGCCGCACCGACCGGCAAGGCTGCCGCCAGGATGACCGAGACAGTCATCGCGCGTTCAAGCCATTTGCCGCAGGACATCCGCGCCCGTCTGCCGGCCGATTCGTTCACCATCCACCGCCTGCTCGGCGTCACGCCGACCGGCTTCACCCATCACGCGGGCAACCGGCTGGCAATCGACGCGCTGGTGGTTGATGAAGCGTCGATGCTCGATCTGGCGCTGGCGACCAGGTTGCTGGAAGCCGTACCCGAAACCGCCCGCATCATCCTGCTCGGCGACAAGGACCAGCTCTCGGCGGTTGAAGCGGGCGCAGTGTTTTCGGACCTCAGCGCAGATCCGGGCTTGAGCGAAAACTGCAAGCAGGAACTCGCCGCACTCTGCGGACTGAGCCCCGCGCAGATCATCCCGCCGCCGGCCATCCGCGCCAGCGCGCTGCAGGATTCGGTCAGCTGGTTCAACCGCAACTTCCGCTTTGCCGCAGATTCGGGCATCGGCCGCCTCGCTGCCGACATCAAGGGCGGGCGCTCGGGGCAGGCGCTTGACTGGCTGGGCAGCGGCGCTGATCAATCGGTGCGCTGGTTCGCTGAAGGCGCTGCCTTGCCCTGCCCGGCCACGTTGGCGCTGATGCTGGCGGGTTATGCCGATTATTTCGAAGCGCTGCGCCGCGACAGTTCTGACGCCGCGGCGATCACCGCGGCTTTCGGCAAATTCCGCGTGCTCTGTGCGCTGCACGAAGGGCCGCGCGGCGTCACCGCGATCAACGAGCGGGTCACGCAGCATGCACGCAAGTTGCTGGCCGCGACGCAGCCAGGCAGCATCGACCCGCGCCAGCCCTGGTACGCCGGCCGGCCGGTGATGGTGCTGCGCAACGACCCAATGCTCAAGCTCTTCAACGGCGACATCGGCATCACCCTGCCCGATGCCTCGGGCGAATTGATGGTGTATTTTGCCGACGCCGGCGGCGGGCTGCGCGCCGTCGCGCCGGTGCGCCTGCCCACGCACCAGACCGCTTTCGCGATGACCGTGCACAAATCGCAAGGCTCGGAATTCGACGCCGTGCTGGTGCTGTTGCCCGAACAGCGCAGCCCTGTGCTGACCCGCGAGTTGCTCTACACGGCAGTCACCCGCGCCCGCCACCGTGTCGCAATCAGCGCCAGCGCCGAAGTGATCGCCCAGGCCATCGATTCGCCAACCCAGCGCAGCTCGGGGCTGTTGGCACGACTGCGCGAAGCGGCAGCCCAGGCTGAGTGAATTCGCCGATCAACGTCAAGCGAACCTCCGGGGGACAGAGCCAAGTGACGGTCAGCTGACCGCCATGACTCAAGTCCTTACTGCCGCGCAAAACAGCGTCGTTTGCTAAAGTCTTGGCGATGCCACAACCCCGCCCTCCGAACGCCGCTGCACTTGTCTGGTTCAAGCGTGATTTGCGGCAGGACGACCATGCGCCCTTGGCTGAAGCGCAGAATTTTGAATCGGCAATGGCGCTCTACATCATTGAGCCGCAGTGGCTGGACAGCCCTGAATTCAGCGCCGCGCATTTGCAATTTGCGCTGGAGAGCCTGGCGCCCCTGCGCAAGTCCCTGGCGGCACGAGGTTTGCCCTTACTGGTGCGGGTGGGCAATGCCGCCGACGTGCTGGCCGCTCTGCAGGCCCAAGCCCCATTCACCCACCTGCTCAGCCACGAAGAAACCGGTCCGATGTGGACCTATCGGCGCGATCAGGCGGTGGCCGGCTGGTGCAAGGCAAACGGCGTGGTCTGGCAGGAATGGACGCAAACCGGCGTGGTGCGGCGCCTGCGCTCGCGCTCTGGCTGGGCGCAACGCTGGCAGGCCAGGATGGACGCGCCCCTCGTTGTGGCCCAAGGCGGTTTTGCTGCTGCAGCGGGCGTGGCAATGGAAGACCTGCCCACCCTCAACCGGCTGGGCCTGCAGGCTGAAACCAAAGTCGTGCAAGCTGGCGCAGAAGCCAGCGCCTGGGCAGAACTGGACGGATTTCTCGACGGGCGCGGGCGCGACTACCAGCGTGCCATGTCCAGCCCCCTGAGCGCTGCGGACGCCTGCAGCCGCCTGAGCCCGCATCTGGCGTTTGGCACGATCTCGATGCGCAAGGTGCACCAGACCACCGAGCAAGCCATCACCCGCACCGCAGACCGCACGCTGGCAAAGGCGCTGCGCAGCTTCAGCGGGCGCTTGCGCTGGCATTGCCATTTCATGCAAAAGCTCGAAGACCAGCCCACTATCGAGTTGGAAAACTTCGCGCGGGTCTGCGACGGCTTGCGTGAAAACGACTTTGACCGCAGCCGCTTTGAGGCCTGGTGCACAGGCCAGACCGGCTATCCGATGGTGGACGCCTGTATGCGATCGCTCAATGCCACCGGCTGGCTGAACTTCCGGATGCGGGCGATGTTGGTGAGTTTTGCCTCCTACCACCTGTGGCTGCACTGGCGCCCCACCGGCATCTTTTTGGCGCGCCAGTTCCTGGACTTCGAGGCCGGTATCCACTGGAGCCAGATGCAGATGCAAAGCGGCACCACCGGCATCAACACGCTGCGCATTTACTCGCCCACCAAGCAGGCGCAAGACCAGGACCCGCAAGGCCACTTCATCCGTCACTGGGTGCCGGAACTCGCCCGAGTGCCCCTGCCCTACCTGGCTGAGCCCTGGAAGATGGATGCCACGATCGAACGCATGTCCGGCTGCGTGATCGGCCGCGACTACCCTGCGCCGATCGTCAATGACAAGCTGGCGGTCCAGGCCGCCAAAGACCGACTGTACGGGCTGCGCAAAACCCCCGAAGCAAGGGCCGAGGCTGACGCCGTGCAATCGCGCCATGGTTCGCGCAAAAGCGGACTGACGGCGGGCACAGTTCGGCGGCGCGGCGGCAATGCCGTTGCTGGCGCCGCGCCAGGTGCGGCCCACGCGCAGCAAGCCGACCTGTTCGGTGACTTGCTGGAAGCTGCCGATAACGGCCGGGCGGGCGCAAGATGAAAACCGCGTTCAAAGGCAATAAGAGCAGCTTGCCCTCCAAACCCTGCATGGTGTGCGAGCGGCCCATGAGCTGGCGCAAAGCCTGGGCCAAGAACTGGGACTCAGTGCGCTACTGCTCCGACGCCTGCCGCGCAAAGAAACCCGCGGCCCCCAAGGGCCGGACTTGACCCACCAGGTGTGGGCGCACTTGGGGGAAGATCGTTGCTGCTGGTGCGACTGCGCGAAGCAGCAGCCCAGGTCGATTGAGGTTTGTCGATCAGTTCGAGTATTGGGTCGGGCAGCTTTTGAGGATGGGAGATGTTCCAACGTTGACTGTCAGGATTAATGACTCCATAATAAGAGCTCATATTGGAGCTATTTATGGAATCCATCTATTCCGATGACACCATCAGCATGTCCGAGTTCAAGAAGAATCCGGCTGCCGTGTTACGCGACGCGAAAGGTAAGCCGGTTGCTGTTCTGAACCACAACAAGGCTGCCTTCTACATGCTTGAGCCAGCCCTTTTTGAAGCGCTGCTCGAGGAATTGTCAGACCAGGACTTGCACCGCACGGTGCTGTCTCGGATGGGTGAGCGCTCGCGCGCCATTGAAGTTGACATCGATGAAATCTGAGCCACTGCGCAAGTACAAGTACCGGCTTCAGTTCGTACCCAGCGCCTGGGCCGAATGGCAGGCACTTGACGGCTCAGTCAAAGAAACAATCCGCAAGTTGCTGAAGAAGCGTCTGGACAATCCGCATGTGCCGGGCGGCGAGTTACATGGTGCCTTGGCTGGGCACTACAAGATAAAACTCAGAAAGCAGGGCTATCGGTTGGTGTACGGCGTGCAGGATGACATCCTCTTGGTGATGGTAATGGCTGTCGACAAACGCGAAGGCCATGCGGTGTACCAATCCGCTTTGGCACGCATTGCAGAATTGGTCTCAGACCTTGCAAAAACCAGTGCAAAACGGCCTTGATCGGCGCAACGCATTTGCAACGAACTGTTCGCCAAGTTCCAGACCAGCATTTACTTAGACCCCGTGGCCGCGGTGTTCAAGGCGCTGGGGTCGAGCAAGCCCGCCTACAAGCCGATCCGGCCAATTTGCCGACGCGAAATAATATTTCTATAGAAATTTAAGTGCTATATTATTTCCATTGAAAATGGAGGCTTCTGATGTCAGTCGTGCCAAAACAGACTGCCAAAAAGTCGGATGCAGCAGCCGTGCTGAGCAAGGCCGTGGCCCGGGCGGCTGAACGACTGGAGATCTCCAAGACGCTGCTGGCCAAGGTGCTCGGCGTCAGCCCGCCCACCATCACAAGGCTTTATAGCGGCGAGTATCAGTTGGCTCCGGAGCGCAAGGAATGGGACTTTGCCCTGCTCTTTGTTCGCGTGTTTCGCTCACTGGACTCGATCGTCGGCGACGAAGTCACAGCGCGCAAATGGCTTGCCAGCGAAAACCTCGGATTGAATGGTCGGCCCATCGAACTCATTCGCAGCGCGGAAGGACTGGTACGTGTCGTTCAATATCTGGATGCCTCACGCAGTCGCGTCTGAGGCCAACCCCTGGCGGGGCAGAATTTGGCGCATCGTCGAAGCACAGCACATGGCCTCGACCATGAAAATCGTTGACAACGCCCAAGAGCAGGACCTGCTCGAAACCCTGCTCGAAGCCAGCAAGCCCGCCCAACGCGCCACCGCTGCCGGTCTGGATTACCTGCTGGCCACACCGTTTCGCTACAACCCGCTGCGCAGCGGCTCACGCTTTCGGGCTGTAACCGATCCGGGAGTTTTCTATGGTGCCGAATCAGTGCGCACCGCCTGCGCCGAGTTGGGCTATTGGCGCTGGAAGTTTCTCAAGGATGCCGTGGATCTGGAGAGGCTGGAGCCGGTCGCCCACACCGCGTTCGCCGCCGAGGTCAGCACTTCATTGGTCGATCTGCGTCAGGCGCCCTTCAGCGCTGATGCGCCCGCCTGGCAACACCCGAGCGACTACAGCGCCACCCAAGCATTTGCACGCGTCGCGCGCGCTGCCGAGGTCGGCGCTATCCAGTACCGGTCGGTTCGGGATCCATCACCCGCCTGTTGTGTCGCGCTGCTCACGCCCACGGCATTTGCCAAGCCAAAGCCGCTGGCTTCGATGCAAACCTGGTGGCTCGCCGTACGCAGCGACTCTGCCATCTGGCGGCGCGACAAAGACTCGATGACTTTTCCGGCAGCAGCCTGGTAGCACCGGCCAGAAGCCCGGAACTCAATGGCAGCGGACCAGGCACAACCACTTGCAGCAATCAAATTGAAAAACTGCGGATTTGTTCTCAAAGCTGCATTCCTTGGCACCCAAGGAATCTGAATTCACCGACCTGCTTGAATAGCATCAGCCTGTTGCCCAGTTGACAGGATCTTGCCATGGCTCATTTCAAAACGCTGACATTGGTCCGGCCTGCGCTCGCCGACGAACGTCTTGCCGATACCGGTTTTGAGATCGGCTGGGACTTCGGCCATTACGGCATCGTGCCGCCGAGCGAGCATCTGCACCCCTTGAGTTCGGTACGTCAGGGCTGGGAGGCAAGCCGGCTCAATTTTGGCCAGCGAACCTTGTTGGTCAATCGCTTTTCCCGCAGCTGGCTGCAACTGCGCCTGGGGGCTTGGCGGAGCGGGCGGGTATTTGAACGCTCTGAGGTGAGCCCGACATATCTGCGCCAGATTGATGTGGCTTGCTGCCCGATCACGCGCGAATTATTGACCCATGGCAGCGGTATTTGGTCGGATGCATCGGTCGACCGGGTCTGCGATGACGGCGCCTATGCCGCTGGCAATCTGGCAGTGATGAGCCAGCGCGCCAACTTGGCCAAGTCCGACAAGACAGTTGATCAGTTGCTGGCGTTGGCCCGGCAGGTTGCGGCAGCGCCAGAGCTGGCGAAGGATTGCCGCTCGATCTTGACCACCGATCAATGGGCCAGGCTTGCTGTGCTGGTTTCTTTTGCCACGCCAATGGCCCATGCCGAGGCGGCCTGCATGCCGCTGCTGGTCCTGCCGCCGAACCGGCTCCGGGTGCTCAACCCGGTGCAGTCGCTGCAACTGATCCTGAGCCGGCAATTCACCCAGGCCGGCCATGGCCGTCGCTGCTCATCGATTGCCGGTCAGATGCCTTCAAAGGAAACCCGGCGTGCTTTCGACAATTTCATGGCGTTGTTGTTGGAACGTCGAACTGCCGCCAACCGGCCCGCCGGACTGCTCGAGTTGCGCCAGTCGCTTGAGGATTTGTGGTGCGACCCGCTGATCAACTCGCGTTGGCAGCACTTGGCACTCAAGCTCACTTCTGAAGCCTGCGAGCGGATCGTCTGCGCTGCCGTCGAAGGCGGTTTGGAAGGGCCATCAATGCGCTGGATCAGCCCTGCCGTGGCGACCGAAAACTGGTCGCTCGCGTCACGAGGTTTTGTCAGCGGGGCCACCAACAATGAACGTTCCAGCAAATCAGGCGCAAATATCTTGCTGATGCCGGCGCGCAAGACGCATTAGCCTGGCTTGGCAAACATCCGACAAGAAAAACCCCGCTACGGTCGTCCGTGCGTGTTTTTGAGTTGCCTGGATTTGCGAGGTGAATCAGTCGCTTGGAACAAAGGTTCCACCCTGCACGCATCAATGCAGAGAGAGAGGCCCCCTTCGCAGCATACGTTCGAGTTCTTCCTGAACCAGCGACGGCCTGGAATGGTGTTTTTAGAACACCCAAGGTCTGTGCAAGTGTCATGAATTCTTCATAGGGCGTTAACGGCTCCGCCAAATTTTTGACAAATCGTTGATTGTCAACACTTTGACACATTTGATTTTTAAGCTCGCGAACATTGCAATTCGATGACAGTGGAGAAAACAATGTCGTTTGCCGTGGTCACGCGCGAACTGAGCAAGTCCTACGCCAATTGCCAGGCGCTGGACAAGGTTTCCATGGAGATTCGCGAAGGCGAGATGGTGGCCCTGCTCGGCGCATCGGGCTCGGGCAAATCCACACTGCTAAGGCATCTTCCCGGTTTTGTTACCTCCAACAGTGGTGAGATCGATGTTCTGGGGCAAACGGTGCAAGCCGGTGGAAAACTCATGCCCTGCTTTCGGCAAGTGCGCAACCGCGTCGGCTTTGTGTTTCAGCAATTCAATCTGGTCAATCGTCTGCCTGTCATCACCAACGTGCTGATCGGGCAGCTCTATAAAACTCCCTGGTGGCGCAGCCTGTTGATGCGCTTCACTGTCGAGCAGCGACAAAAAGCGCTGGAGGCACTTGCATCGGTAGGCATCGAGCAGACCGCCTGGCAACGCGCGTCAACGCTATCGGGCGGCCAACAGCAACGCGCAGCGCTGGCGCGGTGCCTGGTGCAAGGCGCGCGCCTCATCCTGGCTGATGAACCGATTGCGTCGCTGGACCCGGAGTCCTCGCGCAAGGTGATGGAGTTGCTCAAGGAAATGAACCAAAAACACGGATGCACGGTACTGGTATCGCTGCATCAAGTTGAGTTTGCTGCCCGTTATTGCCCGCGCACGATTGCGCTCCATGCAGGGCGCGTGGTGTACGACGGACCCTCCTCGGCGCTGACCCCTGATTTGCTTGCAGAGCTTTACGGCAGCAGCGCCCGCGAATTCTTTACCACCACCCACACATCAAGCGAATCTTCACCCCTGGCGCTAGTTCCTTCAACCGGCGCTACTGCGTTTATCTGACACGCCCCTCCCGCAACTTCTGAAAAGGAATTCACATGATCAAAAAAATGAAACTCATCCTGACGGCACTGGCGATTACTGCCGGCAGCGTCGCCGGCGCAGCCGATATCAAGGAACTCAACTTTGGCATCATCGCAACCGAAAAAGCCGGCGCTCTCAAGCAAATGTGGGAACCGTTCCTTGCCGACATGACCAAGTCTGTTGGCCTCAAAGTCAATGGCTTTTACGCTACCGACTACGCCGGCATCATCGAAGCCCAGCGGTTCAACAAGGTGCATATTGCCTGGTATGGAAACAAGTCTGCGATCGATGCTGTCGACCGCTCCAGCGGTGAAGTGTTCGCACAATTTGTGGACTTGGACGGTACCCCTGGCTACTACTCATACCTGATCACGCACAAAGACTCGCCCATCAAGACGCTGGATCAGGTCTTGAAAAATGGCAAGGAATATACGTTCGGCATTGGTGACCCCTCCTCTACCTCCGGCACGCTGGTACCCAGCTACTACGTTTTCACCCTCAACAATCTGGATCCCAAGACCCACTTCAAGGTCATGCGTTCGTCCAATCACGAGGGCAATTTCCTGGCAGTACTAAACAAGCAGATCGATCTCGCTACCAGCAACAGCGAGATGACCGAGAAGATGAAGGAAAAGTCGCCCGAGAAAATGGAACAGATTCGCATTCTCTGGACTTCGCCTTTGATTCCTCGCGATCCGCTGGTGTGGCGCAAAGACCTGCCCTCAGACGTCAAGAAAAAGGTTCAGGACTTTGTAACCGGCTATGGAAAAGACCAGCGAGAGAAGGAAATTCTCAAGAATATGTACCGCCTGGCTGGTTTCAAAGCCTCGACCGATGCGCAGCTGATCCCGATCCGTCAACTTGAACTTTTCAAGGACCGCAAGAAGGCCGAAGCTGATGAGAACATGAATGCAGCCGACAAGAAGGTCAAGCTCGACGAGATCGATGCCAAGCTTGCAGTGCTGGCCAAGCTGAAGTAGCCCGCTGACGCAATCAGACGCCCTGTCATGACAATCAAGCCCACCATCAAAGACATTCCCCTTGCCCCGCCGGCGACGAGCCTTGGCACGCAGCTGGCCTGGGGGGTGTTGTTGATGTTGCTGATCTGGTCATGGGAGGGTGCCGATATGCGCCCAATGGCGCTGATTGAGGACTCGGCCAATATGGCCGTTTTTGGCAAGGAATTTTTCCCACCAAACTTTCATGAGTGGCGCATTTACCTGAGTGAAATGGTCATCACCATTCACATTGCCATTTGGGGCACTGTCTTGGCGATTGTCTGCGCTGTTCCATTCGGCCTGCTTTGCTCTGAGAACATTGCGCCTGCCTGGGTCTATCAGCCGATGCGCCGCTTGATGGACTCATTTCGCGCCATCAATGAAATGGTGTTTGCCATGTTGTTCATCGTCGCTGTGGGCCTGGGACCGTTTGCGGGCGTGATGGCGCTCTGGATTCATACGACTGGCGTATTGGCCAAGCTGTTTGCCGAGGCGGTCGAGGCGATCGATCCGCGCCCCGTCGAGGGCGTGCGCGCCACGGGCGCCAACGCGCTGGAGGAAATCCTCTATGGCGTCATTCCGCAAGTGCTGCCACTGTGGATCTCGTATTCCCTCTACCGCTTCGAATCAAACGTTCGGTCTGCCTCTGTTGTCGGCATGGTCGGCGCAGGTGGCATTGGCGTTGTACTGCACGAGTCAATCCGTGGTTTTGACTATGCGGAGACAGCTGCCATCCTTTTTATCATCATTGTTTCTGTCACCTTGATCGATGTCCTCTCGGCCCGCATTCGGCGCTGGAGCATTTGATCTCCTCAATTTGCATCGCATGAAAACCCTAGAACTCAATGGCGGCAGCTACCGCTGGCCTCAACGCCCCGTCGTCGTTGTCTGTATCGACGGCGGTGACCCGCCTACATCGAGCAGGGTTTGAAGGATGGAATCATTCCCAACATCGCGCGCTTCATGCGTGAGGGATTTGCGGGTATCGCAGCTGGTACTGGCACGACCAAGGGATGCTCTGCATAACCCCTCACGGCTTGTGCAGGTGCTGCCTCGGGCGGTCTGCGGCGTTGCATTTATTGCCAATAGCAGGCGCTATTGGCCGCAAAATACGCCGTGCATCCCATCCCGATCCGCGCTGCACCAACTCGCGTTGAGTTATGCGGAGCATCCCAAGGTGATTTGCCCCATCACCGATTTGTACGCCACCATGGCGCTCTGGGCGGATTTGTGAGGATCTGGATCCGTGACTCGCAAGTCTCGCCCGAAGCCATCATCGCAACGGTGCGCGACATTCCCGGGGTTGCCCTGGCGCTGAACCGGGAAGGTGTCTGCCGCCAATTCGAATTGCCTGCGGACCGTGAAGGTGATGTGGCAGTCATTGCTGACGCTGGCACGGTCATTGGCGCTAGTCAATCCGATCACGATCTTTCCAACCTCGCAGACGCACGGCTGCGCAGCCACGGCGCAGTTGCCGAAGCCCGTGTGCCCTTCATTCTCAACCGCCCGCTCAACACCGACTATGCCCGGCACGCTGCAAACAACAGGCTGAAAAGCCACCAGATCTTCGATTACGCCATCAACGGCACAGAGGCAGGCGCATGACCCACCCGGCCTCAGGGCGGGTGGCCGTTTTTAGCGAGCCCAACGCGCCCTTCCAGGTTGAGTCTTATCCCTTGCGTGCGCCGGGTCCAAGGGAAGCGTTGGTGCGCGTGAGCATGTCCACCATTTGCCGCTCCGATATCCACTCGTACCAGGGTCATCGACCCAGCCCATGCCCCGGCCTGCTGGGTCATGAGATCGTCGGCCGTATCGTTGCGCTGGGCCAGGAACTCACCTGCGACATGCGCGGTGAAATTCTTGCGATAGGTGATCGCATTACCTGGAGCGAATTTTTCATTCCGCATGGCAACTACTTCACCGACGTGCTGGACCTGCCGCAAAAATCGCCAGGTGTTGAAAAATACGGCCACATGGCCGTTACCACCGCGCCACACCACCATGGCGGCTTTGCAGAGTATTGCTACGTTCTGCCCAAGTCGTGGATCCTGCGTCTGCCTGACAAGATGGTGACTCTGCGGGGCATCCACAACTACCATCCCCGCCACTTGGTCGAGGCTCTGGATTTCGTGGTTGCAAACAAGACTCGCTACCCATTTTCCGAACTGGTAGACGGGCGCTATCCCCTTGATCAAGTCACCCAGGCGATGGCTGATGCCTCCTCGCAACGCGTCCTGCGCGCCGCCATTGTTCCCTAATGAGCCAAACCATGAACACACCGATTCTGCTTACCCCCGGGCCGCTGACAACAAGCGCTCAAACCAAGCAAGCCATGCTGGTTGACTGGGGTTCATGGGACCAATCGTTCAACCAACTCACCGCCTCGGTTTGCCACGACATCACGCAAATTGCAAACGGACAGGACACTCATGTGTGGATCCCGCTGCAAGGCAGTGGGACCTTTGCGGTCGAAGCGGCCTTGGGTACCCTGGTGCCACGTGATGGCAAGGTCTTGGTGCCCAACAACGGTGCCTATTGCCAGCGGATAGTTCGCATCCTGGGCTACCTGGGGCGACAGGCCGTGGTCATCGACCATCGCGAGGATGAACCCGCAAACCCCGAGCGCATCGAAGCGGCCCTGGCTGCCGATACCCACATCACCCACGTGGCGCTGGTCCATTGCGAGACCGGTACCGGCATCTTGAACCCCTTGCATGAGATCGCTCAGCGGGTGGCCGATCAAGGACGCAGCCTGATCGTGGACGCGATGAGCTCGTTTGCTGCACTGCCCATTGATCTGGCCCGCACACCCATCGATGCACTGATCGCAGCCTCCGGCAAATGCCTTGAAGGCGTGCCGGGCATGGGCTTCGTGATTGCACGCCAGGACAAAATCGCGGCCGCTGCGGGTACTTGTCACTCACTTGCCCTGGACCTGCACGACCAATGGGCGTATCTGCTCAAAACAGGGCAATGGCGCTTCACGCCGCCCACCCATGTCGTTGCCGCCTTGCGTGCAGCCATTGACCAGTTCCTTGCGGAGGGCGGCACAGCTTCGCGCGGTGCCCGCTATCAGAACAACTGCAATACCCTGGTGAAGGGCATGCGTGCGCTCGGTTTGCACACGTTTCTGGCCGATGAACTCCAGGCGCCCATCATCGTGACATTTCATGCGCCGACCCATCCTGACTTCGATTTCAAAAGGCTTTACCAAGGCGTGCGCGACAAGGGATTTATCCTTTATCCCGGAAAACTGACCCAGATCGAAACCTTTCGTGTGGGATGCATTGGCGCCATCGGTGCGCACGAGATCTCGCTCGCCGTCGACGCGATTTCCCAAACACTGCGCGAGCAAGGGATTCATTCCTAATCGACCTTCCTCCACAGGACCGGACCATGACAACTGCAACATCGGACCAACAGCCGACACTCGACACCCTTACGTCCATTTACGATGGTCGCGCCACTGGCCAATACGGCCTGACCCTCATTAACCAGCGCGCGCATGCCGTGCAATCCGCTTACCACGCGCGCGCTCAAGGTTTGCCCGCGTCTCTTGTGGTTGCTGCCTTGCTGCACGACATCGGCCACATGGTGCATGACCTCGGCGACCATCCTGCCGCCTTGGGCACCGACGACCAGCACGAAAACATTGGCGCAGACTGGCTCAAACGCTATTTCGGTCCAGACGTGACCGAGCCGATCCGTTTGCATGTCGCGGCTAAACGCTACCTTTGTACAGTGGAGCCGGACTACTTCGAAAAACTGTCAGACGACTCCATTGAAAGCCTGTCGCTGCAGGGTGGCAGGATGACTGAGAAGGAAGTGGCTGCATTCATGCAGGAACCCTACCGTGAGGGCGCGGTGGCGTTGCGTCGCATCGATGAGCTTGCAAAGGACCCCAATGGGCCAATGCCGCAGTTCGGAGAATTTGCACCGGAGATTTTGCAAACAACGGTTTTTGGCGTGGCACCTTGAAGATCTCGACGCAACTTCGAGCAATCTTTTTTTGAACCCTTTACCCAAGCGCAAAGAAAAGGCGCCGTGCGGCATGGGCTCGAGGCGCTCCCGGCCTTTCGGAGTCACCTGACACAGTCGCCTGCAGTTGAGGGCGATTCCGTGAGACTTTGGTCCATTGGATTGAGGATTTTGGCTCGGGATTCCCGAACCTGGGTGCACTTGCTGCCATTCCGCTTGGCTGGACGCCTGCAAAAACCGTCGCGTTCAAGACCCTTGGCGGAAAACGACTGTGTTGAATGACTGGGTCTGACTTGAACGTTGTCTTGTTGTTATAGATGAATTCGGAATGCGCGTCCCAATCCTTTCGGCCCAGCATCTGGAAAAGGAGTTCCGGATCAAAGATGGTTTTAATCGGCGGGGGAGTAGAGGAAAGGCGTCCTGATGCGCCCTAACGTCGAAGCTACACGGCGACGCGCTTGCGCGTTGTCCGACCTGAGCGCCCTGTTAAATCCTGCGTTTCTTGCGTAAAGGCCAACATGCTTGCCAGAGCCCTATTCACTGCTTCAGAGGTAGGGAAAGCCTTTTGGATTTCGGGTTGCAACGCCACCAGATTGCTACCTTGCGAAAAGTGCTTCAGGTACTTTCCACGGACGCCCTTACCTAGCTCATCGCGTTTCAATTCAGGAATGTCGTTGTCAGCCATTTTCATAGATGCTTTTTTCATATCGTGTTGCCTTTCTGGCGCTGATGATTCGTATGCCGTTGCGGCGTTCGGTGTGGACTACCACCAAAAGCCGTTCCCTGTTTGAGATTCCGTATGTTCGACTTCGATCCTCAAATTCGCTGTGATCGGTGTCGGAAAATGTCAGTGCCTGTCCGTCACCAAAAACGCTCACCGTCTCGTCGAACGATACACCGTGTTTCAGCAAATTGCTTGCGGCTTTCCGATCATCCCCTTCAAAATTGAACATGCGAAATATCTGAAGGGTTTAACGTTCGAGCTAAGCGGGCGACGACGACGTGGCGCGCTGGACAGCAAGCGAAAAATGGGCCGAAGGCCCTGCGCTTGATGGCCAGTGCGCCATGCCGTTGGCGCTCCGCTTGAGCGAGGGGTTAGGCTTCACTCGGTGAGTGCGCCTCTAGCCACTTCTTCAAAGCCCCATCGACCCTCGTTTGCCAGCCCTCGCCCGTAGCCTTGAACGCGTCGAGGACTTCGGGCGAAAGGCGTATGTTGATTGCGACTTTCGGTGGGCGCTTACCTAAGCCACGCTGCCCTGGGAGTCTGCGTGCCGCCAAGGCAGCCGTGACAGCGGCTACGCCACCACCCTGAGTGACGACGGCCCCTTTCCAGAAGCTTGCGACCGACGTGGAGTTGTTTGGGTCGTAGGGAGTGTCCACGACATTCACAGTGTCCGGCGCCGCCGCGATGGCATCTTGGATTTGCTTAGAAGTCAACTTGCGAGAAGAAGTGGTTCGCTTCATGTTTGGTCGCCTTGCGCAGAGAGATCACATGCACGTTGTCACCTCGCTCTGTATAGGTCATGTGGACGACACGCCCGTGCAGCAGGCCCAGGAGGTTGATTCTCATTTCCCCATAGGCGACGCGATCGTCTTCTTGCGTGATGACTGGACCGTCGAAGACGACTTCACAACCGACAAAGTCAATTTTATGGTCTTTGAGGTTGAGAAGCCGCTTCGAGTCGTCCCAGGTCACCATGGGCTTAGTGTACCCACAAAAAGCGGAAGAGTGAAGCAGGGTGGTTTGTGAAGCCTAGACAGAATGGCTTTGCAAACAAGGGTGGCCCGCTCCCTGCAATGACGTAGGTTGCATGCCGAAGGCGAGCCGAGCTACACCAATGCACCGGGCCGGTGTTCGGTCAGGTCGTTGCGAATTTGCAAGGAGACGGGCCATGGACAAATCTAGCACTTTGTACGTTGGATTGGACGTTCACAAGGACAGCATCGACATTGCCACGGCGGATGCCGGCCGCGACGGTGAGGTGCGCCATGTGTGCAGCACCGGCGGCGATCTTGTGGCGCTGGACAAGGCGCTGCGCAAGTTGATCAGCAAAGGCCACCCGCTGCATGTCGTTTATGAAGCCAGCCCGTGCGGGTTCGTGATCTGGCGCCACCTCACCGCGCTGGGCACGCAGTGCGAGGTGGTGGCACCGTCGTCGATCCCCAAGCGTAGCGGGGATCGCGTCAAGACCGACCGGCGCGACGCGATGATGCTGGCGCGCCTGTCGCGCTCGGGCGACCTCACCGCGGTGCGCGTGCCCGGTGCCGGCGACGAAGCGGTGCGCGACCTGGTGCGTGCCCGCGAGGACGCCGTGCGCGAGTGCCGCAACGCACGCCATCGGCTCAAGGCCCTGCTGCTGCGCAACGGCATCCCCTACGCCGGCAAGACCAGCTGGACGGCAGCCCACCTGCGCTGGCTGGCCACGCTGAAGATGGAGCACGCGGCGCAGCAGATTGGGTTTCAGGAGTACCTGCACTCGATCACCGAGGCCACGGCCCGCATCGCGCGGCTCGAGCAAGCCATGCGCGAAACGTTGCCCGAGTGGAGCTTGACGCCGCTGGTGCAGGCGCTGCAAGCCATGCGCGGCGTGCAGTTGATTGCGGCAATGACGCTGGTGGCCGAGCTGCAGGACTTCCGTCGCTTCGAGAACCCGCGGCAGTTGATGGCCTACGTAGGTCTGGTGCCGGGAGAACACTCCTCGGGGCCCAAACGTCGCCAGGGCAGCATCACCAAGGCCGGCAACAGCGTTGCGCGGCGCATGCTGGTGGAGGTGGCTTGGCAGTACCAGCACAGTCCGCGAGTGAGCCCGATCATCGCCACGAGGCAAGACCAACTGCCCAAGGAGATCACCGACATCGCCTGGAAAGCGCAGCTGCGGTTGAACGCCAAATTCAAGCGATTGGTGGCCCGCCGGGTGATGAAGACCAAGGCGGTGGTGGCGGTGGCCCGCGAGCTGGCCGGCTTCGTCTGGGCAATCGGCTGCGAGGTGCAGAACTCGGGCTGGCAGGGCATCAAGAGCGATGCTGAAAGCGCCGCCGCGAGCTGACCGACACGAAGGCAAATACGCTGACCAAGGTGAGAAGACAGGAGGTGCCGACACCCACAGAATGACTCACAAGGCCGGAGGGGGAACGCGGCGCAGCCGCGGCCACTGGGGAATCCTCGACAACGTTATTGGTGGGCCTTGCATTGGCTTGACGCCGGTGTAATGCGATCTCAGTCCCTAGAGCGAAGGCAGCCCCGCGACGTAAATTTGTCTTGAGGTACCCAACCCTCGAATATCAGCATGAACAACCGTCACACATCCATCACGGGTGGCAACCAAGTGCTCCGTCGCGTTCCCCGTCCGGCAACGGGTATTTATTTCATCTGTGATTGCAGAGGGATGGGTTTGGCCTATTGACAGAGAGAAGCCATATCAGCCATACCAACGTTCGAGTTAAGCCACCCGCGGAGGCAGGCAGCGTAAGCCTAGGCTGAGATGATGCACCAAGTGCCTCAGCCCAGGCTTACGCTGCCTGCCGTGGCGGGTCGGCTTGAACGAGGGGTTAGGCTTCACTGAGCGTGTACTCCATGAGCCAGAAGTTCTGAAGCTCCTGTACCTTCACGCTGGCAGCAACGCCAGCGACCATGTTGTGGAGGTCGACTGGCTTAGGAAAGTTCTTGAGTACGCGATGCACGGAACCGTCGCGGAGTGTCCTGAGCTGATAGGTGTTGCCATCAGAGTCAGTTTCCACGATCGGGAAGTCCCGCAGCTGTACCTCGTTGTTGTCCATGAGGATGACACGCGCATTCGGGCTGAGCCGAGCGTGCAGACTCGAGAAGAAGCGTGCACGGTCAGCAACCGGA
>CAMDHE010000087.1 GCA_945898095.1 Roseateles toxinivorans | reverse complement strand
CCGATCGGCAGCACCGCTACTTCGGGCGCAGCGGGCAGTGCCGTCAGGGCCAGGCCGAACAGCAGCAAGCCGCAGCAGCCCCCGGCCGGGAACAGCCAGCGCGCCACCAACTCAAGCCGATTCAGCGCCAGCACCCCCAGCGCGCCGATCAACAACCAGCCCGCCAGCAGCAGCAGCAACCAGTCGATCGTCAGCCACTGCCCCATCGCGCTCATCGCTTCGCCATCGACACGCAGACCTGCCGTGTTGCAGTTGGCGGCACAGCCGTCCTTTGTCGAATCAGGCAGTCAAGAGCCATAGGGGAGTCTTCAAGGCGCAGGATTGGCGCGCCACAAGCGAGGCTAAATCTCTTTTTGCGCAAATATAATCAAAATAACCGGGAAAAGCGAATGATCGATTTGATGTCAACAGCCTTGAGCAGGCAGATTCGCCGTGGCAGCTAAGGCCTTCTACCATTGGGAAGGCGATATTCTGGTGCTCAATGTGCTGGGCACGCCGGGCGCCTCCAAGGACGCGATCGGCAAGGTCAAGGACAAGCAGCTGAAGATCAGCGTCACCGCCGCGCCGCGTGCCGGCCGCGCCACTGACCATATGGTGCGCTTTCTGGCGGGTGAGTTTGGTGTTGCGCGCGCCGACATCGAGGTCGTCTTCGGCCGCATGAATGTCAACAAACAGCTGCGCATCAAGGCGCCGACGATCTTGCCGGCGCTGATCGAGGCCGCGCCGGCGCTTGCCGACAAGGGCGCGCTGAAGACTGCCACCCAGCCGGCCAGGAAATAGTTGCATCAGCTGCGGCTGATCCGGCTGACCAGCGCTTGCGTGAAGGCGGCGGTACTCGCCTTGCCACCCAGATCACCGGTGCGGACCTTGTCGATGTTGAGCGTGTCATCGAGCGCACGGCGCAGCCGTGTGGCCATCTCGCCGAGCCGGCAATGGTCGAGCATCATCGCGGCAGCGAGCAGCAAGGCGGTCGGGTTTGCGATGCCTTTGCCGGCAATGTCGGGTGCCGAGCCATGCACGGCTTCGAAGATCGCCGCATCGGCGCCGATATTGGCGCCCGGCGCCATGCCGAGTCCGCCGACCAGGCCGGCGACCAGGTCAGACAGGATGTCGCCGAACAGATTGGTCGTCACCAGCACATCGAACTGCCAGGGATTGATCACCAGCTTCATCGCGCAGGCATCGATGATGACGGTATCGAGCTCGAACAGGCCCTTGTACTTGCGCTCGTAGAGCTCGATCCCGGTCTCGAGAAAGAGGCCGGTCAGCGCCTTCATGATGTTGGCTTTGTGGACGATGGTGACCTTCTTGCGGCCCTGCTTGACCGCGAATTCGAAGGCATATTCGAGCAGCCGACGGCTGCCCTGCCGGGTGTTGATGCCGGTCGCCATTGCCACGGCATGGGGGTCACCATCAATCGGCACGTAATGCTCATGGCCGATATACAGGCCTTCGAGGTTCTCGCGCACCACCACCAGATCGATCTTGTCGAAACGCCCGCCGGGGACGATGGTTCGCGCCGGACGCAAGTTGGCGTAAAGCTGGAACTCCTCGCGCAACCTGACATTGGACGAACGGTAGCCGCCGCCCGAAGGCGTTTCAAGCGGCCCCTTCAAGGCCAGTCGGGTGCGGCGGATGCTTTCCAGCGTGGCCTCGGGCAAGGGGTCGCCGGCAGCGGCGACGCCGCCGAGCCCCGCGACCTGCCGGTCCCAGACAAACGGGGCCTTGAGCGCGTCAAGGACGGCCAACGTGGCCTCGACGATTTCAGGGCCGATGCCGTCACCGGCGATCAAGGTAGCGGGAATGAGGGTCGACATGGGTGGCTTGTTTCTCGAAGATAGGTCCGGGGCAAGCATACGCGCTGAGACTTGCCGCAACCTTGCCGCAGCGCATGCAATATTTTTTTCGGTGGCCTCAGACCCGGGCAAACAGGCGGTTGCGGCGCTGCTTGACGATTCCGGATAATCGAGCCGGTCGGCACGACATGCCTGGCCTGAAATCCGGATAAAGGTTTATCCGGATTGGAAAAAATGTAAAAACGTTAAAAATGTTCAATCGATTAAAGGCTCCCATGTGCGTTTTTGCGATTGCGGCTGTGTTTATTACGCTGCGTCGGCTCGGCAGGCCTGATGGCGACAGGCTCTGGACATGACCGACCCTGTGATCTGGCTGGAATCTGACCAGACAGCATTTCCCTGGCGCCGTGACAACGGCGGGAAGATCGTCCCGTTCAGCCAGCCTGACAACTTGATCGGCCAGCTTCAGGTGCTGTTGCAAGCCCGCTTCGAAGCTGCTTTTGGTTCGAGCGAACCGCAGCGTCTGCAGGCCATGCTGGATGCGGCCGAAGCCGCGCTGGCCTGCATTGGCCGCACCGATGCGCCCTATCACAACCGGGAACATACCTTGCTGGTTTGCCTGGTGGGGCAGCAGATTCTCGAGGGCAAACAGGCCCTCGGTGACCCGGTCTCGGCGTCGGATTGGGTCCACTACATCATCTCCTTGCTGTTCCACGACATCGGTTATGTCAAGGATGCGCTGCCGGGCGACATCAAGGGGTCTATGGCAGCCGATGGCCTGGGCGGATGGCGGCAACTGCCAAGCGGCGCTACCGATGCCTTCCTGACGCCGATCCATGTCGACCGTGGCGTGGCGCTGGTCCGGCAGCTTTTTGCCAAGCATCCGCTGATCGACGCCGAAGTCCTGGGCGCCAACATTGAACATACGCGTTTCCCGGTGTCGCCGGAACTGCTGGCCCGAGGACGCAGTCGGTTTTCATGGCCGGATCTTGTGCAAGCGGCCGACTTGATCGGCCAGCTTGCCGACCCCGCTTACCTGCAAAAGCTAGCCGCGCTCAACGCCGAGTTCGTCGAATGCGGTGTTGTTCACGGCGACGGACAGTCGGGCCATGCCGACCTGTTGCATCTATTCCCCGAGTTCTATCGCAAGGTGGCAAAGCCCTTGATGCAGGTCGGATTCGAGGTTCTGGATGGACCCACTGCGAGCCGGGTCTGGGGGGATTCCTTGCGCGCAACGCTGGCGCAATGCGAGGCGGGGTAGGCAGGAGAAACTCGGAGGAGTGATTTGAAATTAATATCGTTTCATCCCCGGGGTTTGGTATCAATTTTTATTAATTCATGAGAAACCATGGCAACTAGTATCATAAATAAAATTCCCTTCTTTGCCGATCTCGGCATTGAAGATACTCTGGCCATCATGGGTTGCATGAAGCAGGTTTCCTATTCGCGCGGAGAGAATATTTTCATGGAGGGTGATGCAGCTGATAACCTTTATATCATCGATCAGGGTACGGTAAATATTTACAAGGGCGGCGGCAACCGCGCGACGACGATCTTGGCAACGCTCAATCCCGGGGATTTCTTTGGCGAAATGGGCCTGCTTGACGGTCTGCCGCGCTCGGCCAGTGCCCAGGTGGCGACCGACTGCCGGCTGATGCGGCTTTCCGGCAGGGATTTTGAAATTGCCATCAAGATCAGCCCGCATATTGCCAGGAATGTCATGCGGAGTCTGGCGATGCGGATCAGGAAAAATAATAAATAAATCCAGGATTTCCATTCATTCTGACTTTGTCGGCGCGGCTATGCCCCCGACACATAAGCCGTCTTCACGGTGGTGAAGAACTCGGCCGCATAGCTGCCCTGCTCGCGTGGGCCATAGCTAGAACCCTTGCGTCCGCCAAATGGCACGTGATAGTCGACGCCGGCGGTGGGCAGATTGACCATCACCATACCGGCCTGCGCATGGCGTTTGAAGTGCATCGAATGTTTCAGCGATGCGGTGACGATGCCGCTGGCGAGGCCGAAAGGCGTGTCGTTGGCCAGAGCCAGCGCTTGTTCATAATCGCTTGCCATGATCACGCTGGCCACCGGGCCGAAAATCTCCTCGCGGTTGATCCGCATCGAGGCCTCGGTCTCGGTGAACAGTGCTGGCGCGAGGTAATGGCCGCGCGTCGACCGGGTCAACGGCTCGCCGCCAAAGAGCAGTCGTGCGCCCTCCGCCTTGCCGATTTCGATGTAATCGAGGTTCTGCCTGAACTGGCTGGCATCGACCACCGGCCCGATATGGGTGCCGGGGCTCAGTGCATGGCCCACTGTCAGCAGCTTCAGGCGTTCGACCAGCGCCGCGACGAAGCGGTCGTGGATGCCCGCTGTCACGATCAGCCGCGAAGAGGCAGTGCAGCGTTGGCCGGTCGAGAAGTAAGCGCCGTTGACAGCACAGTCGACCGCCAGTTTCAGGTCGGCGTCATCCAGGATCAGCAGGGGGTTCTTGCCGCCCATCTCCAACTGGAATTTCTTCATCTGCTGGGCGCATTGCTGCGCGATGCTGCGGCCGGTGGGCACCGAGCCTGTAAAGCTGATGCCGGCTACCTTGGGCGAGTCGATCATCCGCTGTCCGACCACCGAGCCGCGGCCCATCACAAGGTTGAAGGTGCCGGCAGGCAAACCGGCGCGCGAGATGATTTCAGCCAAGGCCCAGGCGCTACCCGGCACCAAGTCGGCTGGTTTGAAGACCACGGCATTGCCATAGGCCAGCGCTGGTGCGATTTTCCAGGCCGGAATGGCGATGGGGAAATTCCAGGGCGTGATGATGCCGACGACGCCGATCGGTTCGCGCGTGATTTCGCAGTCGATTCCGGCGCGCACCGAGGCCAGTTTTTCGCCTGGGATACGCAGCGCCTCGCCGGCGAAGAACTTGAATATCTGTCCGGCGCGGGTTACTTCGCCGATGCCTTCCGGCAAAGTTTTGCCCTCTTCGCGTGACAGCAGCGCACCGAGTTCGTCCTTGCGCGCCAGGATTTCGCTGCCGATGAGATCGAGCGCATCAGCGCGTTGTTGCGGCGTTGTCCGGCCCCACAAGGCAGCGGCCTCGAAGGCCGCGTCGATCGCCTGATCGGTCTGCGCGGCATCGGCACGGGCATAGTCGCCGATGCTGTCATCGAGGTCAGAAGGGTTGATATTTGGCGCGCTTTCTGTGCCCTGTACCCAGGTACCGGCGATCAGGTTGTCATATCGTTTCATTGGGATTGGGCAGCAAGGCATGCCAGTGATCAAGGGGAAAAGGGAGCGGGCGCTGTTAGGCAGCGGCCCATTGCAAGGCGACGCTGCCCAGCGGGCCATAGTCGACATGGATGCTGTCTCCGGCGGCAACCGGCAAGGGCCGTGTGAAGGCGCCGGCCAATACCAGTTCGCCGGGCTCGAGTTGCCCGCCTTCGGCGGCGAGTTGGTTGGCCAGCCAAGCCAGCGCATGGGCCGGGTGGTTCATCACCGCCGCCGACAAGCCGGTTTCTTCGATCACGCCGTTCTTGAACAGGATCGCACCGATCCGCCGCAGGTCGAGATCGTCTGGCTTCATCGGTCGGCCGCCGACGACGATGCCCGCGCAGCCAGCGAAATCGGCCACCTGATCGACAACGCTGCGGCTGCCCTTGGTCAGCGCATCGACCAGTTCCATCCTGGCGTCGATGATTTCGATCGCCGGTGTGACATAGGCGATCGCAGCCAGCGCATCAAACAGGGTCACGCCCGGCCCTTTCAATGGTCGGCCGAGGACGAATGCGAGTTCAGCCTCGACGCGCGGCGCGAGGAAGCGCGAGGTCGGGATCACGCTGCCTTCGGCAAAGAACATATCGTCCATCAGCGGTGCATGGGTCGGCTCGCTGGCCTGGAAGGTCTGTTGCATCGCCTGTGATGTCAGGCCGATCTTGCGGCCCTTGACGGTCCGCCCCGAAGCGAGCTCCAGATCGACCCAGGCGCTTTGCACCGCATAGCTGTCGGCCAGCGTCATGCCGGGATGCGATTTCGAGAACTGGCGCAGTCTTGTTCTTGCCTGGCGCGCCGATTGCAACTGGCTGGCGAGTTCCTTGATGAGGGATCGGTCGAGCATTGGGTTTCCGTTGGTTTCAGGCGGTGGCAACTTGCGCGGAGCGTTTCCGGGCGAACAGCCATTTCAGCATCGGATAGAGCAGCACCAGCAGCGCGATGACCAGCATCGAGCCGGCGATCGGGCGCTGCATCACCTCACCCAAATTGCCTTGTGTCAGGTACAGCGATTGCAGAAACGAGCGCTCGAGGATCGGCCCCAGCGCCAAGGCCATCAAGAGGATGGCGGGTTCGAACTTCAGCTGCCGCAGCAGATAGCCTGCGACGCCGCTGGCCAGCAACACCCAGAGGTCGAGCAGGCTGTTCGAGATGGCATAGGTTCCGACCAGGCAGAGCAGCGCCACCACGCTCGAAATCAGGTACATCGGCAGGCGCAGCAGCGAGACGAAGATGCCGATCAAGGGCAGGTTCAGCAGCAGCAGCATGAGGTTGCCGACGTACATGCTCGAAGTCACGCCCCAGAAGATTTCGGGGCTGTTGACCATCAGCAGCGGGCCGGTCTGCGCACCATGGATCAACAAGGCGGTCAGCAGCATCGCCGAGGCCGGGGCAAACGGAATGCCCAGCGCAAGCAGAGGGATGAAAGCGCCTTGGGCCGCGCCGTTGTTGGCGCTCTCCGGGCCGGCCACACCTTCGATCGCGCCATGGCCGAATTCTTCCGGATGCTTGGACAGCTTGCGCTCCAGCGCATAGGAACTGAAAGTGGCGATCATCGCGGTGGGTCCAGGGATCAGCCCGAACAAGAAGCCCATCACCGAACCCCGCACGATCGGCCATTGCGAGCGTTTCCATTCCAGCTTTGTCGGCAGCAGCTCGCGCATCCGCACCGGCAGCGGTCGCTCGGCAGTCAGCTTGTTATGCACTGAAGTCAGCAGATCAGCGACGCCGAACAGGCCGATCGCGATCGGCACCAGCTCCAGCCCCTGCGACAGTTCGAGCGAGCCGAAGGTAAAGCGAGTCACGCCCGACATCGGCTCCATGCCGACGGTGCTCAAGCCCAGGCCCAGCGCCACCATCACCGCAGCGCGGACCAGCGATGAGCCGGTCAGCCGCGACAGCACCAGCAGGCCGAGGATGCAAAGCGCGAAGAATTCCGGCGGACCGAAGCGCAGCGCCGAACTGGCCAGAACCGGCGCCATGAATGCCAGACCCAGGATGCCGACCGAACCGGCCACAAAGGAGCCGATCGCGGCGACGAACAAGGCCGCGCCGGCGCGCCCGCGCCGGGCCATCTCGTAGCCGTCCAGGGTGGTGATGACCGACGACACCTCACCCGGCACATTCAGCAGGATCGAAGTCGTCGAGCCGCCGTACATCGAGCCGTAATAGATGCCGGCCAGCATGATCAGCGCGCCGGCCGGTGTCATCGTGTAGGTCACCGGCAGCAGCAGCGCCATCGCGCCGATCGGGCCTATCCCCGGCAGCACGCCGACCACGGTGCCGATCAAGACGCCCGCAAAGCATGCCAGCAGGTTCTGCCATTGCAGGGCAACGGAGAAGCCGAAGGCCAGACCTTCAAATGCACTCATGTCAATTGAACCAGGTTGGATTGGGCATGATCACGCTGAGCGCCCGCGTGAAGACAAGGTAGGAGACGGCGGTCGCGATCAAGGCGGTGGCAAGCCTGCGCCACAGACCTGGCATGCCGTAGATCGACAATGTTCCGAGCAGCAGCAGCACCGATGAAATCACGAATCCAACGCGCGGCAGCAGCAGGATGTAGCCGGCGATCGTCGCCGTCAGCAGCGCGATGTCGACCGGCAGCCTTCCCGGCTCGGCCTGCTCGCCGCGCTGCGCGACCCAGGTCTGTGCCAGATGCGCAATGGCGGCAAAACACATCAAGCTACCGACCATCATCGGGAACAGCCCCGGGCCTGGCTCGGCTGCATTGAGCCCCAGACCGCCGGGCAAACGCAGCGAAAGATAGATCTGTCCGCTGCCGATCAGCAGGAAAACCAGGCCTGCGATCAGACCCATCAAGCGCGCGTTCATTTCTTGCCCATGCCGAGCTCGGTCAGCAGCTGCAAGTTGGCGCGATAGTCGCCCCAGAGGTCTTTGCGGAACAGCTCGGGGTCCTTGACTTCGAGGATGTAGCCGCGCTCCTTGGCCGTACCGCTGAATGCCGGGCTCTCGATCGCCGCCTTGGCGGCCTTGAACAATTTGGCCTTGACGTCGGCCGGCATGTTTTTCGGCGCAAGCAAGGGGTAATAGACACCCATCACGACATCATGGCCAACCTCGCGAAAGGTCAGCGCATCGGGGAAACTGCTGTTGCGGTGGTCTTCGAAGGTCGCCAGCACGGTCAAGGTCTTGGCCTTCACATGGGGCAGCAACTCGGACGGATGTGCGACCACCGCCTCGATATGTCCGCCCAGCAGCGAGGGGATCGATTCGGCGCCGCTGGCATAAGGCACATGGGCCAGCTTGACCCCGGCCTTGCTGTTGACGCTGGCCACGATCAAATGCCCGATCGAGCCATTGCCCGGCGTGCCGACGCGGATCTTGCCCGGATTGGCGCGCAAATAATCCATCAACTCCTTGGCGCTCTTCCAGGGCGAAGTCGACTGCACGGCCAGCACCATCGGCAGATTGGCCACCTTGATGATCGGATCGTAATCGTCCGGGCTGTTGTAGGGCAGGTCCTGCCGATGCGGCTGCACCGTCAAGGTGGCCACTGCGCTGAGCACGATGTTGTAGCCGTCCGGGGCTGAGCGCAGCACTTCGGCCGTGCCGATCGTGCCCTGACCGCCCGGGCGATTGGTCACCGTCACCGACTGACCGAGGGCGGGTTTCATCGCTTCGGCGAGCATGCGGCCGATGATGTCGGCGCCACCGCCGGCCGGATAAGGCACGACCAGGGTGACCGGTCGCGACGGGTAGGTCTGTGCCATCGAGCCGATAGGGCCGAGCAGCGCCAGCGCGGTGATGGCCGCGGTGATGATTTTTTTAGGCATTTTCTTGTCTCCTTGGGGGTTGAGGTCGTTGGTTTTTTATCTGGCCAGGCCGCTGAGCTGGGCCAAGGCGCGTGCCCGGTCGAGCTCATTGACGATGAAAGCAGCTGTTTGTGCCGACCCGAGGTAGGCGGGGCTCATGCCCATCTTGCGGTTGAGCTCAGGCGTCGCATCGATCAGCGCCGCGCGGCAGGCTTCGCTGAGCCTTTGCAGGATTGGCGTCGAGGTGCCGGCGGGCGCCATCAGCACATTCCAGGACTGGAACGACAGATCGCAGCCCTGTTCGAGCAGCGTTGGCAGGTCCGGCATGGACGCCATCCTTTGGCTTGCGAACACGCCGATGATGCTTGCGCCCTTGCCGGCCAGCGCCACTGCGGTGGGTAGCTGTTCGGCGATCAGGTCGGCCCGGCCGTCCTTCAGCGCTTCGATCGCAGCGGCAGCGCCTGCCATCGGCAGATGCTGCAGTTGCAGCCCCAAGACGTTGGCGAAAGCCGACATGCCGATATGAGGCAGGCCGCCGGCACCCGGTGATGAATAGATGATGCTGCCGGGTTCGGCCCGGGCCTTGGCTATTACATCGGCCAGGCATTTGAAGCCGCTGCGGTCCGATGCCATCAGCACGCTCGGCGTCGAAGTCACCCGGCACACCGGCACGAAATTGCGCTGCACGTCGTAGCCGACTTCATTGACTTGCGGCTGGTAGACCAGCGGCCCTTGCGAGGCGAACAGCAGCTTGTGGCCATCGGGCTTGGCCTGTGCCACTTCAAGGCTGCCGACGGCGCCGGTACCGCCCGGGCGGTTCACCAGCAGCAATGGCTGACCGAGCCGCTGCGCCAGCCCTGGCAGCAGCAGATTCAGGATCAGATCGATGCCGCCGGGCGGGAAAGGCACCAGGATTTCGATCGGCGTCGCAGCGCCAGAAGATGAAGCGGGCATTGGCGTCATGGTTTGTTTTTTTCAGCGGTGTTGCGAATCGAATCGATCGATCCACCGGGCCCGATCAATTCAGGGTCGGTGCTGACATGCAGCAGGGTCGGCCGGTCGGCCTCGAAACCGGCCAGCACTGCTTGCACCAGCGCAGCGGGGCTTTCGATCTTCATGCCATGGGCTCCAAAAGCATGGGCCAGCGCGACGAAGTCAGGGTTTTCGAGGTCGGTGCCGTGAACCCGCCGTGGAAACCATTTTTCCTGGTGCATCCGGATCGTTCCGTACATCTGGTTGTCGAAGACGATGATGACGATCGGCAGTTTCAGCCGCACGGCGGTGGCCAGCTCATGCGAGCTCATCATGAAGCAGCCGTCTCCGGCCAGGCACAGCACCGGCCTCTGCGGGCAGGCCAAGCGGGCACCGATCGCCGCCGGCAGGCCGTAACCCATCGCGCCGCTGGTCGGTGCGACCTGGCTGCCAAAACATTTGTAGCGGTGGTATCGGTGTGCCCAGGCGGTGTAGTTGCCGGCGCCGTTGGTGATGATGACATCGTCGGGCAGTTGCTCGCGCAGCAGCAGCCAGGCGGCATCGATTCTGACCATGCCATCGGCAGTCGGTGAATCAGCGGGCAATCCGGCCGGTTGGCTGAAGCGCAGATAACCCTCATGCAAGACCTTGACCCTTGGCGGCAGCAATTGAGCCTTGTCCTGCGATAGCGCTGCAAGGCTGCGCGCCAGCGCCGGCATCGCCGTCACCAGCGCCAAGTCAGGTCGATAGACCCTGCCCAGCTCTTCGGCGCAAGGCATTGCGTGAACCAGCCATTGCTCGGGTTGTGGCGAGTCGATCAGCGTGTAGCCCGAGCTCGGGACCTCGCCCATGCGCGCGCCGAACAGCAGCAGCAGGTCGGCTTCCTTGACGGCCTTTTGCAAGGCGGGATCGGCGCCCAAACCGAGCACGCCGATATATTGCGGGTCACGATTGTCGAACAGGTCCTGGCGCCGGAACGAGCAGGCCACGGGCAATCCGCTCGCATGGACGAAGCGCCTCATATCGTTGACCGCTTCCTGGGTCCAACCGCTGCCGCCGAGGACCAACAGCGGCCGCTCGGCCTGCTTGATCCGCTCAAGCAGACAGGCGAGTCCGGCTGCATCCGGGGCGACTTGCGATAACACCGGAGGTCTTGCGATGCGCTGCGGTGCCGCCACTACAGCGGCGAGCACATCTTCTGGCAAGGCCAGCACGACCGGGCCGCGTCGCCCCGACATCGCGATGTGGAACGCTCGGCTGACCATCTCGGGCATTCTGGCCGGGTCGTCGATCTGTGACACCCATTTCGTGACCGGCGCGAACATCCTGCGGTAATCGACTTCCTGGAAGGCTTCGCGTTCGATGAAATCTCGGTTCACCTGGCCGATTAAGAGGATCAGCGGCGTCGAATCCTGGTGTGCCGTGTGCAAGCCGATGGCGGCCTGCGTGGCGCCAGGTGCGCGCGTGACGAAGCAGATGCCTGGTTTGCCGCTTGCCTTGGCATAAGCCTCAGCCATGAAAGTGGCTGATCCTTCATGCCGACAAACGATCAGGCGGATCTCGTCGCGCCGGTCGTAGAGCGCATCAACTGCCGCCAGATAGCTTTCACCCGGCACGCAGAACACGATGTCGACACCCTGCGCGGCGAGCGCATCGATCAGTAGTCGCGCGCCGGTCGAAGCCTGCATATTGCTCATGGATTCTTGCCTGGTTGCGCGCCGCAACTGCCGATCGCAAGGCGCAGTTCCTGGAACAGCGCATCGTCCTTGGCCGTGATCGCGGTGATCAACTGCTCAAGCGCTCTGAAACTCGCCACATCGCTTCCTTGGACTTCGCGGTCTGCTGCGGCGGCGGCCTGCAGGTCCGCGACGCCATGCTTGGCCAGTGCGGCCCGGTAGCGTTGCTCGAGCTTGGGTTGTTCTTGATCGAGTTTGGCCATGCGCTCTGGCTCGAAGTTCATGGCGCCGAGCTGGCGGCGCAACTGCTCCAGTTGGTCCTGGTAGTTGCGCGACTGGTTGTCGAAGCGGATCTGCATGGTCTGGCGCTCGCCGGCGTCGCTGCCGCGCAGCAGCAGGTTCTTCCAGTCCTGGGCCTGGCGCCTTATTGTGATCAAGGCGTCGCGGGCCAGGCGGCCGTTCTTGCTCATCGCCTGCAGGCGCTCGGCTGCGTTCAGCGCCTCAGGGCAGTCGGCGCCGGCGGCAGCACTTGCCCCCAGCGCCCATAGCAGGGCAAGCAACCTGACCGCGTGCATCGCTCTCATGCCATGCCCACCGGTTCACCCAAATGCTCGCGCACCGGGCCGGGCCGCGCCAGCATCAAGGCATGCATCTGCGCGCGGATTTCGCCCCAGGCCGGGTCGTCGAAACGATTGACCATCTGCTGCGGGTCCTCCTGAAGGTCATAGAGCTCGCCGGCGCCCGAGCCGAGCTCGAAGGTGCAGCTATAGCGCGCGGTGCGCACCACGCGCAGTTGCAGCGCCACGCCGACCCTTGATTGATGCACATGCCATTCGCTCCAAGCACATTCGCGCAACTCGCCTGCGTTGATCACCGGGTGCAGCGACCGGCTCTGCACGCTGGTGCAGGGCAGGCCGGCGCTTTGCATGAAGGTCGCGGCAAGATCCAGCGTCGAGACCGGTGTGTCGATCTTCTGGCCGGCGGGCACGCCGGGGCCGGCGACGATCAAGGGCACGCGCAGCACCCCTTCGTAAAGCATCGGGCCCTTCAGATAAAGGCCATGGTCGCCGAGCATGTCGCCATGGTCACTGGCAAAGACCACCAGCGTGTTGTCGGTCAGGCCCGACTCCTTCAGCGCGGCGAGGATGCGCCCGACCTGATGGTCGACCAGTGAAATCATGCCGTAATAGTTGGCCGTCATCTCGGCCAGCTGTTGATCGGTCTGCGGCGGCACCTTGAAGCCTTCCTGCCTGAATTTGGCCAGCTCCGGGTCGGCGATCTGCGGCTTGCCTTCGAGTGCCGCGCGGTGCCACCAGGGGCGCTGCTCGAGGTCGAGGCTGCGATGCTCGGGCAGCAACATCTCGGCCGGGTCATACATCTCGCGCCAGGGCGAAGGGCAGTCGAATGGATGGTGCGGGTCGGGAAATGAAGCCCAGGTGAAAAAGGGCTGGTCGTCATGCTGGCGCTGCAATTGCGCGATCGTCCGGTCGGCCACCCAGGTGCTGCTATGCCATTCGACGGGCAGGGCCGAGTCCCAGGTCTGGGCTGCGCCGCTGCCCTCGCGAAGGCTGCTCTGCCATTGCTCGAGCGCCTCGGGGTGGTCGAGAAACCAATGCTCGAAGCGGTGGATGGGCGCGGCGCTCTTTTGCAAGCGGTTGCGGTGGAATTTTCCCAGCGCAGCCAGCTCGACATGCTCGAACCCCATATAAGGCCCGACCCAGTCATCGGGATAGCCCGATGCACTCTGGCGGCATTCGGGTGTGCCGGTCGGCGCAAAGGTGTTCTTGGTCGAAAAATGGGCCTTGCCGATAAAGGCGGTGGCATAGCCGGCCTTGGCCAAGGCCGCGGCCATGCCCTCAGCGCCGACGGCCGGGTCGAGGTCGACGCCGTTGTCCCAGGCCCCATGGGTCAGCGGCAGCTGGCCGGTCAGGATCGATGCGCGCGCCGGTTGGCAGACCGCGCTCGGGGCGATGCAGTTGGAAAACCGGGTGCCCGAGCGGGCCAGCGCATCGAGATGCGGCGTGTGCAGCCGGGCGTTTTCATAGCCGATGCAATCGCCGCGCTGCTGGTCGGTGGTGATGAACAGGATATTCGGGCGCCGGCCTTCAGCCTTGCCTTGTGTGGATGACATAGTCAAAGCTTGTTTTCCTTGCCGATGCGGGGAATCTTGTGCTGGTCCAGCGCGATGCAGACATTGCGCGTTTCCATGTAGAAGTCAAAGCTCCAGTCGCCACCATCGCGGCCGATGCCACTGTCCTTCATGCCGCCGAATGGGGTGGACAGATGGCGGGAGATCTCGGTGTTGACCCAGACCATGCCGGCCTGCAAGGACCTCGCCATCCGGTGCGTGCGGCCGACATCGCTGGTCCACAAATAGCTCGACAGGCCGAAGCGGCTGTCGTTGGCCAGCGCCAGCGCATCGGCCTCGTCGTCGAAGGGCAGCACCGCCAGCACCGGGCCGAAAACTTCCTCCCTGGCGATCTCCATCGACGCAGTGACGCCCGAGACAATCGTCGGCGCGAACCAGTTGCCTCCTGCTGCCAAGCCGGCCGCAGCGCCGGGCAGGCCGCCGCAGCGCAGCCTGGCGCCTGCTTGCTCGGCTTGCCGGCAATGCTCGCTCACCTTGGCGAGCTGCTGGCTGTGGATCAGCGGGCCGAGCTCGGTGGCCGGATCAAAGGGATCGCCGACCTGGATGGTGGCGGCGCGCTGGACCAGGCGCTCGACGAACTGATCATGGATATTGCGCTGCACCAGCAGACGCGAGCCCGCATTGCAGCGCTGCCCATTGAGGCTGAAGATCATGAACGAAACCGCGTCGAGCGCGCGCTCGAGGTCGGCGTCGTCGAAGACGATCACCGGGCTCTTGCCGCCGAGCTCGAAATGCACCCGCTTCAGGCTCGGCGCTCCCTGCGCCATGATGCGTGAGCCGGTTTTGGTGCCGCCGACAAAGGCGATCGCCTTGATACGCTTGTCCTGGGTCAGGGCCGTTCCCGCGCCTTCGCCGAGGCCGTGGACGACATTCAGCACCCCCGCGGGCAGGCCGGCTTCGAAGGCGATCCGGGCCAGCAGCGTCGCTGTCAATGGGCTCCACTCGGCCGGCTTGTGCACGACGGTGCAGCCCGCTGCCAGCGCTGGCGCGATCTTCCAGGTGCCGAGCATGAAGGGCATGTTCCAGGGTGTGATCGCGCCGACCGGGCCAATCGGTTCGCGCAGCGTGTAGTTCAGATGCGTCGGCGTCGGGTAGCTGCGGCCATCGGCAGCCTGGCCGCATTGGTCGGCGAAATAGCGGAAGTTCTCTGCCCCCCTTGTGGCGGTCTTGCCGGTGAAGCGCAATGGCTGGCCGGTGTCGGCGGTCTCCAGCAGCGCGATCTGCTCGGCATGTTGCTCGATCCGGTCGGCGATTGCATGCAGCAGGTCACGCCGCTGCCCGGCCGGCCAGCTGCGCCAGCCTTCGAAGGCCGCGGCGGCGGCCGAACTGGCGGCATCGATGTCGGCTTCGCTGCCCAGCGCCGTGTGGTTCAGCAATGTTCCGTCCGATGGCGACAGGTTCGCAAACTCGCGACCGTCGATGCTGGGGCAAGCCGCGCCGTTGATGAAATGCGGCAGCACCGGCGTGGCGAGCGCGTCGATCATTGCCTGGGCCTGGAGCCGGTTGGCCTGCGCTGGACTACTCATTGATGGATTCGCCTTTTCGGGTCGGTCATTGTTCGGTGGATGCTCATTGCAGTTCGATCTTTCGACTCTTGATCAGCTGCTGCCAGCGCTTTGTATCGGCCTCGACCCTTGCGCGCAGCACCTGTGCCGGGGCGGGCGTGGCTTCAATGCCGATCTTTGCCAAAGCCTGGCGCATCGCCTCGTCCTTCAAGGTCGCATCGACCGCCTGCTGCAGGGTATTCAGGGTGTCCGGCGCCAGGCCGCTGGGTGCAAACAGGCCGATCCAGCCGCCGACTTCATAGCCCGGCAGTCCGGCCTCGCTGAGGGTGGGCAGATCCGGCACCAGCGCCGAGCGTTTGCTGGTGGTCACCGCCAGCGCCCGCAGCCTGCCGGACTGGACATGGGCCTGCGCTGCGGCCAGCGCTGGAAACATCATGTCCAGACGCTGGCCCAGCAGGTCGGTCAGCGCCGCCGAAGCGCCCTTGTAGGGCACATGGATCATCGATGTGGCGGTCATGTTCTCGAACAACTCGCCAGCCAGATGGACGCTGGTGCCATAACCCGGTGAGCCATAGCTGAGCTGACCGGGTCTGGCTTTGACATAGGCGATCAGCTCGGTGACGTTGTTGACCGGCAGTTCGCGCGGCACGACCAGCACGCCAGGCACTTCGGCCACCAGCAGCACCGGCAGCAGATCGCGCTCGAACAGATAGGGCAATTTTTTCTGGATCGCGGCGTCGATCGCATTGCTGGCGCTGCCCATCAGCAAGGTATAGCCATCGGCAGGCGCGCTGGCCACCGCGGCGGTTCCGATCGACGCGCCAGCACCGGCCCGGTTCTCGATCACCACCGGCTGTCCGAGCCGCTTCTGCAGGCCGGGTGCCAGCAGGCGCGCCGCGCTGTCGGCCGCGCCACCCGGAATGAAGGGCACGACGATGCGCAGCGGTTTCTCAGGCCAGGCGGCATGGGCCGGGAAGATCGCTGCCAATGCGGCCATTGCCAGCAGCCTTGCCAGGCGCTGCAGGATGGGTTGGAGCTGGATTCGAGACATCGCTCAGTCTCCCTTGCCAGGCTGTATGCCGAGCGATTGCACCAGGGCCTTCCAGCGCAAGACCTCCGCGGTGATGACCTTGGCAAATTCCGGGCCCCGGTCGGCCGTTTTCTCGGTCGCAAGTTCATTCAATTTTGCTGTGACCGAGGCTTCATTGAGCGTCGCGAGGATGGCTTCGGCCAGACGGTCGGCCTGCGCTGCGGGTAGGCCTGCGGGTGCCATCAAGCCATACCAGGATTCGACCTCGACTGGCAGGCCGGCCTCGCTGAAGGTCGGGACATCAGGCAGAGACTGCAGACGTCTTGTGCCGCTGACCGCCAGCGCCCTCAATTGCCCGGACTTGACGCGAGGCAGCGCCAGGATCGCGGCCGGCAGCATCACCTCGACCTCGCCGGCCATCAGGCTGGCCATCGCGGCCGCACCGCCCGCCAGCGGCAGATGCTGCAGCTTCAGGCCGGCGCGCTGGAAATAGAACTCGGCCACCAGATGGTGTGGCCCGCCAACTCCGGTCGAGGCATAGCGCCAGCTGCCATTGGCCAGGCGCGCCTGCTCGACGAATTGCGCCAATGTCGAGGCGCCGCCCGGCTTGACCACCAGCAGATAGGGCGCTGCCGCGAAGCGCAGTACCGGCGTGAAGCTGCGCACCGGGTCATAGGGCATGCTGGCTTCAAATGCCGAGGCGATGCCGTGGCTGCTCGGCGTAGCGATCAGCAAAGTGCGGCCATCGGGCGCTGCTGCCGCCACATAAGCTGCCGCCAGCGTGCCGCTGCGCCCGGGCAGATTGCGAACGCGAACAGCACCGAAGCCGCGCCGCTGCAGGCCATCAGCGACCAGTCGTGCCAGCAGATCGGTCGAGCCTTGCGCGGCGGTTGGAACGACCAGCTCGATGCCTTCGGTCTGCGCAGCAGCCATGCCGGCCGAACACAGCCAGCTCATGCAGAAAATGATGCAGCCCAAGGGCAGACGCCAGCTCGATCGCACAAATACCTCCATCGACTTCGAAGCGGAATAGTCTAGGCAGGCAGGAGAATTTCGACAAATAGAACTATTTGACTGTTTATTCAGGTTTACTTAATAATCGACCGTACTTTGCCGAGGATCTTGAAGGTCCGTCCGTCTCGAGTCAGCGAACAAACGTATCCAGTGATCAATCCGAACCTCAAACACCTGCGCGTCTTCGTCGAAATTGCCAGGCGCGGCAGTTTCAGGAATGCTGCAGCCGCCTTGCACATGAGCGAGCCTGCAGCCAGCCAAGCGATTGCCCAGCTTGAATCGATGCTGGCGGTCAAGCTGCTCGACCGGACGACGCGAACGGTCCGCTTGACCGAACCAGGCGCTGCGTTTCTGGTCGATGCCGAGCGCCTGCTGGACGGCATGGACCATTCGATCGCGACCTTGCGTGAATTTGCCACCACCGGCCGCGGCCGCGTGACGCTGGCCTGCCTGTCATCGACGGTCTACCGCCTGTTGCCGCCGGCCTTGGCCGAGATGAAACGCCGCTACCCGGAGATCAATGTCGTCTTCCGCGACGACAGCATGCGCGGCATCCTGCACAGCCTGGACAGCGGTGAATGCGATGTCGCCATCGTCAGCGACGACGCATCGAACAAGCGCGGTCTGACCATACCGCTGGTGACCGATTCGTTCCAGGTGGTTTGCCAGGCATTGCATCCGCTGGCGCGGCAGAGGCAGGTCTCGGGCGCCGATCTGGCGGAGCAGGAGCTGGTGTTGCTGCGGCGCGGCTCGGGCATCCGGGATGCCTTCGACCGTGCCATCGAGCGCCTGGCGATCAAGTTGAACGTGATCCACGAGACGACTCAGTTCCACACCGTGCTGGGTCTGGTCGAATCCGGGCTCGGCGTGACCGTGCTGCCCTCAATGTTGTGCCCGGCACCGACGAACAGCGCCTTCGCCGTCCGGCCGCTGGTGCGGCCGCTGGTCTCGCGCAAGCTTGGCCTGGTCTTTCCGGCCGACAAGGAGCCATCGTTTGCCGCCCGGGCGCTGGCCGAGGTCGTCCATCAGTCGGTCATTGCTTCAAGTCTGCAGACGCCGCCTGGGGTGACAAAGATCCTGCGGGCCTGACGGCCGGGCTTGCGCTGACCAGCGCCGACAGTTCAAGCAAGCCGATCGGCGGGCGCTTCAGCCAAGGCAGGACGAAGATGCGCTTGGCCAGCCCGGCTGACATGCGCGCCATCTGCTGTCGCTCACCGGCCAGCCTTGCGGCCAGCAAGGGGTCGCTGGTGCCGGCGGCCAGCACGCTTTTATTCAGCACCCAGGCATAGGGCTCGATGCTGGCGCGTTGCAGATCCTGCTGCAAGGCGGCGGCTTGCGAGACCGGCGTCACTTCTGGCAAGGTGACCAGGATGATTTTTGTGTAAGCCGCGTCCTGCAGTCGCATCAAGGGCGTGACGATGCGGCCGCTGCCATGCCCTTCGAATTCGCGCATCATCTGCCGGTGATAGGCTCCGGTCGCATCCATCAACAGCAGCGAATGCCCGGTCGGTGCGGTGTCAAGCACGACGAAGGCGCTGCGCGCCTCGCTGACGATGCGCGAGAAGGCGTGGAAGACGGCCACCTCTTCGGTGCAGGGCGAACGCAGATCCTCACGCAGCAGGGCTTGTTCCTGCGCGTCCAGACCTGGCGATTTGGCGGCCATGATCTTCTCGACATAGCGCTGCGTCTCGGCTTGCGGGTCGATGCGGCTGAGCTGCAGACCAGGCACCGTGCCAGCCAGCGTGGACGCCAGATGGGCGGCCGGATCGGTGGTGCTCAAGTGCACGCTCTTGCCGCGCTGGATCAGCCCCAGCGCCAAGGCCGCTGCCACCGTCGTTTTGCCGACGCCGCCTTTGCCCATCACCATGATCAGCCCATGGCCTGCGCTGGCCAACTCATCTGCCAGCTTGTCCAGCCCTGGAAAGCCAGGCAGCGCCTCCATCTGCGCGATCTCGGTGAGCGGCCCAGCAGCGGTATTCAGCAGGGCGCGCAAGGCTGGCAAACCGACCATGTCGAAGGCTCGCAGCGGCACCAGATCCTGCGGCAAGGCAAGCAGCGACGCCGGCATCTGCGCCAAGGCCTGCTGCCCAAGATCCTCGATCGCACAGGCCACCGCGTCGGCGCGATCGCTGGCATGGAACAAGCCGTTGATCGCCAGCCGCTGATTGTTCAGGCCGAGTTCATGCAGTTGTTGCGAGGTGCGCGCCGCTTCCTCGATGGCGCCCTGGTCCGGCCGCGTCACCAGGATCACGGTGGTCCTGGCCGGGTCGTTCAAGGCTTCGAGCGCCGCCTTGAAGCGAATTTCCTGCATCTTCAAGCCCGAATGCGGGCCCAGGCAGGAGGCGCCGCGATCATTGCCGGCGAGGAAACCGCTCCAGGCCTTGGGCAGACTCAGCAGCCGCAGCGTATGGCCCGTCGGCGCAGTGTCGAAAACGATATGGTCATAGCGCGCATCGCCTTCGGACAAGAGCGTTGAGAACTCATCGAAGGAGGCAATCTCGGTGGTGCAAGCACCCGACAGCTGTTCGCGCACTTCCGGCCTTTCGGCTTCACTCACCTGGGCCAGCACCCGCTGCCGGTACGACTCGGCGGCGTTGTCAGGGTCGATGTTCAGCACCGACAGCCCCGACGCACCGGGTACGGTCACGGCCTGGTTGCTCAGTTTGATGCCGAGCATTTCGTCAAGATTCGACGCAGCGTCGGTGCTGACCAGCAACACATTCTTGCCCGCATCCGCCAGCGCCAACGCGGCGGCCGTCGACAGCGAAGTC